>JAWOIE010000094.1:0-49549 GCA_046484825.1 Gammaproteobacteria bacterium | reverse complement strand
AACCCGGCTGCAGCCAGTCACCGTTGGCTACGCCAGGGTCGCTGCCGTAGCCCATCCACCTGTCCACGTAATCGAAGAACGGGTTGTGATTCCACAGTGCCTTCTGGTTCATAAGCTGAATCGCCATCGCCTGGCCCACCCACGTCGCGGATGTGCAGCAGTTGCGATAGTCCTGGCAGCCGTCGCCGTTGAGCGCCTGCGGACGGCAGTCCTTCGTGCCGCTGCCCGAGCAACTGCTGGTGTACGTGCTCACGCAGGGCCTGCCCCAGTATGCCACATGGTCTTCCATGGTAAGGAACGCATGGATGAGCATACACGTTCCCATTTGCATGAGACACCCTGGGTGGTCACCTTGCCATTAATATTGCTGGCCATTCCGTCCGTCGTTATCGGTGCCTTCTATGTTGATTCCATGGCCTTTGGAAAATTCTTTGGTGATGCCATTTATGTCCTGCCGCAACATGATGTCCTGGCTAAGCTTGCTAAGGATTATCATGGCGTTTGGGGAATGATCACCCATGGCTTTGTTACAGCACCATTCTGGTTGGCCGCTACCGGTGTTTTGACGGCGTACTTCCTTTATATGAAACGGCCAGACATTCCTGCCTGGTTCGAGAAAAAATTCAAGCTTATCCATACTGTGCTGGATAACAAGTATTACGCAGACCGCTTTAATGAAATATTTTTTGCCGGTGGTAGTCGTGGTATTGGCCGTGTGTTATGGCAGGCCGGCGACACAAAATTGATTGATGGCATGATCATCAATGGCTCAGCAAAGACCGTTGGCTGGTGCTCCGGCGTGTTGCGTAGGGTGCAGACCGGTTATTTGTATCATTACGCCTTTGCGATGATTCTGGGTTTGATGTTTTTACTTGCCTCCTATGTCCTGGGCTGGATATAAGAATAAAAAGGGTTGGAATAGATGTTTGCTGATTGGCCATTACTTAGTTTAGTTATTTGGGTGCCCATACTCGGTGGCCTGTTGGTCTTGGCAACGGGCGGGGATAAAAATGCACCTGAGGCCCGCATGCTGTCGTTGGTTGTGGCGGTGGTGACCTTCCTGTTATCGATCCCACTGTATACCCATTTTCAGATGGATACGGCCAATATGCAGTTTGTCGAACTGCTGCCCTGGATCGAACCCTTTAATGTGAATTACCACCTGGGGGTAGATGGTATTTCCATGCCCCTGATATTGTTGACGACCTTTGTCTCGGTGCTGGTGATTATTGCGGCCTGGGAAGTGATCCAGTTCAAGGCAGCGCAATATATGGCGGCCTTCCTGATCATGGAAGGGCTTATGAATGGCGTCTTTGCCGCACTTGATGCCGCGCTCTTCTATGTCTTTTGGGAAGCCCTGCTGATCCCCATGTTTATTGTCATTGGGGTCTGGGGTGGGCCACGCCGCGTCTACGCCACCATCAAGTTTTTCCTGTACACCTTTTTCGGCTCGGTGTTCATGCTGATCGCCTTGCTCTACCTGTTTTTTCAAACGGGCAGTTTTTCTATTCTCGAGTTTCATAAGCTCCCCATCGATCTCGATGTGCAAAAACTTATCTTTCTGGCCTTCCTGGTCGCCTTTGCGGTGAAGATCCCCATGTGGCCGGTCCACACCTGGTTGCCGGATGCCCACGTCGAGGCACCCACCGGGGGGTCGGTGATCCTGGCGGCGATCATGCTGAAACTGGGGGCCTATGGTTTTCTGCGCTTTTCCCTGCCGATCACCCCGGATGCCAGTCATGCCTTTGATACCTTGATGATTAGCCTGTCGCTCATTGCCGTGGTCTATATTGGTTTTGTGGCGCTGGTGCAGCAGGATATGAAGAAGCTGATCGCCTATTCTTCTATTTCACACATGGGTTTCGTGACTCTGGGCTTTTTTATTATCTGGGCTATTGCCGGCAATACAGGCTCTTATAATGGTGCGGTTATGGGCATTGAAGGCGCCATGGTGCAGATGATCTCCCATGGCTTTATCTCTGCCGCAATGTTTCTTTGTGTCGGGGTCATGTATGACCGGATGCATTCGCGTATGATCAAAGACTATGGTGGCGTGGTCAACACCATGCCGACCTTTGCCGCTTTTATGGTGTTCTTTGCCATGGCCAATGCCGGCCTGCCGGGGACCTCGGGCTTCGTTGGTGAGTTCATGGTTATCCTGTCAGCCTTTAAGGCCAATTTCTGGATTGCCTTCCTGGCGGCGACTACCCTGATTCTGGGTGCGGCCTACACCCTGTGGATGGTGAAGCGAGTCATTTTTGGTGAGGTTACCAGTGAAGCAGTCAAGGCCCTGAAAGATATCAATCGCCGCGAGTTTTTCTTTTTAGGGATTCTCGCCATTACCGTGTTGTTCTTTGGTTTGTATCCTGCGCCATTACTCGAAGTCATGGATGCCAGTGTTAGCAATCTGGTACAGCACGTCACAACGACAAAACTGAAGTAAGGGGACGGTAAAGCGCATGAACTTTCCACTGCCGAATTTTCTTCCCGCGTTGCCGGAGATATTTTTATTGACCATGGCCTGCGTGGTCCTGCTGGTAGATCTTTTTCTCAGCGATCGTTCTCGTGGCGCCACCTATATTCTTGCCATGGCCAGCCTGCTGGGTGTCTTTGTCCTGATTGCCGTGAGCTTTTCCGATAGCCGCATCATGACCTTTAGTGACACCTTTGTGCGCGATCCCCTGGCGGACGTCCTGAAAATGGGTATTGTTATTGCCGGCATGGTTACCTTTCTGTATGCCAAGGATTATTTGCGCGATCATGGCATGTTCAAGGGTGAATTTTATATACTCGGCCTCTTTGGTGTGCTGGGTATGATGATCCTGGTATCAGCACAGAATTTCCTGACCATCTACCTTGGTCTGGAACTGCTCTCCTTGTGTATGTACGCCATGGTGGCCTTGCAACGAGATTCGGCACAGGCCTCCGAGGCCGCCATGAAGTATTTTGTCCTCGGCGCCATCGCCTCGGGTATGTTGCTCTATGGCATGTCCATTCTCTACGGCGTCACCGGGACGCTGGACCTGGCGCTCATCAACGAACGTCTCCCCAACGTGCAGGACAAGATTCTGCTCTCCTTTGGTATGGTCTTTCTGATTGTTGGTGTGGCCTTCAAGCTGGGGGCGGTACCCTTTCACATGTGGGTGCCCGATGTCTATCATGGCGCCCCCACTGCGGTGACTCTATACCTGGCGGCAGCCCCCAAGCTGGCGGCCTTTGCCATGTTAATGCGCCTGCTTGTCGATGGTATGGGCTCCCTGCAGGAACAGTGGCAGGACATCCTGATCCTGCTGGCCATTGCCTCCATGGCCCTGGGGAACATCATTGCCATCGCCCAGGACAATCTCAAACGCATGCTGGCCTATTCGGCGATTTCCCACGTGGGTTTTCTCCTCCTCGGCGTACTCACCGGGACCGCAGCGGGCTATGCGGCATCCCTGTTTTATGTACTGGTCTATGTGCTCATGTCGTTGGGTGCCTTCGGCATGATTATCCTCATGGGACGCCAGGGCTTTGAGGCAGAGCGTCTGGTGGATTTCAAGGGACTCAACGAGCGTAGCCCGTGGTTTGCCTTTATTATGCTCATTCTGATGTTTTCCATGGCCGGCGTGCCACCCTTTCTCGGTTTCTGGGCCAAACTGGCGGTCCTGAAGGCTCTCGTCGCCAGCACCGGGTTGATATGGCTGGCGATTACCGCGGTGGTCTTTTCCATTATCGGTGCCTTCTACTACCTGCGGGTGATCAAAATGATGTACTTCGATAAGGCAGAAGATGCCTCTGCACTGGTGGCGAGTAATGACATGCGGGTGGTCCTGAGCGCAAATGGGCTGCTGGTATTGGGTCTGGGGCTCTATCCCGGCTTGCTAATGGCGTTCTGTGTCGCTACCATCATCACTCCCTAATCAACGACACACCATATCATAATGCTCAGTATATCCGTCCTATTGCTGGTACTTCTGGCCCTGGCAGCCGCCAATCTGCCCTGGTTAAGCGAAAAGGTCTTTGTTTTCCTGCCGACGCCCATACAGGGGAAGCGCAACCTCATCCGCTGGATGGAATGGTTCGTCTACTACTTCCTGGTCGGTTTGCTGGCGCTGGGGCTGGAGACACGGGCGACCGGTGAAATTCACAGCCAGGACTGGGAGTTTTATGTGACGACCCTGTGCCTGTTCCTGGTTTTTGCCTTGCCCGGCTTTGTCTATCGTAATGAACTGCAACACCTGCTCGCCCAACGACAAAAATAATTCACTTTGCACTAAATATGCATTTTGCAATTATAATATAATAAAATACTTATATATTCTCCGGATATAGACCCTCCAGAATTACTCTGCTAGTCTGCAATCTGCAACTTATACGGGTGGTGTGTAGCAGAGTGCAACTTCGGCATAAATTTTTTATCTCATTGAGTCTGCTGACAGTAATTCCATTACTGATTCTGCTCTTTGGTGTTGTGGATCGCATGGAACAGGAAGTCCGTGATCGCACCGCGCAAGAATTGCACGGTAGCCTGGATAAAATCGCCGATGAGCTCATCCTAATCCTGAAAAATCAGAAGTCGATCGCGGCGGGTCTCGCCCAGGTCCCAGCGGTCAGACAGTTTGCCCTGGCGATCCGGGGGCATGCCAGCGGCGAGGTCAGCAATGCCGAATACAAGCAGCGGGCCGACGACCTGGAGGCGTTTTTTCTCAACTATCAGCTTGCCGTTAACAGTATCCAGGCCTTGCGCTTTATCGGCCCGGACGGCAAGACCCTCGTGAAAGTCAAAGAGGGTAAACCCATTGAGCCCAAACTCGAAGATCCACAGGTGCCAAGGCTGTTTATTGCCGATCAATCCAACAAGAGTTTTTTTAAATCGGCCATGACCAGTCTGGCCGATGTGACCCTGTCCGATTTTGAACTGGGTCAGGTCGTGCCGGGTCTCGAGTTCTGTCCCTCAATGATTCGCTACACCATCAGGCTCAAGGATGAGGTAGATCAACCCGAGGGCTTTCTGGTCGTCAACATGTGGGGCTCACGCATGGATGCCACTATGGAATCCTCTCTGCGCGGTTTTCCCCGGAATGCCTATATTGTGGAACTCAATCCCGACACGCCGCGTGATGGTATCTACCTGTATCACGCGGATACCGCCAAGCGCTTTGCCGACCAGATGCGCTCGGAGTATCGTCTCTCGGCCGAGCTCACGCCCACCGAATGGCAGCAGGTTGCCGGAGCCGAGAAGACCGGCTCCATTTTCCGCGAGGATGGCCGGATGTTGTTTTACCACAAGATCGCCCCTTTTGATGACCGGGCGACACGCTGGCTACTGGTGGTCGAAACCGAATCGGATGTGATCTTTGCCCCCATCAATACCATGCGGCAGTCCATCTGGTGGTTGATGGCGGTATTGTTGGTCGTCAGCCTGTTGCTGGCGGTCTGGGCGGCCTATCAATTAACCCGTCCCGTCTATGAGCTGGCGGACATTATCCGGCGCTATGCGGATGGCGAACGTGGTGTGCGTTATGAGGAAAATCGTCGTGATGAAATAGGCCAGGCTGGCCGGGCGTACAATTATCTGACTGATAGCCTGGAACGGGCCAAGGCGGAACGCGACAAGGCCGAGAAGGCCGCGCGCCAGTCCGAGCGCCTGGCCTCGGTGGGTCAGATGGCGGCAGGCATCGGCCATGAAATAAATAATCCGCTAATGAATATGATGTCACTGGCATCCCTGATCGAGGATTCGCTTAAAGACAATGACCCGGAACTGTTGAGCGATATTCGTCTGCTCAAGAAAGAGGGCAAACGCTGCGCCACGATTGTGCAGGGCATTTTAAGCTTTGCCCGCGAGACCCCGCCGGAGTATCGGCAGTTTGATATGAGCGAGCTGATCGATGAAACGCTGTCCTTATTACATCATCGATTTGAAATGCAAAACATCCAGCTCAAGAAACATATTGAGGCAGATCTGCTGATGTATGGTGATGACAAACTCCTGCAACAGGTGCTGGTCAATATTCTGCTCAACGCCATGCAGGCTTCCAGGGAAGGCGGCAGTATCCTCCTCAATGCGTTCTTTACCCATGAGCGGCAGGATATTTGTATCGAAATCCGTGATGGCGGCAGTGGTATCGCCGAGGAGTACCTTT
The DNA here is from genome assembly GCA_046484825.1 of Gammaproteobacteria bacterium. Classification (GTDB taxonomy): domain Bacteria; phylum Pseudomonadota; class Gammaproteobacteria; order UBA6429; family Thiohalophilaceae; genus CAJYAN01. The sequence continues at coordinate 43,421 of JAWOIE010000094.1, read as the reverse complement.
GCAGGATATTTGATCCCTTCTTTACCACCAAGGAAGAGGGCAAGGGTACCGGTCTGGGACTTTCTGTGAGTTACGGTATTGTCAAACATCATGGTGGGGCAATACAGCTGAGAAATAATGAATCCGGTAATGGCGCCTGTGTCAGTATCTTATTGCCGGCCAATAAGGCGCTGAATGATTCTGTGGTTGAGCCCATGGAGGTTGCAAATGTTGGCTAAACCTATTCGCATTATGTTTGTCGATGACGACCAGGTGACCGGGAAGATCATGAAGCGCAACTGTGACCACGCCCGCTATGCCTGTGAAGTCTTTCAGGATGCGGAGACCTGCCTCAATGTCTTCCAGACCCAGGGCGCGGATGTCCTGGTGACGGACCTGCGTATGCCAGGCATGAATGGTTTTGATTTTCTGAGCAACATCCGTGAACTGGACCAGGACGTGCCCGTGCTGGTAATGACCGGATATTCTTCTGTGGAAAATGCCGTTGAGGCCATGCGCCGTGGTGCTACCGACTTCATCAAAAAGCCTTTTGACTTTGAAGAGTTAAAATTGCGTCTGGATCGCACCATGAAGGCTGTACAGCTGAAAAATGAGAATCGTCTCCTTAAAAAACGCATCGGTGTCCGGCGTAATCGCTTTGGCATGATCGGTGACACCCCGGTGATGAAGACACTGTTCAACACCATTGAAAAACTTGCCGAGGTCAGTTGCAGTGCTATCATTAGCGGTGATTCAGGCACAGGTAAGGAACTGGTAGCGCGCGCGTTGCATGACTATAGTCCACGCAAGGACGCACCATTTGTTGCGATCGACTGTGGTGCGCTAAGTGACACGTTATTAGAGAGTGAATTGTTTGGGCATGAGAAAGGCGCCTTTACCGGTGCGACACAGCGTAAATATGGCCTGATGGAGCAGGCCGATGGCGGCACCTTGTTTCTCGATGAGATCTGTAATATTTCCGACATGATGCAGACAAAACTGATGCGGGCTATTGAAAGCAGGACGATCACCCGTGTCGGTGGCACCATCCCTATCCCTATTGATGTGCGCATCCTGGTCGCCAGTAATCAGGATCTGGAAGGCCTGGTCGAGGAAAAAAAATTCCGGCACGACTTCTATCATCGTTTAAACGTAGTGACCATACGTGTGCCATCGCTGGCAGAGCATCGGGAGGATATCCCCGCACTGGTGGACCACTATGTGCAGGAATTTTCCGAACAATACGGCCGGCGCGTGCAGGGCTTTGATGCCGTCTCCTTAAGGCGCCTGTGCGAAGCCCCCTGGCCGGGCAATGTGCGTGAATTGCGCAATACTATCGAGCGTAGTGTTATTCTTGCCGATGGGCCGGTGTTGCGCTGGGATGCGCTTTTTACTGACACTGCCGGCTCGTTGGAGCTGCCCATCCAGTTTTCCGATGATGAATTTATGCCACTGGAAAGGCTTGAGCAGGAATACATCAGTCATGTGTTGCGTTGTTGCCGAGGCAAAAAGACCCAGGCGGCAAAATTGCTCGGTATCGATAAGACTACCCTGTGGCGCAAACTACGCCGTTATGAAGACCAGTCCGAAACGGTGTAAATTACATTTTGCTAATGTATAAAGGGTTGCAGTTTGCATAAACATGGCGACGACAGCCACGGATACCGATATAGAGTCTATGGTAAGTAATTGAAAAATATTAAGAAAGTTATGGTAATTAAGAATTTGTTGAGCTGGAATGATCCTTGCTCTAACAATGGCAGTGCAATCGCACATTATAACGAGCTGTAAATCTGGAGGAGTAAAATGATGAAGTCAAACAAGATGGCATTAGTCGCAATGGCCGCCCTGCTGGGTCTGGCATTCAACGCGCAGGCAGGCACGGCCGATAACGGCTATGACAAGCAGAAGGTGGTCTACCACATCAACAATGTCCACACCGCTGGCGGTGCGCTGCGTAACGTCAAAAACCACCTGAACGCCCTGGGCGATAAAAATGTTGAAATTATTGTTGTCACTCACGGTGGTGGTGCCTTTGCTATGGTCGATGGTGCGATGGGCAAAAAAGACAAAAAGTCCGGCAAGGTCTATAACTTCAACGATGACATTGCCGCTCTGGCCAATCGTGGCGTCAAGTTCCAGATCTGCGCCAATACCATTCGTGGCAAGAAAATTGACAAAAATAAAATCAATGAGCATGCCGAGATCGTTCCCTCTGGTGTAGCGCACGTTGCCCACCTGCAGCAAAAGGGTTACCTGTACGTCAAGCCCTAAGCGCTTAACGTAAACAGGTTAGAGAACGGGCGCAACTGCGCCCGTTTTTTTATAGCAAAATAGTCACTATACGATGTGCGAAAAAAAGGCGTCACCGAAGTTCGGTAACGCCTTTGTATGGGGCGGATGTTAGCTTAGCCGATCTTGGCCTGTGCAGTATCGGTATCACCCAGATTATCCACCCATTTAATTTCCAGTGTGTCGCCTGCCTTGGCATTCTTGAAATTAAATGACAAGAAAGGGTTCTTGGAAACTCCCGGTCCCCACAGGCAGGTGAGTACCGACTTGCCGTTGTGCGTGCACTCCACTTCTTTGATGTACTGTGCCGGGATGACTTTACCACTGGCCTTGTCTTTGCGCAGACCGGTCTCCATGGGGTGAAAAATAATAGCCTTGACGTTGGCAGTAGAGCCGCTGGTCCAGGCGCGAATTTTCATCTGTTTCTTAGCCATAATATTTTAAACCTCCGCTATATCGCTTTGTTGTCGCCGGATTAACCGCCACAGCCACCCAGGGTGACCTTGATGGGTTTTTTCGTCATGTAGAGTTTGTCGCCGGCCTTGACGACGGCAATGACATCAGACGACTTGCGCATTTTGATACGGCTGGTAATCAGGCCTTCTGTTTCCGCAGTGAGAATATAACTGGCAGTCAGGGCGCTGACATTTTCCGGTACAAAAATCGAAATCTGTTCGGCATTGGGGATGCTGGTCTTGACGGCGACCGAGACGACCGCGCCGTTTTCAGCGATATCGGGGGCCTCCAGTTCAATATCCTTGCTGGGTGTAATCTGGTTGTTCTTCCACAGGGCCGTGAGGGCATCATCCATTTCCTTGGCCTGAAAGGCCTCGGTTGGCCATGCCGCCAGCACAGCCTGGGGGGTGAGCAGACCGGCACCAACAGCCACGGCGACAGCGCCGGTAGCCATGGAGGCCTTCAAGAGGGTACGACGTTGATGATTCATTAGGGAAACTCCTCCAACACTTAATTTTAAACATTCGCATTACTGTGAAATACAGCAAATTTCATACCATGATAATAAGGTTAATCAAAACAACAGGCTACAGATTATTGCTGCTACTTTGTCCACATATCACTGCAATTTGCACCCATGAAGCGGACAACATTGCAATCCTGGCCGCTACACGCCAGCACGGAGCCACGGTGAAGCAACATATCTGCAAGTATTCACCCTTTTGGCTTGAAGAGCCTGGGCAGCTTGTATAGAATGCGCGCTTCTGATGCGGGGTGGAGCAGCCTGGTAGCTCGTCGGGCTCATAACCCGAAGGTCGTTGGTTCAAATCCAGCCCCCGCTACCAAAATCATAAAAACCTAACTTTTGTGTTAGGTTTTTTTTCGTCCGCCGATCGCCGTCGGGTGGGACTTGCATGCCGCAGTGCGGTCTTTGTGGATATCTCGATGAAGGTCATCAAGAAAAAGTACCGCTCGGCTGGCCGTGCGCTAAGCCTGGGGTCGATGGTGTCCGGGTTGCCGAGCGTCACGTGCGCAGGGGCGCGTCCGTGCTCGTTCACCTGTGGGCAGGGACAGCTCCGCATCGTAAAAGCGCTTTGACCGCCCCTGTGTTGGCGGCTACTTCTCGTGCCTGTAGGACTGCATGCCCAGGTGTTTGACAGTCTTTAGCGGTCTGCGGGCCGGATAGGCCAGCCGCAGACAAATGACATGCCGGCGGCTACCCGCCAGTGGCGCAGGAGGGCGTTTGGCGCCGGGACAGTGCAGCCAGCACTGTTGGCACGGCCCGTCGGGACGGGCCTGCATTGTGCCAACGGGCTGGAATTTTATATATAAGGTGTTATAATCGCGCCTGTTTTACAGACTTGTTCGAGCATTTAACAAGTGGGCCCCGAGGCCCATTTTTTATTTTTGGGGCTGATGAATGGGCCGAATTAGTGCCACGGTAACAAATTTGGTGGAGTCCGTTGTCTCGCCAATGGGCTACGAACTGGTTGGTGTCGAGTATATCCCCCAGGGCAAAAACTCGATACTGCGCATTTTTATCGACAATGAGGCCGGTGTCGTGCTCGAAGATTGCGAGCAGGTGAGCCGACAGCTGGGCAGCGTGCTCGACGTGGAGGACCCGATCAAGGGTCAGTACCTGTTGGAGGTCTCTTCGCCGGGGCTGGATCGGCCCATGTTTAAACTGGCCGACTATGTACGGTTTAACGGCCATCGAGTCAAGCTGCGCCTGCATGACATGCAGGACGGTCGGCGCAAAATCAAAGGCCGCATTGAGCAGGTCGTCGAGGACATGATTACCCTGTCGCTGGACGATGGGGAACAGATAACGATTCGTTTTGACGATATCGACAAGGCGAATCTGGTACCGGAATTTTAGATTGAAGAGGTTTGGTTGGAGGTGGTGTTGATACTACTTTCAAATTATCTTAACGATATCCTGAGTGTAGGAATGGAACGATGAACAAAGAGATCCTGCTGGTGGCCGATGCGGTGTCCAACGAAAAGGGTGTGGACAAACGCATCATCTTCGAAGCCATTGAAGCGGCACTGGCCATGGCGACCAAGAAGCGCTACAACAATGACGTCGACATCCGCGTGGCCATTGACAGGGCTACTGGCGGTTATGAAACATTTCGCCGCTGGGAAGTGGTGGAGGACGACGCCATGGATGCGCCTGAGCGCCAGACTACCTTGAGCGCCGCTCAGGTCGAAAACCCGGAGATTGCCGTCGGTGACTTTGTCGAAGAACCGGTGGAGTCCATTGAGTTCGGTCGTATCGCCGCACAGACGGCCAAACAGGTCATTGTCCAGAAGGTGCGTGAGGCTGAGCGCGAGCAGGTTTTTGATGCCTACAAGGATCGTATCGGCGAGCTGGTGATGGGGATTGTCAAGCGCGTTGAACGTGGCAATGTCTTTATGGACCTTGGCAATAATGTCGATGCCATTATCCCGCGCGAAGAAATGATCCCGCGCGAGTCGGTGCGCCCCGGCGACCGTCTGCGTGGCTACCTTAAGGAAGTGCGCGCCGAGAGCCGTGGTCCGCAATTGATGGTTAGCCGTACGGATCCGCGTTTTTTGATGGAACTGTTCAAGATCGAAGTGCCGGAAATCGGCGAAGGTCTGATTGAAATCCTGGCGGCTGCCCGTGACCCGGGTTCACGCGCCAAGATCGCGGTAAGGAGTACCGAGGCACGTATCGATCCGGTCGGCGCCTGTGTCGGTATGCGGGGTTCACGTGTCCAGGCGGTTTCCAATGAGCTGGCCGGTGAGCGTATCGACATTGTCCTGTGGGACGAGAATCCAGCGCAGTTTGTTATTAACGCCATGGCCCCGGCCGATGTGGTTTCCATCGTGGTTGATGAAGAGTCCGAGAGCATGGACATTGCCGTCGCCGAAGAGCAGTTGTCACAGGCGATAGGCCGTGGTGGCCAGAATGTGAAAATGGCCAGCGACCTGAGCGGCTGGACCCTGAACGTGATGTCCGAATCGGCGGCCGAGGCCAAGAGCGAAGAAGAGTCCGAACGCAACCAGCGGGTCTTTATGGATGCCCTGGATGTGGACGAAGAGGTCGCGGCAATTCTGGTGCAGGAAGGATTTACCACCATCGATGAAGTCGCCTACGTGCCGGTAAGCGAAATGCTGGAAATCGAAGAATTCGATGAGGGTATTGTCGAAGAATTGCGCCAGCGCGCCAAAGATGTGTTGCTGACCCGTGCCATTAGCTCAGAAGAGCTGGCGGAACCCGAGCAGGACTTGCTCGAGATGGAAGGCATGGACGAAGAGACGGCCAAGCAGTTGGCGGCGGTCGGCATCAAGTCAATGGAAGACCTGGCAGAGCAGGCGGTTGATGACTTGATTGAGATTGAAGGTATTGACGAAGAGCGCGCAGCAAAATTGATCATGACCGCACGTGCGCCATGGTTTGCTGAAGAGTAAGTTAGGGTTAGGGTAGTAAGTTAGGGGAAATAGATGGCTGATGTAACCGTCAAACAATTTGCCGAAGTCGTAGGTATCTCTATTGATCGCCTGTTGGAACAATTACAGGAAGCCGGTCTGGAGAAAAAAGGTGCGGACGCCAATATTACGGACACCGAAAAGCAGGAGCTGCTCAGCCACTTGCGCCGTAAGCATGGCAAGGATGAGCTCGGCGCGGATGAAGCCGGTCCCAAAAAAATCACCCTGAGTCGCAAATCCACCAGCGAGCTGAAGTTGAGCGGTTCGCATGGCAAAGGCAAGTCAGTTACGGTTGAAGTACGTAAAAAGCGTACTTACGTCAAACGTAGTGTCGTGCTTGAAAAAGAGAGTGAGCGTGTTGAACTGGAACGTGCCAAGCGTGAAGAGCTAGAGGCCGAACAGAAGCGCCTGGAAGAAGAAGCCAAGCGCAAGATTGAAGAAAAAGAAGCGCAACGTAAGTCCGAAGAAGAGGCGTTGCAAAAGGCGGTCGAAGAACGTAAGGCGGCAGAAGAAGCGGCCGCTCGTCAGAAGGAACTGGACATCGCTGGCGGCAAGCCGGCCGAAGCCGCCCCTGCGCCCGCTAAAGAAAACAAAGATGCGCGCAAGGGGAAAAAGTCCCGCAAGGAAGAGCAGGAAGAACGCAACACCAAGTACGGCCGCAAGGAGCTGCACGTGACGGCCGACAAGTCAGGGCGTCGCAAGAAGAAAAAACGCACCCTGGCAACTCCCGCCGCACAGACCGAACATGGCTTTACCAAGCCCACCGTGCCGATTGTGCATGATGTGCTGGTGCCCGAGACCATCAGCGTTGCCGATCTCGCCCAGCGCATGTCGGTGAAGGCGGCCGAGGTCATCAAGGTGATGATGAAAATGGGCAGCATGGTTACCATTAACCAGATGCTGGATCAGGATACCGCCGCCATCGTGGTCGAGGAAATGGGTCATCGCGCCAAGCTGCATAAGGAAGATGCCATTGAAGATAGCGTCGTGACCACGGCGGAAGATACCGGCGAGGCAATTAGCCGTGCACCGGTCGTGACCATTATGGGTCACGTCGACCATGGCAAGACCTCGCTGCTGGATTATATTCGCCGCAGTAAAGTCGCCTCCGGTGAGGCTGGCGGCATTACCCAGCACATCGGCGCCTATCATGTGGATATCGACAAGGGCTCGATAACCTTTCTCGATACCCCGGGCCATGCCGCGTTTACCGCCATGCGTGCCCGTGGTGCGCAGGTCACCGATATTGTGGTGCTGGTCGTGGCGGCCGACGACGGCGTCATGCCGCAGACCCAGGAAGCTGTGCAACACGCCAAGGCGGCCGGTGTGCCGTTGATCATTGCCGTCAATAAAATTGACAAGCCCGATGCCGATCCTGAGCGCATCAAGAATGAATTGAGCCAGTTTTCGGTTATCCCGGAAGACTGGGGTGGCGACACCATGTTTGTGAATGTCTCGGCCCATACCGGCGAAGGCGTGGATGCACTCCTGGAGGCCATCCTGTTGCAGGCCGAAGTACTCGAATTAAAGGCCGTCAAAGACGGTCCGGCACGTGGTGCCGTTGTGGAGTCACGTCTGGACAAGGGCCGCGGTACCGTGGCCACGGTGCTGATACAAAAAGGCACCCTCAAGAAGGGCGATATTCTGCTCGCCGGGCTGGAGTACGGCCGTGTGCGCGCCATGCTCAATGAATTCGGCCAGACCATCAATGAGGCCGGTCCCTCCATGCCGGTGGAAGTCCTGGGTCTGTCCGGTAGCCCGAGCGCCGGTGACGAAGCCGTGGTAGTGGAAAACGAGCGCAAGGCGCGTGAAGTCGCCCTGTTTCGCCAGGGCAAATACCGTGATGTCAAACTGGCCCGGCAACAGGCGTCCAAGCTCGAAAATATGTTTAGTCAAATGTCTGAGGGCGAAGTCAGCTTTCTCAATATTGTGTTGAAGGCGGATGTGCAGGGTTCCGTAGAAGCGATTTGTGATGCCCTGGAAGGTCTCTCCACCAACGAGGTCAAGGTCAAGATCGTGGTCAGTGGTGTCGGCGGTATTACCGAATCCGATGTCAACCTCGCCGTGGCCTCACAGGCGATTGTGATTGGCTTTAACGTCCGTGCCGATGCCAGCGCCAAGCGCCTTATCGACGAAGAGAGCGTGGATCTGCACTATTATAGTGTGATCTATGACCTCATCGACGAAGTGAAGAGCGCCATGACCGGCATGCTGGCGCCGGAATTCAAGGAACAGATTATTGGTCTGGCCGAAGTCCGCGATGTCTTCAAGTCTCCCAAGCTGGGCGCCATTGCCGGTTGTATGGTGGTCGACGGCACAGTCAAACGCAGCAGCCCGATCCGTGTCCTGCGTGACAACGTCGTGATCTATGAAGGCGAACTGGAATCCCTGCGTCGCTTCAAGGATGATGCCAACGAGGTCAAACAGGGGACTGAGTGTGGTATCGGCGTGAAGAACTACAATGACGTGCGGGTCGGTGATCAGATCGAGGTCTATGAGCGTATCCAGGTAAATCGCGAGCTATAGTCGCGGTCCTTATTTTAATCGCATTTCTTAAAGTACTAATCGATTCCCGATGCCTAAAGAATTTAGTCGCAGTCGTCGCGTTGGAGAGCAGCTCCAACGCGAACTTGCCCAATTGCTGCAACTTGAAGTCAAAGACCCACGCGTGACGGGTGTCACCGTGCAGGCGGTACAGGCCAGTCGCGACCTGTCTGTGGCGAAGGTCTTCTATACCGTGATGGGGGATGACAACGACCTTGCGGCCGTACAGCAGGGGCTGGAAAAGTCCGCCGGTTTTCTGCGTCGCGCCCTGGGGCAACGCCTGGTGATGCGCCACGTCCCCTCCCTGATTTTTAAATACGACGACTCTGTTGTGCGCGGCTCGCAGTTGTCGCAACTGATCGATGAAGCGGTGGCCGTAGACCGTGCCAGGCACAAAGAGGATGAGGATTAATGGGCCGCAGACGTGAAAAGGGGCGTCCGGTCAATGGCATACTGTTGCTGGACAAGGCCATTGGCATTAGCTCCAATAAGGCCCTGCAGGAAGTCAAACACCTGTTCAACGCCCGCAAGGCCGGTCACACCGGCAGTCTCGACCCCCTGGCCAGCGGCCTGCTGCCCATTTGCCTGGGGGAGGCCACCAAGCTGTCCAGTTTTTTGCTGGATTCTGACAAGCGCTATGAAGGTATCTGTAAGCTGGGGGCGGTCACCACCACGGCGGATGCCGAGGGTGAGGTCATTGAGTCAAAGCCGGTGCCGGCACTGAGCCGGGCCGAGGTGGAGGCGGTGTTGCAGCGCTATACCGGCGACCTGGAGCAGATCCCCCCCATGCATTCGGCGATCAAGCAAAATGGCCAGCCACTCTACAAACTGGCGCGCCAGGGCGTGGAGGTCGAACGCCAGCCCCGCCAGATCCATATTTATGAGCTCCGTCTGCGGGAGCAGCGCCCCGATGAACTGGACATTTTCGTCAAGTGCTCCAAGGGGACCTATATTCGTACCCTGGCCGAGGATATCGGCCGTGACCTGGGCTGCGGCGCCCATCTGGGGCAACTGCGGCGCACCGGCGTGGGACCGTTTAATATCGAAAATGCCTACACTCTGGCGCAACTTAGCGAGATTTTGCAACAGGGCGGCCAGGCGGCCCTGGATGCCCTGTTACTGCCGCTGGAGGCCGCTCTGGGCGATTTCCCCGACATTCACCTGACGGATAATGGCACCTTCTACGTGCAGCAGGGTCAGCCCGTACAGGTGGCACAGGCCCCTACCGAGGGGCTGGTTCGGCTCTATAGCCAGGATGAGCGCTTTTTGGGGGTGGGGCAGATTCTCGATGACGGCCGCGTGGCGCCCAAACGCCTGCTCAAGGCCACTTCGTGAGCAGACCGGCAAAAAATCGTGATTTTCAGATAGTTGCGGCTTGTATCCACCTCGTCCCGACAGTTACAATACCGCCGCTTTTTTCACCACAGCACAGACCGGAAAAAAACAGGAGTAATTCATGGCGATTAATGCCGAGCAGAAGTCAGTGATTGTTAAAGATCACGCCCGTGGAGGCAGTGATACTGGCTCCCCCGAAGTTCAGGTAGCGATTTTGTCTGCCCGTATCAATGACCTTTCAGGTCACTTCAAAGAACACAAGCATGACTATCATTCACGTCAGGGCCTGCTGCGCATGGTAAGCAAGCGTCGCAAGCTGTTGGACTATCTCAAGAAGAAAGATGTTGAGCGCTATCGCAGTCTCATCGAAAAACTTGGCCTGCGTAAGTAATCCAACCGACGAATCAAAGGAAAAATCATGACCCCCGTTGTAAAAGAATTTCAGTTTGGTAATAACACTGTAAGGCTCGAGACGGGGGAAATCGCCCGCCAGGCCACTGGCGCGGTACTGGTTAGCATGGGCGATACCGTCGTCCTGGTAACCGCTGTGGTGGAAAAAGAAGCACAGCCGGGGCGTGATTTTTTCCCGATGACTATCAATTATCAGGAAAAGACCTACGCCGTCGGTAAAATCCCTGGTGGCTTCCTCAAGCGCGAAGGTCGTCCCAGCGAAAAAGAAACCCTGACCAGCCGTCTCATCGACCGTCCTATTCGCCCTCTGTTTCCCAAGGGCTACACCCACGAAGTGCAGGTCATCGCCACCGTGGTCTCCATGGACCCGGAAATTGATGGCGACATCCCCGCCATGATCGGTGCCTCCGCGGCGCTGGCCCTGACCGGTGCGCCTTTCAACGGCCCTATTGGTGCCGCCAAGGTGGGTTACAAAGATGGTGCCTACATCCTGAACCCGACCTTTTCTGAATTAAAAGAATCAGACCTGGACCTGACCGTTGCCGGTACGGCCAATGCCGTACTGATGGTGGAATCAGAGGCCAGGGAATTACCCGAAGATGTGATGCTGGGTGCCGTGGTTTTTGGTCACGATGCCCTGCAGGTGGTTGTCAATGCCATTAACGAATTTGTCCGTGAAGTCGGTGTGACAGCGCATGCCTGGGAAGCCCCGGCCAAGGATGAGACCCTGGCCAAGCTGGTCGCAGATGCTGGCGAAGCCGATATCAAAGCAGCCTATACCATCAGTGACAAGATGGAGCGCTATAACCGTATTGGTGAAGTATCAAAGGCTATTATTGCTGCCGTTGCCTCCGACGATGGTTATAGTGAAGAAGACGTCGCCGGTGCGATTGAAAGCCTGAAAAAACGCGTTGTGCGCAGCCGCATTATCGAAGGTGAGCCACGAATCGATGGTCGTGACACCAAGACCGTGCGTCCCATTACCGTGCGCGTTGGCGTACTGCCCCGCACCCATGGTTCTGCACTGTTTACCCGTGGTGAAACCCAGGCGCTGGTCGTCACCACACTGGGCACGGAACGCGACTCACAGATTATCGATGCCCTGGAAGGTTCCTACCGCGAACCCTTCATGCTGCAATACAACTTTCCGCCCTTCTCAGTAGGTGAGACCGGCCGTACCGGTAGCCCGGGTCGTCGTGAGATTGGTCACGGTCGTCTGGCCAAGCGTGGTGTTTTGGGCAGTATGCCGAATATGGAAGAATACCCTTACTCCATTCGCGTGGTCTCCGAAATTACTGAATCCAACGGTTCCAGCTCCATGGCCTCTGTCTGTGGTACCTCACTGGCGCTGATGGATGCCGGCGTCCCGGTCAAGGCAGCGACGGCCGGTATCGCCATGGGTCTGGTAAAGGAAGGCGACAAGTTTGCCGTCCTCAGTGACATCCTCGGTGACGAAGATCACCTGGGTGACATGGATTTCAAGGTTGCCGGTACCGAAAAGGGTGTGAACGCCCTGCAAATGGATATCAAGATTGAAGGCATCACCAAGGAAATCATGGAAATTGCCCTGTCGCAAGCCAAAGACGGTCGACTGTTTATTCTCGAGAAAATGAATGCCGTTATCTCTGAGCCACGTACCGACATGTCCGCCTATGCGCCACGTTACATTACCTTCAAGATCAACCCGGACAAGATCCGTGATGTCATCGGCAAGGGTGGTGCGACTATTCGCTCGATTACCGAAGAGACCGGTGTCAGTATCGATATCTCCGACGATGGTCTGGTGAAGATCTCGTCAGTGGACCAGGCTGCGGCGGAAGAGGCCAAGCGTCAGGTGGAGCAGATCACGGCCGACGTCGAAGTGGGCAAGGTCTACGAAGGCCGCGTGGCCAAGCTGATGGACTTCGGCGCCTTTGTCACCATCCTGCCGGGCAAAGATGGTCTGGTACATGTCTCGCAGATCTCGGAAGAGCGCGTCGAGAATGTCGGTGACAAGCTCAGCGAGGGCGAGACGGTCAAGGTCAAGGTCCTGGAAATTGACAAACAGGGTCGTATCCGCCTGAGTATGAAGGCGGTTAACGCCTAGGCAAGACCTGCACGGCAAAGATTTGCCGCTGTAGACGCAAAAAAGGGACCGCAAGGTCCCTTTTTTCATGACGGGGGCGTCTCAGACGCGGCTACGCCACTGCTCAAGCCCCGTGACCACGTGTTGGCGCCGTGGCCCGCTTTGGCTGCCTCATAGCGTGTCGCTTATCCCAGGGGCCGGCCAGGGGGCTTTCGTCCCTGTTGGTCTTGCCATTATTACCCGCATCGCACCATGTGCAGCGGCCCATCGGCAGAAACTGGCCCGATTGTTGCATTTTCATGCACATCTTGAATGAATTACCGGGGTTAGGAGTGGGCATGCAGCATCGGCAACACGTTTTTCTTTTTGGCCTGATCATGATGGGGCTGGTGGCCTGTAATGGCCAGGCCCCGCCGGACGATGTGCATTCACGCAAGTTCGCCATGATCTATGGCAGTGTCCTCGCCGATGAGCCGATCACTCAGGTCGACTTTTTTGAGTATGGCAAGACCTATATTCGCCCCTTTAGCAGGACGCCCCGTGTACTGGTCTACGATGACGGCACCTTCATGGCGGAAAATATTCGTCCGGGTAAATATGTGATTGCCGCCTTTCATGCGGGCGATAAGAATCAGTTCAATCTGGTGCGCAGTAAGCAGCAGGCCTACCAGAAGGTCATTCACGTCAGACCGGGCGAACTAAAATATGTGGGCAGCTATCGTATCCATGTCACCAAGAGCCGTCTCCTGGGCAAGGGTAAATTCGAGGTGGAGGAAGTGCTCCGTCCGGGGGAACGCCAGGTGCTGAGAAATCTGCAAGTGGTCACTGATGGCACCGGCTGGCAGAAAATGATCGAACGCCGTCTGAAGGAACTCTGGCAATAGCCGTCCGCCGGCGCTTCGAGATCCGAGCCGCGCCTTCCCGAGAGACTCAATCATTCGCGTTGCCTGCCGATAACGACAGGACGCAACTTCGCCGGAAGTGACATGACGCGACACCCTCTCATTCTGACCCTGGGGCTCTTGCTCCTGCCACTGTTACTGGTGAGTCTCGTGCTCGCGCTGCTGGGAGGTTCCCTGCCCAACACTCTGGCGAGTCCTTTGGCACTCAGGTTCGCCCTGTTGCCGGACCTCTTTGCCAGTAATGTCCTGCAGACACTCAAGCTGGTGTTGTTTGATCTGGATGTGCTGGCGCTGACGTCGGTCGGCAGCACCGGTCTAAACTGGGGTGTCTACTGGAGTATCAGCGATGTGATTGGGTTGCTGGTGGCCGCCGTCCTGCTGGCGAGACCGCTGGCGCAGTGGTCCCTGTTGCGCGGCCGGCAAAAAGGCCTGTGGCTCGCGGCGGCATTACTCTGCTGGTCGGCCCTGTTCGAGATGTGGTTGCGCGGCTGCTGCAGCGGCGGCCCGGACTGGTGGCCCGAGGTACTGTTGTTGGTCAAGGCCTACGGCGCCAACCCCTATGTGGATACCATTAACTGGCAAGGCATCTACCAGAAAATCGCCGCCATCTCTGCACTGCTGCGTGGCGGGGTTTTCATCGCCGCGATGCTGTTGCTACGCCTGCTGGCGTTGAGTCGCCGTCAGGCTAACCGTCCACCGCAAACTCAATCCGTTCCCTGAGTTTTTCCAGGGCCTTGTGGGCGCAGTCGGCATCGCGCTCGCCCCCCGGTGCGCCACTGACCCCCACGGCGCCCAGGTTATAGCCGCCGGAGACGATGCGCACACCGCCCTCCATGACAATCAGCCCCTCGATATGATTCAGCTCCTGCTGGATGTCCGGCCGTGCCTTGCGAAACGGGCCGCTGTCGGTCCAGGCCATGACGGTGAGATTGGCCTTGCGTTCAGCGATCTCCAGGGTAAAACGCGACGCCAGGTCATCGCGCAGGGCAGCACGCAACAGGCCAAAACGGTCCACCACCACGGCACTGACGTGATAGCCCTGTTGGCGGCAGGCCAGTACCGCCTCGTTGCTAATATCCCGCGCCAGCTCCATGCCGAGGCTCTTGTCATTGACGACATCGGCGGCGCTGACCAGGGTGCTGCCCGCCAGCGAGAGTAAAGTGCCGGCCACAAAGGCCTTCATCATTCCAGTCATGTACGTCTCCTCAGGGTCCCGGTGAACAATGCTAATGAATGCGGCTTATCTTTTGCTGCGCTCGTCAGACCGTCAATGTGCTTGTGCACGTTTGAGTGCCAGGCGGGTAAAACGGGCCCGTCGATCATAAAATTGATGGTCGAGCTGCTCATCGGCTCAATAACGCTTGGCGATACCGCTACGGGTGAGCAGGAACGGGTAGGAAGCGTCCACGCGCGGCCTAGTGCTTTCGATCTGAATGGCCGAGATCGCGCTCCGGGTCAATAATATCCCTGACCCGTTGTTTGAGTTCGGTAATCTCCGGGAAGCGTCCCTCGGCCTTACGTGACCAGACCAGAGCATCATTGACCACAACCTCAAAGACGCCGCCGCTGCCCGGTATCAGGGTGAGCGCGGCAATCTCGCCGTCAAAGGTGGTTAGCAACTCCTGCGCTATCCAGGCGGAACGCAGCAGCCAGCGGCATTGGGTGCAATAGGTAATCGAAATCTTGTGTGTCATGGTCTTTCACACTCGGTTGCTCGGGGCAGGAGCTGGGGGCACAGCCGTAAAGAGGATTTTGCGGACTTGCCGCCGGAAATTCCAGGCTTTTTTCCGGCGCGCCAAACCTGGCCGCTGGCGATGCCGGTGCCGATCCCGGCAGGTGGCTGGCGTTACGGCCCGGGACGCCGCCCGGGCCCGTGGAAAAGGTTCCCCCGTTACGGGCATCACTGTAGAATTGGCGCCTTTGTGATTGTCAGTGAGGCAGCAGGGCAATGGGTAGAGCGTACCAAAACCGGAAAGACTCGATGGCCAAAACGGCCGACGCCAAGGCCAAGGTCTATAGCAAGTATGGCCGCGAAATTTACGTCTGCGCCAAGGCCGGGGGTGTCGACCCCGACGGCAATCTGGCCCTGCGGGCGATGATCGACCGGGCCAAAAAGGACCAGGTCCCGGCGCATGTGATCGAGAAGGCCCTGGCCAAGGCCAAGGGCGGCGGTGGTGAGGATTATTCACCCGCCCGCTACGAGGGCTTTGGCCCCGGTGGCTGCATGGTGATCGTCGATTGTCTCACCGACAATCCCAATCGCACTTTTGGTGACGTGCGCCTGTGCTTTACCAAGTGCAAATGCAAAATCGGCACGCCGGGCAGCGTCGGCCATATGTTCGACCATGTCTGTATCCTGGCCTACAAGGGCGAGGACGAGGAGGCGGCCCTGGAGGCCTTAATGGCGGCCGATGTGGATGTCAGCGACATTGAAAGCGACAACGGCATGATTACGGTATTTGCGCCACACACTGAATACAACAAGGCCCGGCAAGCCCTGCTCGAGGCCCTGGGTGACATCGAGTTTGAGGTGGATGAGATCCAGTTCCTGGCCCAGAATACCACCACCATCGGTGCCGAAGATGCCGACCTGTTTCATAAATTTCTCGACATGCTCAACGACCTCGATGATGTGCAGAACGTCTATCATGACGTCGAGGCCTGAACAGCATTAGGCTATCCCGGCCGTCAGGCGAGGCGGGCTCTCCGTGAAAAACAGGGTGCTGGCCGCCACCAGGGAATATTTGCGCGGCGGTGTCGTCCCCTTTGTGGTGTCACAGACATACCCTATTTTAATGTGCTATTGCCACGGTCGGCGGGCGAGCCTGTTGGCGAGGGTCGGCCCCGTATTCAGTCGCCTGGCACGAAACCGTGCACAAGCACATTGACGGTCAGACCCGCGCGGGAAAAGATCCAGCCCATTCCCGGCTATAGGGCGGGTCGGATGGCTGGCAAAAAATAACCACAATAGCAGCGCGTGTGTTAAGCCCTTTCAGCGCCCGTACCATAATCTCCGCCTAATCCGTATACTGGGAGATTGCAGCAACGCGACAGGAAAAACAGTCATGTCAAAACGGTTCATCATTGTCTTAGTGCTCATCGCCGCCGTCGTCCTGGCAGGCTACTTCTACTGGCGCGGTACGCAGGGCGCGGGCCAGTCCCGGGCCATGCCGCCCACGGTGGTCGCTGCCACCGAAGTCAAAGCGGAAGACTGGCAGCCGTCATTGCATTCCGTGGGTTCCCTGGTTGCCGTGAATGGCATCGATGTGACCACCGAGGTCAATGGCATTATCAGTGAAGTCGTCTTTACCTCTGGCCAACCGGTAGAGCAGGGGCAGGTACTGATCAAGCTGGATGATGCCGTCGATGCCGCTGCCCTGGAGGCCCTGCGCGCGGAACGGCGGCTGACCGAAGTCCAGTTCAATCGCGCCAAGGACCTGTTACAGAAAAAGGCCATGTCAAAATCCCAGTATGACGAGGCGCAGGCACGCCACGATGCCGCCCGGGCTCGGGTCAAGCAACAGGAAACCATTATCCGCCGCAAAGAGATCCGCGCGCCGTTTGCCGGCCTGGCGGGGATCCGTCAGGTAAATCTCGGTGAATACCTCGAAGCCGGTAATGCCATTGTCAGTCTGCAGGCGCTGGACCCCATCTACGTCGACTACACCCTGCCCGAGCGCTACATCGCCCAGCTCAAGGCCGGGCAGACGGTCAGACTGCAACTGGATGCCATCGCACAAGAGGTATTCAGCGGCGAAGTCACGGCGATCAATCCCGGGATTGATACCGGCACCCGTACCCTTAAGGTCCGCGCGACCCTGGCGAACCCGCAGGGACTGCTGCGCCCCGGCATGTTTGCCGAGGTGGAGACCATTACCGCTGAGGCCAGGCCGGTGCTGACCCTGCCGCGGACCGCGATCAGTTTTAATACCTATGGCAATTTCATTTTTGTCATCACTAAAAATGATCAGGACCAGCCGGTGGTCAAGCGCACGGCCGTTGAGTCCGGCGAAGTACGTCAGGGGCGTGTCGAGGTCAAGGGGCTTTCACCGGGGACGCAGGTCGTCCGCAGCGGCCTGGTGAAGTTGCGCGACGGGATGGCGATCCGGATCGACAATCAGGTAGAGCTCGACGATGCGGAGATTAAGCAGGAATGAAATTTACTGATATTTTCATTCGTCGCCCGGTCCTGGCGACGGTGGTCAGCCTGCTCATTTTGCTGCTGGGCCTGCGTTCGTTGGGCCTGCTCGAGGTACGTCAGTTTCCCCTGATCAAAAATACCGTGGTGACGGTGACGACTGCCTATCCCGGTGCCAGTTCGGAACTGGTCAAAGGCTTTGTGACTACGCCGATCCAGCAGGCCATGTCCGAGGCCAACGGTATCGATTTTATTTCCTCGACCAGCGCACAGGGGATGTCGACCATTGAGGCGCAGATGCGTCTCAACTACGATCCCAATGCCGCTATTGCCGAGATTCAGGCCAAGGTCGCCAGCAAGCGCGGTGAACTGCCCGCCGAGGTGCGGGACCCCATTATCGAATCCACCACCGGGGATCGCACCGCGCTGATGTATCTGGCGTTTTTCAGCGACAGCATCCCGCGGCCGCAAATCAGTGACTATGTCCTGCGGGTGGTGCAGCCGCAGTTACAGGCCCTGCCGGGGGTCGCCAAGGCGCGCCTGTTCGCCGCGCAATTCGCCATGCGTATCTGGCTGGACCCGAAGCGCATGGCGGCGCTGGGGGTCACCGGTGAGGATGTGGTCAATGTCCTGCGCAACAATAACTATCAGGCGGGGATCGGTTCGACCAAGGACAAGTATGTCAGTATCAATCTGACCGCCAGCACCGACGTCAACAACCCGGACTACTTCGGCAAGCTGGTCGTGCGCAGTGAAAACGGCAGCCTGGTGCGCCTGCAGGATATCGCCACCGCGGAACTGGGCTCGGATGATTATGACTCCACCACCTGGTACAAAGGCATTCCCTCGGTGTTTATCGGCATCGAACCGGCGCCGGGCGCCAATCCCATTACCGTTGCGGATCTGGTCAATGAGCTGATTCCCCGCGTCGAGGCGCAATTACCGCAAGGCATGCAGGTCAAGGTGCCGTACGATGCCAGTCAGTTTATCAAGTCCTCCATCAAGGAAGTCTACAAGACCATCGCCGAGGCGGTGCTGATCGTGCTGGTGGTGATCTATCTCAGTCTGGGCTCCCTGCGCGCCGCTATTATTCCCGCGGTGGCCGTACCGCTGTCATTGATCGGCGCCGCCTTTATTATGTATCTGCTGGGTTACTCGCTGAACCTGCTCACACTCCTGTCCATGGTGCTGGCCATTGGTCTGGTCGTCGATGATGCGATTATCGTGGTGGAGAATGTCCATCGCCATATCGAAAACGGCGAGAGCAAAATGCAGGCCGCGCTCAAGGGCGCGCGTGAACTGGCGGTGCCCATTATTGCCATGACCACGACCCTGCTGGCGGTCTACGCGCCGATTGGTTTTATGAGCGGCCTGACCGGCGCACTGTTTATTGAGTTCGCCTTTACCCTGAGCGCCGCAGTAATGATCTCTGGCGTCATTGCCCTAACCCTGTCGCCCATGCTGTCCTCGCGGGTGCTCAAGGAACACGGCAATGAAGGTCGTTTTGAACAAAAGGTGGAAAAGGTCTTTACCGGCATGTCGACCCGCTATGCCCGCCTGTTACACAAACTCCTCAATCACCTGGGTCTGCTGGCCGGTATCGGCGCTCTGATCCTGGCGTCCAATTATTTCATGTTCATGAACAGCAAAAATGAACTGGCGCCCGACGAAGACCAGAGTATTCTGTTTTTCAATTCCACCGGGCCACGCACGGCGACGCTGGAATATCTCGAAGCCTATGGTGGACAGATCCATTCCATGTTTGAAGGCATTCCCGAGTATAACGATAGCTTCTATATTCTGGGGCGGACACCGGGGCAGATCTTCGGTGGCTTCAAAATGAAACCGGTGGAAGAGCGCGACCGCTCGCAAAAGGAGGTACAGGGGCCCTTGTTCGGCATGCTCAGTCAGGTGGCCGGCATGCGCACCTTTGTCTTTCCTCGCCCCAGTATCCCGACGCCCTCACGCGGCGCGCCGTTACAGTTTGTCCTCACTACGGATCGCAGTTATGAAGAGCTGGTCGATGTGGCCGATGGACTGCTGGGTCAGGCCATGGCCAGTGGTCAGTTCATGTTTCTGGAAAAATCCATCGACATCGATCAACCCACCATCAACATTGACATCAATCGTGACCGGGCCGGCGACCTCGGTATTGACATGGCCAGTATCGGCCGCAACCTGGGGACCCTCCTCGGCGGGGGCTATGTCAATCGCTTTAGCATGGAGGGCCGCAGCTACAAGGTCATTCCGCTGGTGTCACGCGAGTTCCGCCGTGACGGTGAAATGCTCAAGGACTACTATATTCGCACCGGCGCCGGTGACCTGGTGCCGCTGTCCACCATTGCCTCGATCGAACACGCGGTCGAGCCGACCAACCGCACACAGTTTCAACAGCTGAATTCCCTGGTCATTCAGGGCGTGACCCTGCCGAGCGTGGCGCTGGGTGATGCCCTCGATTCGCTGACGGCCATGGCGCAGGACTTTCTGCCCAGGGGTTATGGCTACGACTATCTGGGGGACTCGCGCCAGTATGCGCAGGAGAGTTCCGCCCTGACCGTGACCATGCTGATGTCGCTGCTGGTTATTTACCTGGTACTGGCGGCACAGTTTGAAAGCTGGCGCGACCCGGCCATTATTCTGGTCTCGGTGCCACTGGCAACGGCCGGGGCGCTGATTTTTATTATGTTTGAGGTCAACTCACTCTCGCTCAACATCTATACCAAGGTGGGGCTGATTACCCTGATTGGCGTCGTGGCGAAAAACGGTATTCTCATTGTCGAGTTTGCCAACAAACTGCAAATCGAAGAAGGCCTGTCCATCCGTGCCGCCGTAGAGAAGGCCGCCATGATCCGCCTGCGGCCAATTTTTATGACATCCATTGCCCTGGTCGTGGCCATGGTGCCATTGTTGCTGGCCACCGGTGCCGGAGCGGTGAGTCGTTTTCAGATTGGCCTGACCATCGCCGCAGGTCTGGGGATTGGTACCTTCTTTACCCTGTTTATCCTGCCGGCGTTTTATGTCCTGATGGCCAGAGACCATAGCCAAAAGCCGACGGGCTGAGGCGGATATCGGCAGCGACGCCAAGGGTCATTCATGCGGCGGCGGCTTTGTGGTTGTACGCGCTGATGCCTGCGTCATGGAAAACACACCATAGAAAAACTTATTCAGTAAAAATTTTCTTTGACTTTATGTTGATACCCATCAGCCCTGCCTGCATAGTTTCAGGCGTTCTATAAATTTAAGCGACGACGGTAAAGACGAATGCAGGACTACGATTCCATCCCCTACGAAAGCGTGCCGTTTTCCGAGACGCATCCCCGCCGCCTGGCTATGCTGGGGCGCCTCTTTGGCCTGGCCACTGCACCGCCGGAAGCGTGTCGTTACCTGGAGCTGGGTTGCGCCAGTGGCGGCAATCTCATCCCGCTGGCCTGGCATTTTCCCGATAGTGAGTTTGTCGGTATCGACCTCTCTATCGAACAGGTACGCGTAGGGCAGGAGACCATTGCCCGTCTGGGCCTGAAGAATATCCGCCTGGAACAGGGTGACCTGTGCGTGTTTGAGGATCGCCCCGCCGGTTTCGATTATATCGTCGCCCACGGGGTCTATTCCTGGGTGCCGGAGCCGGTACGCGCGGCCTTGTTGCGACAGACGCAGCGGCTGCTGGCGCCCAACGGTATTGCCTACATCAGCTACAATACCCAGCCTGGCTGGAATGTGCGCGACATGCTGCGTGGCATGGCTATTTATCATGTGCGCGATCTTACCGAGCCACCGGCGCGGCTGCAGTCCATGCTCGAACTGTTCGACTTTCTGCGCAGTTACTACCAGAACAGCAAGCAACCCCTGCAGCAGCAGCTGTATCTGGAACTCAAGGGTATCGAAAAATCACACCCCAGTTATCTGTATCACGATTTTCTCGAGGCCGACAATAAGTCGGTACTGTTTAGCGAATTTACCCGCGAGCTTGCGGCGCACCAGCTGAAGTATTTGTGTGAGTCAGAACTGCACACCATGTTTGCCTCGACACTACCGCCGGCGGGCGCGAAGTTTGTCGAACAATATGACGACATGCTGGTGCAGGAACAATACATGGACCACCTGCGTCAACGCACATTTCGCATGTCACTGATTGTGCACGCCGACAGTACGCCGGACTATGACATCGACCTGACTCTGCTCAAGGGCTTTGCTATGCATAGCCAACTGTCGCCACCGGATCGACTGCGACTGGAATCCAATACGGCGGTAAAGTTTACCCGCCCCGATGGCGGCCCGGTGGAGGTCTGCCAGCCGCTGACCAAACTCACGCTGCAATATCTCTTTGATGAAGCCCCTGCGGCTCTGTGCGTGAGTGCGTTGCAGGAAAGGGCGGCAGCACAACTGCGCGCTGCCAGTAGCGCCACGCATGCGGTTGAGGAGGACGAATATCTCAACGAACTGTTTAATCTATTTGCCAATAGCTGTATTGAGTTTGTCCTGAGCCCGCAAAGCTTTAAACAGGCGTATTCCGATAGGCCAACAATGACCGCCCTGGCCACCGCCGAGGCGCAGGTCGGTAACGTCCTGAGTGGTGTCTGGCATGAGCCCATACACCTTGACGGTTTTGCCCATCTGCTCATCGAGCAATTGAGTGGTCGCAATAACGTCGCCGCCATTGCCGCCAATATTGTCGCCAGGCTACGTGCCGACGTGCAGCTGGCCCAGTCGCTGAATATTGATACCAGTGTGCCCGAGGCGCGTCTGCAGGCAAGCATCACCACCAACGTCAAGCGCCTGTTATTCATTTTTGCGCGTCAGGGCGTACTGGAATAAGCAGAGCAAGCACGAGACCTTGGGCGTTTGGCATAACCGAGCTGCGCTGGGCGTGCTGCGAAGCCTGGCCTGTTCGTCCAGCCCCCTTACTGCACGATGGTGACAACGGGAATTTATTTTTTCCAGAGCTTAGCTCCGCGCTGAGCGACTTATGGGCTACAGGGACGTTGCGTGCGGTAAAGCCAAAATTGTACTCAATATCCCCACGAGCCCTTTGTTTGCGCATTACACCCGTTGTACTTGCGGTGGCGTGTGCTTATGGTGGCTGGAACTGTATCGCTTGATCTGTGTCTCTTGAACTATGGCATTGGGTCTACACTTTTGCGCACCGGGTGGTCTGCACGCTCGGTGGGACAACCGCGACGGGCGCTCTTCTACCCAGATTATAAAATGTGGTGTCTCGGGTTATCATTAAAATTACTGCAACAGGCAAGGAGCAGCGAACATGAGTAACGCACAGAGCGATTCCCCACAGTCCTGGCACAGTATGGAGACGACGACGGCCCTCGCGGAACTCGACAGTCGGGACACCGGCCTTAGCGCGGACGAGGTCAGGCAGCGCCTGGCGACGTACGGCCCCAATCAACTGGCCACCACCAAAGGCCGCACTAGCCTGCAACGCTTTTTTGCCCAGTTCAGTAATCTTCTAATCCAGGTCCTGTTGGGCACAGCGCTGGTGACCGCGCTGCTGGGGCACTGGGTCGATACCGTGGTGATCCTGGGGGTCGTGCTGGTCAATACCGTGATCGGCTTCGTGCAGGAAGGCAAGGCCGAGCAGGCGCTGGAGGCTATTCGCCACATGCTGGCGCCGCGCGCCTCGGTGTTGCGTGACGGCCGGCGGCAGAGCATCCCGGCGGAGGAACTGGTGCCTGGCGATCAGGTACTGCTGGAACCGGGCGACAAGGTACCTGCCGATCTGCGGCTGCTGCGCGCCAAGGGCCTGCGTCTGCAGGAGGCGATTCTCACCGGCGAATCCGTGCCGGTGGAAAAGGCGACGGCGGCCGTGGCGGAGGGCGCCGACCTGGGCGACCGCAAGTCCATGGCCTTTTCCGGTACGCTGGTTGCCGGGGGGCAGGGCGTCGGTCTGGTGGTCGCCACCGGTAATGCCACCGAGATTGGCCGCATCAGCGGCATGCTTTCCGACGTAGAGGTCCTGACCACGCCGCTGCTCAAGCAAATGGAGGTCTTCGCCCGCTGGCTGACCCTGGTTATCCTGGTGGTCGCCCTGCTGGTGTTCTTTTACGGTTATTTTCTGCAAGCGCGGGACGCCACGGAAATGTTCATGACCGTGGTGGGGCTGGCGGTCGCCGCGATCCCCGAGGGTCTGCCGGCGATTCTGACCGTGACCCTCGCCATCGGCGTACAACGCATGGCAGGGCGCAATGCCATTATTCGCCGCCTGCCCGCCGTCGAGACCCTGGGCGCGGTCTCGGTCATTTGTTCCGATAAGACCGGCACCCTCACACGCAACGAAATGACCGTGCGCAGTATTCTCACCCCGGGCGCGGCGTTTAGCGTCAGTGGCACTGGCTATGACCCCCATGGTGGCTTCGGGCTGGACGATACCGAGGCGGGCGAGGTCAATCCCGACGAGCAACCAGGCCTCATGGATATTTTGTGTGCCGCAGCCCTGTGCAACGATGCCACGCTCCAGCAACAGGACAACCAGTGGCATGTCGACGGCGATCCCATGGAGGGCGCCCTGCTGGTGGCTGCCGTCAAGGCCGGCCTGGCGCCGGCACGTAAGGCGGAGCAGTTTCCCCGCACCGATGTCATTCCCTTTGATGCGGAGCACCGTTTTATGGCGACCCTGCACCACGACCATGAGGGCAACGGCTACATTTTTCTCAAAGGCGCGCCGGAGGCGGTGCTGGCAGTGTGTGGCACACAGGCCGACGGCAAGGCCTTTGACCCACAGGCCTGGCAGGACGCGGTCGGCCGCATTGCCGCCGAGGGCCAGCGGGTGCTGGGCGTGGCGCGGCGCAGGGTGGCGGCCGAGCAGCGTGAGTTGAACTTTACCCATGTGGAGGGGGGCTTCGAGCTGCTCGGCCTGCTTGGCCTGATCGACCCGCCACGGGAAGAGGCCATCAAGGCCATTGCCGACTGTCAGTCCGCCGGCATTCGCGTCAAGATGATTACCGGTGACCATGCGGATACGGCGCGCGCCATTGCCGGGCAACTGCACCTGGAGAATACCGACAGGGCGGTCACCGGGCGCGAGCTGGAGTCACTGGACGATGCCGCTCTGGCGGAGCTCGCCCCCCAGACCGATGTGTTTGCCCGGACCACCCCGGAGCACAAGCTGCGACTGGTGCAGGCGCTGCAAGCCCGGGGCCACGTCGTCCCCATGACTGGTGACGGCGTCAACGACGCGCCCGCCCTCAAGCGCGCCGATGTGGGCATTGCCATGGGCATCAACGGCACTGAGGCCGCCAAGGAGGCCGCCGAAATGGTGCTGGCCGATGACAATTTTGCCTCCATTGCCCAGGCGGTGCGCGAAGGCCGCACGGTATACGACAATCTCAAAAAGGCCATTTTGTTCCTGTTGCCGGTCAATGGCGGTGAGTCGCTGGCCATCCTGGCGGCAGTGCTGGTGGGCCTGACTCTGCCGATTACGCCGCTGCAAATCCTCTGGGTCAACATGGTCAGTTCGGTGGCGTTGGCCATGGCCCTGGCGTTTGAACCCTATGAGCCTGACGTCATGCAACGGCCGCCGCGGGTGCGGGATGAGGCCGTGTTGTCCGGATTTTTGCTGTGGCGCATCAGCTTCGTCTCGGTACTGTTCGTCGCCGGTATTTTCGGGATTTTCGCCTGGACGCAACAGCACGGCGCCAGTCTGGAAGAGGCGCGCACCTATGCGGTCAATACCCTCGTGGTCATGGAGGTGTTCTACCTGTTCAACGTGCGCTATCTCGGTCGCAGCTCACTGGGCTGGCGGCAAATACTCGGAACTCGCGCCATTCTCATTGCCGTGGGCCTGGTGGTGGTGTTGCAGTTGCTGTTTACCTACGCGCCCTTCATGGAGCGCTTTTTTGATACCCGCCCGGTGGACTTCATTCACGCCATCGAGATTCTTGGTATCGGTGTCGCGCTGTTTACCCTGCTGGAAATGGAGAAGTGGCTGCGCCGACGCCTTTGGCGACGCTGAGTGGTGCGTGTTCTGTGATAGCGGTAATGAGCATGTGACACAGCCTGGCTGCAGACAAGGTCTACAAAGTATCGCCGGACACTGCGCGTAATTAATGGTGGATTGGCTGTACTTTGTCGCCGTGGACGGTGTATAAAAACCGTACGATAAATAATACGGACCTTCCACACCCTATGACCGATATGCCCCATCGACTGCGCGATATCTTACTCAATCCCATCGCCCTGTTACGCATGATCCGCGAATACTTTACCCCGCAGCGGGTAGAGCCGGTCACAGATCGGGCCGCGCTTATGGCATTCCTCAACACGCGGGCCAGCTTTATGGCGCAGACCTCCCTGTACGGTTATTTGCGCACCCGCGCCGGCATGCGCTACCCGGAGCTGTTTGATGACGATATTTTTGTAACCGCCATCAATATCGCCAAATGGCAAATCTGGCTGGCCTGTCTGTCGGACCTGGCCGTGTATATGGGGGGGCTGCTCATGCAACATCCGCAGGCCTCCACCGCACAGGTCTCGGCCCTGATGCAGGGCGTCGTCGAGGAGATTCTGCAGGACACCGCCACCCCGGCGGACGCCGGCGAACAGTTTGCAGAGGCCGCCGGGCAGGTGCGCCAGCGGCTGCTATTGTGCGACTGGCCGACGGTCAGCGACGATGAAGGTCCCTTCAGTCATAGCCCGCGGGCGCTGGTACAGTGGGCGCCGATCATTGATGAGCTCAAACAGCTTGATGAAGACATCGTGGTCAATTCGGTGCGCTTTCGCTGGCAGAAGGTCAGGCAGGAATTGCGTCGCGCCCTGGACGCCGGGGCCGTGCTGGAGGTCGGCGCCTAACGGGCGATCAGGCTTTGAATCTCGCCGACCATGGTATGCAGGTGGCGTAACTCACGCAGGAGCTGCTGATACTGTGATCGATTCAGCGACTTCACTTCCACCAGACTGCTGGCCGTAATACCGTTGTCGATATCCTGAATCTGTTGTTGCACGATCAGGCTGAGTAATTTTTTGTGCAACGCAACCAGGCGCGTGACATCGCCTTCGGCCAGGTGTCCCGCCGCCAGCACATCATATAAACGTTCCGGAGTAGCACGGGCGACCGAGCCCAGACGCAGGGCCAGGGTGCGGGCAAAACACACCAGCGGCAACAGGCCGTCGCGCTTTAAATCCACGCGACCATTTTGCAGACTGGGGCGACCAAACAGACTAAAGCGCGGCGACATGGCCTGTACCGATTGCGCCAGCAAATTGGTAAAGGCGCTGCTGTTGGCGGCAAGTTGGGTCGCGCTGTGGTGCAACTGCTGAGCCAGTTCTGCATTGCCGGCAACGGCGACCAGGTCAAAAAAGATATCCACATTGAGCAGGTCGTCGGGCCGGGCGCGGCGCAACCAGTGTTCCACCCGCTGTGCCCATTCCTGTTCGGTCCCACGCCATTGGCGGTTGCGCACCATGACGCCACCCTTGCAGCGGGGCAGGCCGGCGGCGTCGAGGGTCTCGGCCAGCAGTTCGCCAAATTCGGCAAACCAGGCATCGTGTTCCGCGCCGCCGCGGTGGATCAGGGCATTGTCCTGATCGGCGCTGAGCAGGCTTTCGGCGCGCCCGCCGGAGCCCAGGACAATGACACACCAGTCTGCCGGTGCCGTGCCCTTGCCGGCGCGTTGCATCTGCATCAGAGACAATTGCGTGGCGCGTTCGGTGAGGGCCTGGAGTTCGGCGGAGATGACGCGCGCCACCTGGCTGCCATCGAGTCCCTCATTGACCAGCTGCGTCGCCACGGCCGTCACGCGCGCATAGGCGCTGGCGAGCGCGGCGCTCGTGTCTGCCGCCTGCAGGGCATCACTCAGCATGTGTGGGCCGCGGGCGCGGTAACGCAATAAATCCCGTTGCGAGACGATACCGAGTGGTCTGTCGTTGGCATCAACGACACACAGATGACTGATGCCAAGTCGATCCATGCGTGCCAGGGCGCGGTAGAGCAGTTCATGGGGCGGCATGCCGTGCACCGGCGTACTCATGAGGGCGGATACCGGCGTATGGTCAAAATCGCGATGCTCGGCACTGGCGCGCATCAGGTCGCTTTCGGTGACAATGCCCTGTGGTGGCTGTTGCTCTTCACACACCAGCAAACAACCGATGTGTAGCTGCACCATATTTTTTGCCGCATCACGCAGCGAGGTCGTTGGCGCAACGCTTTGCGGCGAGCGGGTCATGACATCCTGTAATTGCTGCTCGAAAATATAACTGTCAATGCGGGTCAGGGCCGAGGTGGAGGCGGTGACCAGTGCCTCCGGCGTGGCCAGCCAACCGGACTGTGCCTGGCGCAGCAACAGGTCCTGACGCTGATTGGCCAGTGCCAGTGTCTCCCCCAGGGTGCGGATGTCTTTTTCCCGTAAGAGCGGCATCAGCTTTTGCCAGGCGTGCGCTGCGGCCAGACAGTCACCCATGGCGCTATGCCGGTTGTGGATCTCGACACCGAGATAACGACACACCGCCTCCAGGGACAGTTCGGGCAGGGCGGGCTGCAAGGCGCCGACCAGCTGGCTAATGTCGATCATGGCGGGTTCGTGCCACACCAGGCCGAGGCGGGCAAACTCGTGGCGTAAGATCGCAATATCAAAGCCAATGTGCTGGCCGACGACCACGCGCCCGGAGAGCAGGTCTTTTAACGGCTGGACAATGTCGGCAAAGGCCGGTGCGGTTTCGACGTCCTGATCACGGATGCCGTGGATGGCGGCGGTGGCGGCCGGTATGGCAACGCCGGGACGGATTAACTGATTGAGCTGTGGCGTCTCAATGATCTGCTCACCCTGCAGGGTAATAGCGCCCACCTGGATGACGCGATCATTTTTGACATCCAGGCCGGTGGTTTCCAGATCCAGTACCAGGACCGGTAAGGCCACCAGAGGCGTATGAGCGGGCGGTGGTAACATGGGCGTTACATTATGACCTCAGCGGACGTGGTATCGGCGCAGCTTGCCTGACGCCTAACGGGTAAAAAGGTTGAAAAAGGCATGAATGCCGTGGGCGATCTCGCTTTCCAGGGGAAACGATAACATGCCCATAACCGAATATCCCAATAGCCAGGGCATGATATAAAAGCGTGCCATGTAAAAGAACCAGGCCACATACAGCGGAATAAGGGCCGGCACCAGAAAACCGGGGGTGACCGGCTTAAAAAACTTCAAGAAGGGGTCGGTAACGCGGATAAAAAAGCGCGAGAAAAAAAAGCGGCTCTCTTCCGGCAAAAACAGTCGCATGCCGAATCGGCCGATCAGGGTCCACATAATCGCGCCCAGGACGTAGTCGATAATTATGACCCACAGGGGGAAAGCCTCTGTCATTTTATTTTCCTGTTAATGTTTTTTATTCGCTGGTGTTCCAGTATTCCCTAACTCGCGCAGTGACTCAATAGCCGTGACGCCAATGGGCTCCATCGTCAGCGCTTGACACATAACGTCATTTTCGCAAGACAAAAAAATACCGGGGCGGTAGACCGCCCCGGTATTGTGCTGGCGCCAATTAGTGCTGGGCGTCGAGCACGGTCCTACCTTTGGGTATGCGTATTTCATCGACCATGGCCTGGGTCTCAGCATCCGGTGCCTTGGTCATCAGACTGACCACCACCATGGCGATGAGACTGGCGCTGGCGCCGACAATACCAAAGCGCAGGTCATCCAGACCGATCCAGGGTGCCATACCGGCAAATTTGACCATGTACAGATACCACGTACCGACACCTAGCCCCACGGCCATACCGGCAATGGCACCGGCGCGGTTGGCGCGTTTCCACCAGACCCCAAGCACCAGCGGGAAGAATAGTCCCGACATGGCAAAGCAGAAGGCCCAGGCCACCGCCCCGAGTATCCCGGTGAGTTTGAGACTGGCCACCAAGGCACCGGCCGCACCAATGGCGAGGAGCAGCACACGGGCCACGATCAGACGCTTGCGTGTCTCGGCCTTGGGGTCAATGATTTTATAGTACAGATCATGTGACAGGGCGTTGGCAATCGCCAGCAGCAGGCCGTCCGCGGTCGACATGGCCGCTGCCATACCCCCCGCCGCCACCAGACCGGAGATAACATAGGGGAGACCGGCAATTTCCGGTGTCGCCAGAACCACGATGTCACCGCGCATGAAGAACTCACTGATCTGCACAATACCATCACCGTTGCTATCGACCAGAGCGAGCATGCCCACCGAGCTCCACTTCTGTATCCACTCCAGCTGCATGACCGCTTCAAACGACTTGCCAATAATACTGGTTGCCAGATTCGGATCGAGAATCTGCAACTTGGTAAAGGTGGCGAGCGCCGGGGCAGTGAAGTACAGCAGGAAAATGAACATCAGGGACCAGGCCACGGAGTTACGTGCGGCCCGTACTGACGGCGTGGTGAAGTAACGCATGAGGATGTGCGGCAGCGAGGCCGTACCCAGCATCATACAGGCAGCGAGGGTGACGAACTTCCAGGCCGCCATGGCCGAATCACCGGCCGCCGCATGGGGTGTCACCAGGGCCTTGAGGCCGGGAAAACCGGAAGCGGCATCGGCAGCGGGTTTGAGTACCCCCACCTGATGCAGCATTTCCAGTTCGCCGATACGGGCGACTGCGTCACCGTAAGAGAACTGCGGAATAAAACCGAAGCCCTGTTTGGTAGACATCCAGAATACCGGCACCAGGTAGGCGATAATCAGAACAATGTACTGTGCCACCTGGGTCCAGGTAACCGCGCGCATCCCCCCCAGCATGGAGCAGAGCAGAATGCCGAGCAGACCGAACCAGACACCTACTTCAAAGGGAATTTGCAGAGCGCGTGACGCAATGGTACCAGTCGCGTTGATCTGTGCGGTTACATAGGTGAACGAGGCAATAACCAGTACCAGTACCGCCAGGAGTCGCGCGGTGTTGCCGCCATAACGCGTACCGATAAAATCCGGCACGGTATAGCAACCGAACTTACGCAGGTAGGGGGCCATCAGGACCGCCACCAGCACGTAACCCCCGGTCCAGCCGACGACAAAGGCGAGATAGGAATGACCGCCCATGTAGATACCGCCCGCCATGGCCACAAATGAGGCCCCGGACATCCAGTCCGCCGCCGTCGCCATGCCGTTGAAGACAGGCGGGACCTGTCGGCCTGCCACATAATAGGCGTCTACCTGCATGGTGCGCGACAGCCAGCCGATGGCGGCGTAGATGACAATGGTAAAGCTGACGAACAGAATACCAATGGTATCCGCGCCCAGACCCATTTGTTCCAGGATGGCCATCAGCAGGACAAAGACCAGGAAACCCCCGGTATAGAGGGCATAGATTCTGGGCAGGTTATCGATAAAGCTACCCTTGGGTTTGAAAAAACTCATGTGTATCCCCCCTTATTCGTCTGATTCGGCCATGCCGAATTCACGGTCGATCTTGTCCTGTTGTTTCACAAACAGAAACAACTGAACCACGAACGCAATGAGTGAGCCCTGTGCCGCCATGTAATAGCCTAGCGGAAAGTGCATAAAGCTGAAGCTATTGAGACTATTGGCAAACCAGTGCACGACGAATGAGAAGAAGAACCAGATACTTAGATGGATGATCATGAGGTTTCTGGTTTTTTTCCAGTGTGCCTCACGTTGTTGTATATCAGACATGACGTCCCCCTTGTTTTTTTGATGTTAGGGCTGGAACACTGACATCCTTATATATGACTGCTCCCTGATGATACTTCGGTGTCGCTTTACATGTACCTTTACCTGATGTTTGCGATGTCGCTCCCAAGGCGGTTGGATATATTGCCGTCGGGATCACCTCACAATAATCTAACCTGACAGAATCTAACCTGTTGTCCGCGACAGGTCAAACACGATTCTTGTCCTGGGCAAAATTCTTTTATGGCGCATTTCACCCTGTGAAAAGCCGGCAAGATGCAATCGTCGCCAGGCGTTGCCGTCGACGGCAGAGGCAGCTACAGTGCGGCGCTTGCTACCTTTAATATTATTAATTACTAATAAGCTAAATTTCGTATGCGTGATTTATTTGTGGCGGGTTGGCTGTTGGGATGGCGGCACTGCCATGATGCCCGTTGTCTAGGGGGGGTGGTCGCATGTTGTGAAGTCACACACCGTATTTACTTGCAGATTTTTCTGTTGAAAATAAAAACACCACGTACACCGGCACATCGTGCCGGTAGACGTGGTGTTAATGAAAACCTGAATCTAGGCTAATCTTCAGGCTTTTTTCTTACGAGCGACACCGGTCAAACCCAACAGGCCAGCGCCCAGGAGCAGGAGTGTACCTGGCTCAGGTACTGAGGTGGCAGTCTGCTGGTAGGTAAAGTTGTCAATAGCGACCCAGTCATAATCCCCGCCCCAGGAGAGCGTGGCATAGGAAATCCCATTGGCCGCGATACCAACAAATTCACCGGCATTACTGGAGGTGGTGGAGGGCAGAAGATGACTTTCGATTAAGCCGTCGCCCGAGTCGAAGGCGGCTAATTGCCAGTTGGCAAACGCTTCGGCCATGCCCCAGGTAAAACCGAAGGCATTAGTGGTGACGGGAAAGTCAAAGGTAATCTGCGAGAAGCCATTACTACCATAGGTCCCATTATCCAGGTAGGTGCCGGACTGATTAAACGCTTGATAGGTATTGTCGATGCGCAGGTGGTTGTCATTGGCGGTAAAGGTGACCCCACCGATGGTTAGCCCACCCCCTGCAGGATAGGTCGCGTTTGCCAGACCTTCAAAGTCAATGACAGTCGCGCCTGCGAGTGCAGGATGGGCTGTGGTGGTACCGAGACCCGAGATTAATGTGGCATTTGCGCTAAGTGAATAAGCTGACGATAGTGCCAATACAACGGGTAGGGTTAGCTTTCTAAGTTTCATTGCGTACGCTCCTTGTGCTGAATGATTAGTCCTGATGGGTAAAACGATCAGCTCATCGTCTGCATATAGTATAGACGTTTATGCGGCCGGGGGTAACCTGTGATTAACAAATAACGCACAAACCTTCAAGAATGATTTAGTTATTGTTGGCCTACAAACTTTGATTCATCATGCTGCGAAAACACAATAAAAAACGTCGCTCACAAAGATCGCCGGGGATGGTTTGTGGATTGGGGCGGGCTTGAAGATCAAGTTCAGCGCTCATTTGCTGTTGAGATGCGTGACAGTCTGTTCAGTCGGCGCGTCGTTTTTTCAGATAAAAAGCGCAGCGGGTGCGATGACAAGAAGAATCATTAGAGACTATTTATTACATACGTCGCGTGCTTGGGTCGCGACTCATAGCTTTGGCTTTGAGTATTGCTGCGTACAAAGGCACTTAGGTTTCATCGGTAAGCGGTGTAGTTATGAATGCCATGCCCTACTGAACGTCGTGCAGCACTTGATGTTATACTGTTACATTATTGGTGCGCCACTGCTCGCGCGTTATCTTATACAGACAGTGCTCACGAAGTGCATTGCCCACCGGGATGTTTGGGTGCGCAAAGGTTGTTCCTGTGTCGTGCATGCCCAGCCGTTGCATCACGGCGCGTGAACGAATGTTGCCCAAACAGGTAAACGACACAATCTCGGCTAATGCAAGCCGCTCAAAGCCAACGCCAAGCGCGGCACGCGCAGCCTCTGTGGCGTAGCCTTTGCCCCAGTATTTTGCCGCCAGTCGCCAGCCCACCTCCACGCAGGGTGAGAATGGCAGCGTATCGGTTGGGATGTGCAAACCAACAAAGCCGATGAACTCACCTGTGTCTCTTGGTGTTACGGCCCAGAACCCCCATCCGCGTTCGGAGATAAGTGCCTGGCAGCGATCCGCCAGGGCATCACTTTCAGCGCGACTTAGAAGTCCCGGAAAAAACTCCATCACTCCTGGGTCGGAATTTAGCATGGCAAAGGGTTCTCGATCAGCGGGGCACCACTGACGCAAGCGTAGGCGATCTGTGTCGATTTCAATCAATTGAGCCATGTATGACTATGTAAACAGTATTTTTATGCTGATGACTATAAGTATGACACCGCCGAATAATTCGGCTTTACTCTCCAGCCAGGTACCGCTTTTGTTGCCTATGAATACACCGAGACAACTAAGGCTAAAAGTGGCAAGACCGATTATTATGCAGGCAATAAATGGATTCGTGCCGAGTAGTGTTAATGTAAAACCCGCCGCCAGCGCATCGATGCTGGTTGCAATAGCAAGCATAAACATGACTCTGTGCGTAATATTGGATATATTTGCCTCTATGCCCTCCGAGAAGGATTCATAAATCATCTTCCCGCCGATCAGTGCCAGCAGTAGGAATGCAATCCAATGTGCATAATCTTCAATCCAGGCTAACGCACCTTTTCCTCCAAGATAACCAATGAGCGGCATTAGTGCCTGAAAGATTCCGAAATACAATCCGGCTTTTATCGCTAAAGGTAATGGCGCTGATTTCTGTTTTGACCCAAGACCAATAGATACTGCAAACGCATCCATGCTTAATGCGACTGCCAGGAAGACTACCTCAATCATTTATTATTTCTTCCTGAATGTTGCAGATGTTGCTTTTTTACACTCAAATTCTGAGCCCGCAACTTTCAGTGTTACAGGCTAATAGATTGAGAGAGCAGAACCTTGAGATAAGGCGCATAGGTCAATACCGCGCCTGAAAGAATACCCAGCCCATTGTAGGTGTCTAACATCTTCTGATAGGCTGCTTCGTTTTGAGGTTCCTCTACGAGCGTTTCAAGGACGTCGAGCAGGGGCCTTATGTCGCGCTCATCCAGGTAGGTTTTTAGCATAACTATGTCATCAGCCAGTCTTGCGGCATTGACAGGTATAAAGCTGGCTTTCGCTTGCGTGTCATCCGGCTCGGCGAACTCCGGAGGTTCCTCAAACATATTTCGGGCGAGGGCCTGACGCCGTGAAGATTCAGGGTCTGAGGCCTCTGCTTCTGCAACAGGGGGAGTAAGCCTTAACGCGCCCTGCTTCAGCGCAGTAACAAAGGTATTGAACTCCTCTGTGTTGGGTTCGTTTAACCGCAGCGACAGTAGTAGGTGGCCTTTGAAACGGTCATGAAACTCAAGATATGGTCCATTAACCACGGGTTCAGGGTTCAGGATTAACAGCCCGACAGAGTGCTTTTCTTGCGTGAAGAATTTCTTGACGCGCACACTAACGACGTCATCAATAAGCTCAAATTCTCGAGTGCCGTTCAGAAAGGATTTTTGTGTCAGTTTCATGGTTCGGGATCAGCTCCTGATAATTGTTTCAGTATACGCTTGAGTGATTGCATAAACAATTTATACCTGCCTGCGGGCCGTGCGCTTTTTACACAGCTCAAGACGTAACGCGCTCTGCGATCCGACATCCAGTCCTGCTTGTAAGCGTCATTACCCGTCAGAAAGTCCACCTCCGTTACCTGCTCATTATCGATTACATGTTCCATCAGGAAGGCGGTCAGTATGGAACCCGGTGAATAACGCTTCCAGGCCTCGTCATATGCAAGTCTGAATATGCTCGCTTTGCCATGGCAGACAAACCAGAGCTGTGCCGCGGCGGCCTGGCCCCTGATATAAAGCACCCCGAGCCGCGACCATCCCGCTGTGGAAAAACGCTTCACCATGTCATCGAGAAAGTCCGCGTACTGTTCATTGGCTTTCCAGCTGGCAGTGTAGACCGCATAGTAATCGGACATGGCTTGTGGGACTTCGTCTCCCGTAAAAAGACGCAGCGTATAACCGTGTTCACGCTCAAGTTTACGCTTTTTACGCGCGAGGGTATTACGCAGCTGGGCAGGACGTTCTGCCATGTAGTTTTCATAGGACGGCGCCTGCAGGCGATATATCCAGTTATAGTGCCGAAAAATGCGTTCACAGCTATACCCGGCCGTTTCCAGGACCCTTTGCAAGCCGTCTAAGTTGCTATCATTGTCGGCGACCGGCTCCAGGAGAAACCCACTGCGCGGTAATTGACTCAAACCCTGACCCAGGCAGGCCAGCACCTGCGGTTGACCATCATGCGCAAGGAGCAGACTATAAACCGGCGTATAGCGATGCTTGAGGGCGTAGCCGACATTCCCGCTACAGATGAGCAGAGGCAGAATGGCCTGTACCTTGTTTCCAGTCACTACGCAGGCCAAAACCATAGTATGGTCATCATCAAGCGCTGTGGCGGTCAGGCTCTCAAACCACGGGCGCGATAAAAAGATACTGTCTTTTTCAGCCTGTTCAAAGAGCACATTGGCACTGGCGGGGAGTTGATCCCAGTCGGAGTAACATACGAACTTCATTGCTCAGCCCAGTTGTGGCGGTGATAGTGGAACCTGGCGAAAAATGTCGCGGGCGCAGTAATTTTCCGGTGGCAGCTATTGACGTGTGGGCAGGGCAGGGCGTTGACACAGCCGGATGTGGCTGTAGTTTATGGGGTGCCGAATTAGCGGAAATTAGTTTACGACCTGCCTCTCGCCAGCCTGCGCCACCTGGCCTGCACACTATGGATGCCTTCCGCGGGTGTTATTGCATAGACACCTGCATTAACTCGGACACCTCAAGTGAACCGCCAATTTCAAGAAAAGGACACGCCTGAGCAATCGCTAGAGCCGCCTCCATGGAGTCCGCCTTAATGATCGAGAAGCCGGACATGGAACTACTGCCGCCTTCTCTGACCGTGCCATCAGAGCCTACGGTGTTGGTATCCTTTAATGGTATGGTCGGAATGACAACCGCGTCACCGAGCGATGACAGCCATTGCATATATTTCTCAAAATGTTTGCCCGCTTCCTCCGGGTTTGATGGCTGATTACCGCCTAAATAAACAAATACGAATTGTGACACTATAATTTCCTCACTAAGTAAAATTCCGATTTATCGTGAACCCTGCCATACCTGCTGCTTAAAGGGGCAGTCTATGACCGCACGGTGGAGCCCCTTTGAGTTTCACTCTAACCCTGACGGATGCGGCTTGCCCAGGTCTCCGCTACCGTCTTCCGGCACAAGCAAGCCGAATGCGGTGTTAGTGTAGTTTCGGATAATCGCCATCCCGTTAACCCGGTTGTGCCCAGGCAAATCCTTTTGGGCGCGCCATCAGTTTGGCTGGGTCAGACCCTGTGCAGCACGAGGCATCTTCGTCAAAACGATCATTATCCCCCTGAAAAAGGCCGTGGAAGCCTGCGTGAGGCTGAATTCTATACCTTTATTTTGTTATTTCAACAACGTGCATAGTTTTTGTACATGATATGTCCTTATAGCCAAGACATTCGCGATGCTCATGGGGCAGACCCCGCCCCGAGCTAAGACGTGGTGTGATTCTAGCGCGGAAGACCACGGCATACCCGCGGTGTCACCCCGAGGTGGTTTTTGTCGGGGTGTTGCGTTGCGCGTAATAGTAAGGCCCGAGAATGACCAGGAGAATACCGCCGAGGATTAAAATGCCGGCGATACTCATGCGTAGGGTGATGGGCTCGCCCACGAACACGACCCCGCCGAGCGCGGCGATGATCGGCACCAGCAATTGCAGCACCCCGGCCATGGTAGTGCTGAGCCCGCCGAGCGCCATATACCAGATGGTGTAACCGATGCCGGAGGCAATGGCGCCGGAGATCACGGCCAGCGCTATGCCCTGGGTCGAGACGTGCGCGTCGCGCAACCCCAGCAGCATGACCATCGCCACGAACGGCAGGGTGCGGATGAAATTGTAGGTGGTGTCCAGCAGCGGCGCCGCCGAGCCGCGGCCGATGAGGGTGTAAAACGCCCAGGAGACCCCGGCCAGGGTCATGAGCACAAAGCCGCTGAGTGAAGGTGTCGTCACATCGGGCAGTACCAGATAGACAAAGCCGCCGAAGGCAATCACCAGCCCCAGCCACTCCGCGCCATGCAGACGGGTGCCGCGAAAGACCGTGGCCAGGATAATGCTGATCTGCACGGAGCCGAACAGGATCAACGCGCCGGTGCCGGTATCCAGCGTGATATAGGCGTAGGAGAAGGTGATGGCATAACCGAACAGCATGAGCGCCGCGCGCCAGCTGCCGCGTGCTGTGGCGCGCCGGGCGGTCTGGTTGAACATGATGATGAGGTACAGCGTGAGCGCGCCACTCACCAGGCGCACGGTGGTAAAACTTGCCGCGTCGATGCTCGGCTTGGCCAGCGCCCAGCGGCACAACACGGTGTTGGCGGCAAAGGCGATCAACGCCAGCGCGGTAAGGACGATCGTCCTGATGAGCGTATGCTTGTGTGCCTGCAAGGCCCTGCCCGTTTTTTTGCGGACGGCCTCCCTGCCGTCGGGTTGTTGTACAGGCGCGTGAGCGCGCATGCCCCGCGGGACACACTAAACAGAGTGGCTTAGTGTGTCAATTCCTCATCGCGGTAGTGTGGATCGGTCCAGCAGCGCGGCAGGGCCTCGCCGGAGAGAAAGACCAGCTCGGTCTTGTCGAATGTCTCCGGGTCCTGTTCTTCCTCGCCTTCCTGGTAACGGCCGACGACCTCGTGGCGGTTGAGGTTCATCAGGTCTGGCAGGTTGATGATCTCGACCATGTGGCCGCTGGTTTTTTGCTTGAGAAACATGGTGGACTCCAATATATGAGTGAGGCGTGACGCCAGAGAATATAAAGTATAGACCCTGCGCACGACATGGCCCGGCGATGGATATTGAAAATTTTTATAGACACGGATTGTCCGGTCGCCTGTGCAGGGAGTGTTGCGCAGCAACGTAGCAAAGGTGATCTCAGCGTGCTCCCCGTCGATTACTGAGCATAATCCCCGTGATCACCAGTGCCCCGCCGATAAGCTGGAATAACTGCACCCCCTCGCCGAGAAAGACATACGAGAGCAGCGCACCGAACACCGGCATCAGGTACAGGTAGGTGCCGGCCTTGGCCGCACCGATGCGCGCCACGCCACGGTTCCACAACCAGAACGCCAGCACCGAGGCGAACAGAGCGACATACACCAGCGCCCACAGGACCTCCGCACTCAATAGTACACGCAGATCGGTGCGTGTATCCCACAGATAAAATGGCAGCATCAACACCAGCGCGGCGAGGGTCGTGGCGCTGACCAGCGCGGTCTGCGGCAACGCCGGTGGTTTGCGCTTGAGCAACAGTGAGTAGGCGGCCCACATTACCACCGCAAGCAGCATCCACAAATCACCGTGGCCGAAGCTAAGGTCGCGCAAATTCTGCACATCACCGTGTGCGATCAGTACCAGCGCCCCGGCCAGCGACACTATCACGCCCAGCAGGGCGATGGCGTGCATGCGCTCGCCGAGAAACAGCCACGCGCCGAGCATGATCAGCAGCGGCGTCAGGGTAAACAGCAGCAGCGCATTGACCGCGGTGGTGGTGGTCAGTGCGATATACACCGAGGTATGAAAAGCCGCGATGCCGGTGAGGCCCAGCGCCAGGATCAGAAACCAGTGGCGCAACAGTTCGCGGCGGTATGTCCACAGCAACTTGTGCGTCAGCACCAGCAAAATCACCAGGGCCAGTAACCAGCGCCAGAAGTTCAGCGTGAGCGGATCGATCACATCGCGTAGCGCGCGGCCCACCACGAAATTCCCGGCCCAGAACAGCGAGGCCAGCGCCAGGCCAAGGTGCGCGGAACCGGGATAGTGAAGAAAAGATGCAAAACTGTGCGGCTGCTTTGGCAAGGCTTACCCCGGCTTGTGTAAATCAGGCAAGCTTACAACACGTAGAGAAAAATCGTAATATAGTGCGTAGTACTGCCGGCCAGGACAAATAAATGCCAGATCGCATGAAACACAGGATAGCGTGAATCGAGCGCGAAAAAGATCAGCCCGAAACTATAGCAAAGTCCCCCGGCGAGTAGCCAGATAACACCGGTGGTGGTCAGGGAGTCCAGCAAGGGATTGATGGCCACGATGACCAGCCAGCCCATCAACACATAGATGATCATGGGGATGATGCGTCGCCCCTCCGTGGGCAGGGCGTCCAGGACAATCCCGATGATCGCCAGTCCCCAGACCACACCGAATAATGACCAGCCCCATGTCCCATTCAGAGTCACCAGGGCGAAAGGGGTATAGCTACCGGCAATCAGCAAGTAGATAGCGATGTAGTCAAACTTGCGAAACAGTTTTTTCTTCTCGCCGTTGAAACTGTGATACAGCGTTGAAAACAGGTACAACAAAAACAGGCTCAGGCCGTAAACACTAAAGCTGACGATTTTCCAGACGTCACCCTGCAGCGTGGCAAACACCACGAGCACGACCATACCCGCCAGCGCCGCCACCGCACCCAGCAGGTGACTCAGACTGTTAAACCATTCACCGCGATACATGAGACGTGCGTGCCCTCAAACGACTGCACCGAAAATGCGCCCGATGACCGCGGTAATGGCCATCGCCAGCGCGCCCCAGAACATGACCCGGACCGTGCCGCCGAGCAGGCCGGCGCCGCCTGCCTTTGCGGCAATGGCACCCAGCAGGCCCAGGAATATCAATGAACTGACGGCGACGATTGCTATCATGTGTGGTAGCGGCGCCACCGCCACCAGTGTCGCCGGCAGTGCCGCGCCGCCTGCAAAGGTGATCGCGGAGGCGAGGGCGGCCTGGATTGGCCGTGCCCGGTGCGTTTCCGACAGGCCGAGTTCATCGCGCGCATGCGCCCCCAGGGCATCATGCGCCATGAGTTGTTCGGAAACCTGCGTCGCCAGTGCTTTATCCAGCCCCCGTCCCGTGTAAATATCCCTGAGCTCATCCCGCTCGAACTGCAGGTTGTTGTCCAGCTCGTATTGTTCGCGCGCGAGGTCCGCCTTTTCCGTGTCCGCCTGCGAGCTTACCGACACATATTCGCCCGCGGCCATGGACATGGCGCCTGCCACCAGCCCGGCGACCGCTGTGATCAACAGGCCTGCGCGATCCACATTGGCCGCGGCGACACCGACCACCAGGCTGGCGGTGGAGACAATGCCGTCATTGGCGCCGAGCACGGCGGCGCGTAACCAGCCGATGCGTTGACTGTAGTGTTGTTCAAAATGACGCCTGGGCATGATTCAGTCCTGGTAATTTACTCGCCATGCTCAAATCCTGTGCCAGTATAGAAGACCGTGATCGTTGAACGCATCGTTGGCAATAGGGCAACGCGTGCTGGGCGTCCGGGTCAGTAGCGTAAGCGTGGAATGTCCTGGCCAGGGTGGCATTGCTCAGGCCGAGCATCTGTCTGCATGATCGGATGTCTCGTAAAAACACACCCGGTTGGCACCAGAATTCTTGGCCTTATACATGGCCTGGTCCGCGGCTTCTAGCAGAGCGACAGGCGTGGCGGCGTCCTGCGGGTAAAGGGTGATGCCAATGCTGACGGAAATCTGGATAGGTGGTTGTGCAATATGAAAGGGCCTTGCGAGGGCATCAATAATCGCCTGGGCCACAAGCTCAACTTCACTTCGGTGCTTGGCACCGGTGATAATTACGGTAAATTCATCGCCGCCCAATCGGGCAACCGTATCTTCCTCTCGGACACAATCAGTAAGGCGCTTTGCCACGTCAGTCAGTAAACGGTCCCCCGCTTCATGGCCGAGCGAGTCATTGACTTCCTTGAAGCCATCAAGGTCCATGAACAGTACGGAAAGCGTCAGGCGAGTGCGATTGGCATGCTTGATCTCCTGTTCGAGACGATCCATGAAAAGACGTCGATTCGGCAGCCCGGTCAGAAGGTCGTGGTGGGCGTTGTGCCATATTTTTTCTTCCGCGAGCGCCTGCTCAGTAATATCCCGGGAAATGCAGACTACTGCTTCGATGTTTTGCTGCTTGTCCAGCACGGGCGCAAGCAGATACTCGAACCGCTCACCCTGGCCAGACGCAAATGTGTGGACGAATTTGCCCCGGTGGGTGGACTGCTCAGTAATCACCTTTTCAAGATTACGCTGAAAATCCGAGGCGAATGAAAATCCTAGGTCAAAGTAGGACTTGCCGATGATCGCCTCGGGCTCCATAGCAAAAAGATCGGCGGTAGCCTTGTTGGCATAGACAAATCTTCCTGCGGGATTCAGCACGTAAATCGGATCAGGTGATGCGACAAGAATGGCGCCGAACAGGCGAGTTTCCATCTCCTTTACGACCGTATATTGCTCCAGCGATTCGGCGACGGCCTGGTCTATCGCCTCATGGAATCGGGTGAGGTCTTCAATCTGTTGACCGACAATCGTTGGGAACGCCTTCGTCCAGTGTGACACCACGCTCGCACGCAGGGCGCGAAACTCGGAGACGGTCTCCATAACGCTGAAGCCGCTGGTCTGTCGATCACCACCGTGCACTTCTGCCGAGGACTCCTCCGTAACCTCCGGCCCACAGCCTTTCGACTTGGCATCCTGTTCTGCTTCGCTCTGGTATGAATCGAGATCATCGGCGATTACCAGAAGTATTTCCCTGGCATGGTCGCGTAGCTCGGTCTTATCCAGTTGCCTGGCATGAAGAATGGTTTTGGCAAACGCTTCCCAGTCCTGAAGAATCGGCTCTATTTCTGCCCGAATAAAATCCGCCAAGCGTATATTCATTTGCAATCCTTTGCTCACAATAAAGTTGCCCTATGACGACAGCCGACTGTTGGAAGATAGCCCATAGCAAGTAAGGGTAGTGCACCGGGCATTCATCAGCAGGTGTGCACGGGGGAAAGCCGCAGCGTTGCACCTGGTTTCGCGTACACTACCCAGCCATGATATTGGTGAATCTCTATGCGGCATGACGTTCCCTGTAACCGATCGTTGTTCTGCACATTTAAGCACATGGGGGTATAGGCAGAATGCTTACTTTAAAAGTAACAGCCGCGAAAGGTATGTGCGCTAGCACACGCACCAGTGCGTGAAATTATCGGTACGTTACTGCGCCAGGGCGCCCGCAGGGTGGCAGCAGGGAGAAGGCGAGGGAAGGGGTCGAGAAGCCGGCCGGGGCCATGTAGGTATTAGAGTGCGCCGGGGGCAT
The DNA here is from genome assembly GCA_046484825.1 of Gammaproteobacteria bacterium. Lineage (GTDB taxonomy): Bacteria > Pseudomonadota > Gammaproteobacteria > UBA6429 > Thiohalophilaceae > CAJYAN01. Next base: position 996 of record JAWOIE010000094.1, on the reverse strand, counting down.
GCCGTCGAGGCGATCATCCAGAGCTACACCGCGGCCATCAGCTTCACCCCCGCGATCACCAGCACCAGCGCCAGCAAGCGCTTGAGCAATGGCGTCGCAAAGCGCTTGCTGCCGTATTGCGCACCGATATAACCGCCAAGCGCCGCGGCCAGCGCCCAGTAGACAATGCCGTCCGGCAGGTGCGGTGTCTGCGAGGACATAAACCCGGCCAGCCCGGCGATGGAATTTACCAGGATAAACGCCGCGGCGATGCCGGAGATGTTTTTCACCGTCTCCCAGCGCAGCGCGATGAGCAGCGGGCTCAAAAAAATCCCGCCGCCGACCCCGACCAGGCCAGAGAGAAACCCCAGCCCCGCGCCGGCGATCAGGATCAACCCCAGCGAGGCCTGGCGGAGGTCATAGTCCGGTTTGGCCGCATCGAGCAGAAAGCGCCAGGCCGCATACACCAGCACCAGCCCGACCACGGGTTTGTAATATTCGCCCGGCAGCATGAGCAGCCCACCGAGGTAGGCAAAGGGCACCGAGGCCAGCGCAAAGGGCCAGAACAGCTTCCAGGAAAACCGCCCCGCGCGCAGATAGGTCACGGTGGCAATCGTGGCCACCAGGATGTTGAGCGACAGCGCCGCCGGTTTCATCTCCAGGGGCGCAAGGCCAAACAGCGCCATAGCGGCGAGATAGCCCGAGGCCCCCGCGTGCCCGACCGAGGCATACAGCGCCGCGGCCGCGAAAATGAGGGCGGTCAATAAAAGGATTGTCGAGATGTCCATTAGGGTGCGAGATATTTCCTGCCGAAGTAGCTGGCGATGATACCGGTGACCCGCCAGCGAGTGGAGACGTTATTGATGCGCCATAAATTTTGACCTTAGCGATTGCCCTGCAACAGCTCGGACACACTAAGATCTTCAACGAGATCGGGCAAGTGTATGACTTACCCATGACCGAGGATTTCATAATTACGCAGATGCTCTGCAGAAGCATTTGCCAGGCGCGTGAACC
>JAWOIE010000027.1:0-7165 GCA_046484825.1 Gammaproteobacteria bacterium | reverse complement strand
CTCTGTACCGGAACCCACCAGCCTGCTGCTGTTGAGCATTGGTCTGCTGGGCCTGGGTGCAGTAACACGCCGCAAGCGTAGTTCATAACACACTCACGCCAAACCGGGGTCGGGATGCTATTATCTCTCACGAGTGAGTGACAATCGGGTTCCGGCCCCGGTTTTTTATTGGTGACGCAAAATGCTTCCCTCTGCAAACAATCCCTTAAGGAATCTCTGAAAAAGTCATTCCGGCGAATGCCGGAACATAAGCACGTAGTGCGTTGAACACCAAAGGCGGCCCACAGGGTGAGCGAAGCGAATAACCCAGAAACCCTCTGATTTTACTGGACTCCGGCCTTCGCCGGAGTGACGAAGAGGCACTTAAGCAGAGTATGCTTCGACCTATTTCAGTCGCGGTCGGTGTCGGTTGTCACAAACCACAAGCCGCTGGCGCAGACCTGGAGTCGTCCCGTCAGGACCTGGGCGCCGAGCTCGTGTAATTGCCGCTGTTGCTGGTGGTACCAGACCTGATAGGCGAGGGCATCGAGCTGGCGTTGCGGGCGGCGTGCGCGGACATGGACAATCTCACCCTGGTCCAGTACCGCCCAGGCCTGTGGCACGTTGTGTGTCAGGGCAAAGCAAAGCTGCATGGCCGCGGCGGTGGCGTTGCCGAATTCATCCGCCGCCGGTGGCGGCTGGCGCGGTGACAGCGTCGGCGGCACGGGGTGCCAGCCCTGCGCCCGTTGTTGCTGCGCCTGCTGTTCAAGCAGTGCCTGATTGCATCGGCGCGCCTCGGCCATGGCGGCCTGATAGGCGGCCTCGTGTGCCGGGTCGGCCGGTGGCAGACACGGGGCATCGACTTCACAGATCAGGCGCAGGTGGGCAAAGCGCCCCACCGGCATGTCGGTCTCCCAGCCGACCCGTAACAGCCCGGTGGCGGTATCGCGCCGCAATACCAGTTGCTGGGGATTAAGCAGACGGGGCATCATCGTGGCCGCGCAGAAGGTGTTCTGATCGTGAAAAAAGTCTTATGGCGTTATGCATATGCAAGGCAAGGCCACAGAAATGTACGCCACTCAATCGGCACGGCGCTTGTGGCGCGCCGCCAGGTTGTGCAAAAAGCCCTTCAGTGTCTCCTCCCCCCAGGCCTGTGCCTCCGCCTCGGTGCTAAACCCCGTTCTGGATTTGGAGACAATAAACTTCCGGGACGTGGCCCGGCGAATTATCTCGGCATCCCAACCGGCATCGCCGCGGGTGATGCGTAGGTCGAATTTTTTAGCTGTGGTCATTGCAGTGTTTCCGTATGTGTATGCTTGAAGTCAGGACAGCAGGGCTATGTTAAAACACCGCCGCACTGTTCGTTAAGGAAACTCTGCAAAAGTCCCTCCCTGGACTTTTGCAGAGTCGGAAAGCGCGGCTCGTGTCCGCGTTTTCCTCACGCGCTTCAATCACTTGCGTGATTGGTGCGGCGGGGCGTCCTGCCCCGCACGGAAGCTCTGCATACTTATGCAGAGCTTCCCTAAATAAAAAACAGCTTCCCGCACGCTATACTCATCTCTAAGCGCCCTGCCGTAACGCGGGCGTGGTCAGCCTTGATTTCAATTTCCGTTGAGAGACACCCTCATCGTCAGGGGATTGCCATGGAGACTCAGATGCAGATACCTTTCCCGAACACAGTAGTCGCGCGGCTTTGTTTGCTGATTGTCTTGCTGTTCGCCGTACCTGCGTGCGCCGATGAGGCGTATGACAAAATTGCCGCAGGTGGACGTTTGTATGACAACTGGTGGCTGGAATATAACCTGCAAAAACCCACGAGCACACACCCGGCCTATCCGGCCCAGGGCAAGCAGTCCGGGGCAACGACCTGGCGCTGCAAGGAATGTCATGGCTGGGATTACCGCGGCCGGGATGGCGCCTATCGCCAGGGCGAACACTTCACCAATATCGTGGGGATTCAACAGGCGGCGGGCAAACCCACGACCCACATCATGGCCACGCTAAAGAACCGGCAGCATCAGTATGACCGCGTCATGCGGGACTACGGTCTGGAGCGCCTCGCCCTGTTTGTCTCCAGGGGCCAGGTCGATATGGACGCCTATATCAATACCACCGACAAGGCCGTGGTCGGGGACCAACGCCAGGGGCAGACCCTATACGCAACACATTGCGCGGATTGTCACGGTGCTGACGGCCGGCGACAAAATTTTGGTAACCGCGACAAGCCTGAGTATATGGGCACCATCGCCAGGGCAAACCCCTGGGAGTCGCTGCACAAGATTCGCCATGGCCAGCCTGACGCCTATTTTATGGGCGAGGCCATGCCCCACATGCTGGGAACAATCACACTAGAGGAACAGATCCATCTCCTGAGTTATATGCAGACCTTGCCCGTTGAATAGGGCGTGGCGAACAGGTGCTTGCAGATACGTGCAGACAAACGGTGGCGCGGCAGCCAAAAAAAAGGCCACGAGATACGTGGCCCACATACTATATACATTGTAAATTGGCGCGCTCGACAGGATTCGAACCTGTGACCTTCGGTGTCGGAGACCGATATTCTATCCAGCTGAACTACGAGCGCAGATTTTTTGTAAAACTAACCCATTATAAACGCTCTTGTTCAGCTGGACAGCTGCACCCTACGACTCTTCGAGTCTCCGGGTATAAACCCCCTCGACTCCCTGAGTCTTCGGGCGTAAAAACTACGAGCGCAGATCTTTGTAAAACTAACCTATTGTATACGCTCTTGTTCAGCTGGACAGCTTGCACCCTACGACTCTTCGAGTCTGTGGGTATAAACCCCCTCGACTCCCTGAGTCTTCGGGCGTAAAAACTACGAGCGCGTATAAACACAGTATCTAGTATCGAGGGACTAAGGGCTAGCTAGTGATCGCCTTCGTCACTCGATACTCGTTCCTCGAGCCTGATTTTACAGGCCGCCTAGCTTACCCGCCGGGGTCGCTAGCGTCTACAGTAGCGCAGATTTAGGGGCGATGCCGGATTGATTCTGGGACGATTACGGGGCGTGGAGTTTCTCTAACGCGCCGATCCGGCTATACTCTACGCCCGTTGTGAGCAAGATTTTACGTTTTTTGTAAATCATTGTTTTATTTGAAGATTACTAGAGGAATTCGAAGTGAGCGAGCAAGATTCTAACGTGACGCGTACCCTGATTATGGTCGTCGCCGCCCTGGTGGTGTTTATGGTGATCAGCCTGGTTGTTGCCAACCTACTGAGTGGCCCGGATAAGACCGCCGAGCGGGTCCAGGACCCACGGGTGCAGGCCAGGATCGAGGCCAATATCAAACCGGTAGCCAAGGTCAATATTGGCGACACTGCGCCCGTCATGGCGGTCTCCGCGAATCCTCAGGAAATTTACCAGGCAGCCTGTGCCTCTTGTCATGCCACGGGCGCCGTCGGTGCACCCAAGCTCAGTGACAAGGCCGCCTGGAAGAGCCGCGTGGCCCAGGGCAGTTCGACGCTCTATGATCACGCGATCAATGGCTTCAAGGCTATGCCGCCAAAGGGTGGCCGGCCTGACTTGAGCGATGACGCCGTAAGCGCGGTTGTCGATTACATCGTGTCGCAGGTCAAATAGCCGCCCGTTTAGGGGTCATCCAGAAGGGGGCGCAATGCCCCCTTTTTTGTTTCTTGGAAAATTGCGCCGCACGCTTTTGAGTCAGTCTTTGTGGTGACGCACCACATCAGTGCTGAAATACGCTCTGTCGCCAGTGCTCATTCTCGACCCTGGTTAGTGTGCCGGCTGCAAAAATCACGACCCGGTGCCCGCAATGCCAACAAAACAGGGCATGATGCCAATCATTGGCACGTGTCTGTAAGGGCAGGCGCGCCAGTGTTGGGTGCATGGCACAAACATTGCTCCCCTATGGTGCGAACCCTGACACGTATTCCGTACTTGATTTAAAAAACGATGAAAAGGTCATAATGGAACCCTCCTCGCTCGCCATATTCTCGCTGGCCTTCGGCCTCGGCATGTTACATGCGCTGGATGCGGATCACATCATGGCGGTCACCAGTCTGGCCGGGACCAGAAAGGGTCTGGGCGCTAGTCGCCGCTATTGTCTGCACTGGGCCCTGGGTCATGGTGCGATGTTGTTGATCGCCGGCGTGGCCCTATTTCTCCTCGGTCGCGCCATCCCGGCACATGTGAGCCATGTCGCCGAGGTGCTTGTCGGCGTGGTGCTGGTGGTCATCGGCGTGATGGTGGTGCGCGACATCCGGCGCAAGCGGGCGCATATCCATTTTCACCAGCACGACAATCTGCAGCCGCACGCGCACTGGCATCGGCATGAAGCCACGACGGGACATCCGCCGTCGTCGCATCGACATGCGCACAAGGCGGTGCTATTCGGCATGCTGCACGGCCTGGCCGGGTCAGCGCCCTTGCTGGCGCTGCTGCCCATAAGTCAGTTGTCGTCGCCGGTAAAGGGCCTGATGTACCTGCTGTTGTTTGCCCTGGGCACGCTGCTGAGCATGCTGCTGTTCGGTGGGCTGTTGGGGGGCGCGCTGGCCTGGCTGCATGCCTACGGTGAGAAACTCATTGAGCGTCTGCGCCTGGTGATCGGCATGACGGCCATCGTCTTCGGCGTGGTCTGGATACAGGCGGGGCTGTAAGGTGAGCGCCGCCGCCGAAGTCATGACCGCGGGCTGGCAGGCCCACCTGGCGCTGGGGTTTCGCCATGACGGGCGACGCACGATTTTATCGCGGCGCGAGCACCGGGGGCCGCTGCTGATCCAGCGGGCCTTCTATCCCGAGGGTGAACCCTGTCATATCTATTTGCTGCACCCGCCCGGCGGCGTGGTGGGCGGTGATCAGTTGCGGCTTGAGGTGGAGGTGAACGACGGCGCGCATGCCCTGATCACCACACCGGCGGCGAGTAAGTTTTATCGCAGCAAGGCCGCCACGGCCGTGCTGGAACAGACATTTAAGGTTAGCTCCGGCGCGACCCTGGAGTGGCTGCCGCAGGAGACGATCCTGTTCGCCGACAGTCATGTGCGCATGCAGACCGATATTCGACTTGAGGCCGGGGCCGGTTTTATCGGCTGGGAGCTGCTGTGTCTGGGACGACCCGCCAGTGGTGAAAAATACGCCCTCGGTAACTGCCAGCAACGCTTTGCGCTCTGGCGCGACGACGAGCCGCTGCTGATCGAGACCACGCGCCTGCATGGCGCGGCCAGCGTGCTTGAGCGCAAGTGGGGCCTGCAGGGCGCCAATGTCATGGGCACCTGTATGGCGGTGAATGCCGACAAGACGGTCTTGCAGGCGGTGCGCGCTGCGGACATACAGATCGCTAACGGCCTGTTTACGGTGACCCTGATCCACGACGTCCTCATTTGCCGCGCCCTCGCCCTGCAGGCGGAGCCGGCACGGCAGGCCTTTGTGCAGGCCTGGCAGATTATCCGGCCGCTGTTATTAAAGCGCCCGGCCTCGGCGCCGCGGATCTGGTTTACCTGAATCAATCATGACACACAGAACATTTAGAGGAGTTGCACCGTGGAGCTGACCCCCCGGGAAAAAGACAAGTTGTTGTTATACACCGCCGCCATAGTGGCGCGGGACCGCAAGGCGCGCGGCGTGAAGCTGAATTATCCCGAGGCCGTGGCCCTGATCTCGGCGGCGATTGTCGAGGGCGCGCGCGACGGCAGGAGCGTGGCCGAGCTCATGAGTTATGGTACCACCCTGTTGACGCGTGACGATGTCATGGACGGCATTGCCGAGATGATCCACGACGTGCAGGTGGAGGCGACCTTTCCGGACGGCACCAAGCTGGTGACCGTGCACGACCCGATTCAGTAACCGATTCAAAACGCGATTCACTAAAGGGAGACGAGCATGATACCGGGTGAATATTTTATCGAGGCGGGCGACATCGAACTTAATCCGGGCCGGGCGAGCATCAGCCTGCGGGTCGCCAATCGTGGCGATCGGCCCATCCAGGTCGGTTCGCACTACCACTTTTATGAGACCAATTCCGAACTGGTGTTTGAGCGCGAGGCGGCGCGGGGCTATCGCCTCAATATCGCCGCCGGGACCGCGGTACGGTTTGAGCCGGGACAGGAACGCGAGGTGGAGCTGGTGGCCTATGCGGGCGACCGCGTGGTGTTTGGCTTTAACGGCAAGGTTTCCGGCAAGTTATAAGGAAGCTCTGCATAAGTATGCAGAGTTTCCATAAGACAAGTTTTATCAGTTTGAAAAAAGGCAGCGATGTAATGGCACGGATCAGTCGGCAGGCATATGCAGAGATGTACGGACCCACTACCGGCGACCGCGTGCGCCTGGGGGATACGGAGCTCGTTATCGAAGTGGAACGCGACCACACCATCTACGGCGACGAGGTCAAGTTCGGCGGCGGCAAGGTCATCCGCGACGGCATGGGCCAGAGTCAACGCAGTGCAAAGGACGTGGTGGATACGGTGATCACCAATGCCCTGATCCTGGATCACTGGGGCATCGTTAAGGCCGACATCGGCATCAAGGACGGGCGCATCGTGGCGATCGGCAAGGCCGGTAACCCGGACGTGCAGCCCGGCGTGAATATCATTATTGGCCCCGGCACCGAGGCCATTGCCGGCGAGGGCCAGATCGTCACCGCCGGCGGTATCGACGCGCACATCCACTTTATTTGTCCGCAACAGGTGGAAGAGGCGCTGATGTCCGGCATCACCACCATGCTGGGCGGCGGCACCGGTCCGGCCACCGGCACCAACGCGACCACCTGTACGCCGGGGCCGTGGCATATCCAGCGCATGTATCAGGCGGCCGATGAGCTGCCGATGAATTTCGGGTTTATGGGTAAGGGCAATGCCAGCCAGCCCGGGCCATTGGAGGAACAGCTCGCCGCCGGCGCCATGGGCCTGAAACTGCACGAGGACTGGGGTACGACCCCGGCCGCCATCGACAACTGCCTGAATGTCGCCGAGGCCTTTGATGTGCAGGTGGCGATCCATACCGATACCCTCAACGAGTCGGGCTTTGTCGAGGACACGTTGGCCGCCTTTAAGGGACGCGCCATTCACACCTACCATACCGAGGGTGCTGGTGGCGGCCATGCGCCGGACATTATTCGCGCCTGCGGCGAGTCGAACGTGTTGCCCTCGTCGACCAATCCCACGCGGCCCTATACGGTCAACACCATTGATGAACACCTCGACATGCTGATGG
>JAWOIE010000222.1:0-5235 GCA_046484825.1 Gammaproteobacteria bacterium | reverse complement strand
GTGACCTGCGCGCCTTGCAGCGGATGGCCAATCGGCCGGGCTCGGCCTGTTGTGCCTGAGCGCAGCCCAGTGAAGCATCCCTGTCTCGGTGTTTAGTATTCGCCTTCGGTCATGGCGACGGTGTCCTCAAAGTGAAATAGAAACAGTTCAGTCAGGAGTTGAGTATGTCGGTTCGTGTCGGTATTAATGGTTTTGGGCGCATGGGGCGTCTCGGGTTTCGCGCCGGCTGGGGGCGAGGTGAATTTAATCTGGTGCAGGTCAACGAGATTGCCACCGACGCCAGCGGCTCGGCGCACTTGCTCAAGTTCGATTCCGTGCATGGCCCCTGGCAACAGGAAACGGCGGCCGACGCGCACGGGATGCAGGTTGCGGACACGCACATTGTCTACTCCAGCAACAAGGAGATTACCGAGACCGACTGGTCGGCGTGTGACATTGTGATCGAGGCCACCGGCAAGCACCATAAAAAGCCTGAGACCTTACAGCATTATTTCGCGCAGGGGGTGAAGAAGGTGATTGTCGCCGCGCCTACCGAGGGTGCGCTGAATATTGTCTACGGGATTAATGATGATCACTATGGTGCCGCACAACACCATGTGTTGACGGCGGCCTCCTGCACCACCAACTGTCTCGCCCCGGTGGTCAAGGTCATGCACGAGCAGGTCGGTATAGTGCATGGCTGCATGACCACCATACACGACATGACCAATACCCAGACCCTGGTGGACAAAGGCCACAAGGATCTGCGCCGCGCCCGTGCCGCGGGTCAGTCGCTGATTCCAACGTCGACGGGTTCCGCCAGGGCCATCACCAAAATCTTTCCCGAACTGGAAGGCCGGCTCAACGGTCATGCGGTACGGGTACCGTTGCTCAACGCCTCGCTCACCGACTTTGTCTTCGAGGCCGCGCGCCCGGTGACAGCGGCGGAGATCAACGGTTATTTCAAACAGGCGGCGCAAGGGGCGCTAAAGGGTATTCTCGGTTATGAAGAACGCCCGCTGGTGTCTGTTGACTATGTCAATGACCCCCGCTCCAGCATTATCGATGCCCTGTCGACCATGGTCATTGATGACACCCAGGTAAAGATCTATGCCTGGTATGACAACGAATGGGGTTATGTCAACCGCATGATGGAACTGGTGGCGAAGGTCGCCAAATCACTAGGAGCGTAAACAATGCGATCACTGATACTGTTTTTATTCATGAGCCTGTGCGCGGGCCCGGGCCTGGCCGAGGACAGCCGCGAGCTGGTGGTCCTGCCAGAGCGCATGCAGGTGCACATGCTGGGCAACATGCGTGATCATCTTGATGCCCTTGCCGAAGCCAGTGAGCTCATCGCCGAAGAACAGTGGGACCGGGCCGCCGGGGTGATCGAAAGCCGTATCGGCATGAGCTCGCTGGAGGCGCATGGCGCGGAACACATGGCCGGGTTCATGCCCGCGCCCATGCGCGCCATGGGTACCGAGATGCATCGTGCGGCGAGTCGCCTGGCGCGCAGCATCGAGGAGGCCCAGGCGCCGCAGATCTTCCGTCAGCAGGCCCGGGTCATGGCCAGCTGTAATGCCTGCCACGCGCAGTACCGGGTGAAATAAACTCGCATGTCCAGCGGCCTGCGCCATTACCTGATTGTCACTGGCGGTTACTGGGCCTTTACCCTCACCGATGGCGCCATCCGTATGCTGGTGGTGTTGTACTTTCACCTGCTGGGTTACTCGCCGTTTGAAGTGGCCATGCTGTTTTTGTTTTATGAATTCTTCGGCATCGTCACCAATCTGGTGGGTGGCTGGCTGGGGGCGCGCATCGGCCTCAACCTGACCATGCACATCGGTATGGGCATGCAAGTCGTAGCGCTGGCCATGTTGATGGTGCCGGAGGCCTGGTTGTCGGTGGCCTATGTCATGCTGGCGCAGGCGCTTTCCGGTATTGCCAAGGACCTGAACAAGATGTCGGCCAAGGCCAGTATCAAGACCCTGTTGCCGGAACAGGGCAGCGAGTCCACGCTGTTTAAATGGATCGCGGTGCTGACCGGATCAAAGAATGCACTGAAGGGTGTGGGATTTTTTGTCGGCGCCCTGCTGTTACAGACCCTGGAATTTCGCGGCGCCCTGGCGGTGCTGGCGGGCAGTCTGTTTGTCGTCATGTTGTTGACCATGTCCCTGCTGCCTTCCGGTCTGGGCAAGTCACGCGGTAAGGCCAGATTCACCCAGGTGTTTTCCAGGAACCCGGCCATTAACTGGCTGTCGGCGGCGCGCTTTTTTCTCTTCGGCGCGCGCGATGTCTGGTTTGTGGTGGCCCTGCCGGTGTACTTGTATGCCGTGTTCGGCTGGAGTTTCATGCAGGTGGGTGGTTTTCTTGCCCTCTGGGTCATCGGCTATGGCCTGGTGCAGGCAGTCGCGCCCCGGTTGTTGCGCACTCAACGGCACGGCCTGGGACCGAACGGCAGGACCGCCCGCAACTGGGCCGCGATCCTCGCGCTACTGCCCGCGCTCATTGCCCTGGCCCTGTTCCTGGATGTACAGCCGCAGCTTGCCCTGGTCAGTGGCCTGATTATTTTTGGCGCGGTGTTTGCCATCAACTCGGCGGTGCATTCCTATTTAATCGTCGCCTGGTCAGAGCGGGACAAGGTGTCCATGAACGTCGGTTTTTATTACATGGCCAATGCCGGTGGCCGGCTGACGGGGACGGTGCTGTCCGGTCTGATTTATCAGAGCCACGGTTTAATCGGCTGTCTGCTTTGTTCCAGTCTGTTGGTAGTGATGGCCGGGTTGCTTTCCCTGCGCCTGCCGCAGAACGGTCAGGCCGCAGCGGCCTGAGCGCCAACGCGCGACGGGCGTGACACGCCGCCGCGCGCTTTGCCGCGGTGCACTACAACGGACGCACGCGACGCCCATCTTCGACGTCATCACTGGGGTGGTTGATGACGGTATCGCCTGCCTCGAGCCCCGTCAGCACCTGGGCGCTGAGACCATTGCGCTGGCCGAGGGTGACTTCACGGCGTTGACTGCGGCCATTGTCGAGGACAAACACCGCCCAGCCGCTGTCATAACGAAACAGACTGCTGGCCGGTACCTGCAGGACATCGTCTTCATGCCAGAGAATGAACTTCGCTTCCACGCGATAGCCATCGCCGAGGCGCTGCCAGGTTTCCGCTGGCGAGGTGAAGTCGGCAATGATCAGGACGCGCTGTTCTTCCACACCCAGCGCCGAGACCTTGGTGAAGCCTACCGGTTCGACAGTACGGACCAGACCGTGCAGCGGCTGCGCGCCCCCCCAGCGATCGAATAGTACCGCCATGCCGGGTTTGATTTTGACGGCATCGGCGGACAGCACATCGACTTCCACTTCCAGGGCCGTCGGGTCACCGACTTCGAGCAGGGCCTCGCCGGTGCGCACTGGGCCCTCGCACTGGCGCGTGACCTTGAGAATTTTGCCATCAATGGGCGAGCGTACCGGCACCCGCTCGGCGGGGTCGCCGCTGGCGGTGGCGGCCGAGTACTGCAGGATACTGCGGGCCGCCTCGAGTTCGTATCGGGCGACGTCGACATTAAAGTCGGCGGAGCGCCGCGCCGCAGCGGTGGTCTGTGCCTGGGTCATGGCGCGGTCGTAGGCCTCGCGCGAAATGACGCCCTGTTGTTGTAGGGGTTGCAGGCGTTGCAGTTCAGAGGCGGCGAGTTGTTCCGCGGCGACGGCGGCGCGGGCCTGTTCCTCGGCGGCGTGCAGGGCCGAGGAGGCGGCGGCAACCTGGGCGGTGGCCTGGGCGCGACTGCGTGCGTCTAGCACCTGCGCCTGCAGGGGACTGATGTGGAGCAGGACCTGTCCCTGTTCCACCGGGTCACCGACATTCAGCTGCATGCGGCAGGTGATGCCGTCCACCGGCGAGGCAATCACATAGCGATCGATGACGCGGGTCCGGCCCTCTTCCTCGATGGTCACGGTAAACGGTGCGCGGGTGACCGCCACTGTCTCGACCTGTACCGCCTGGGGCCAGAAGCCCCACAGCAGGAGCAGCATGACCGCCAGGGCCAGGAGGCTGAGTACGGGGTGTTGGCGTAACGGTTTGAGCATGACTTATTCCTTGGTCTTGAGTACGGCTACCATATCGAGATGGGCCAGATTACGCCAGATCATCAGCGCGGAGAGCAGCGATGAGACCAGGACCACCAGGGCGGCGAAGGCGTAGACGTCCTTGCCCAGCACCAGCTGGATACGGTACAGGTCGGTATCAAACTGAAAGGCGAGATAGGCGCACAGGCCATAGCCGATGAAAAATCCCAGCGGGATCGCCACCAGGGTCAGCAGACCGAGTTCACCGAGCAGGATGTAGGCCACCTCGCCCCGTTTGAAACCGAGTACGCGCAGACTGGCCAGCTCCCGATTGCGTTCCGACAGGGCGATACGCATGCTGTTATAGACCACACCGAAGGCGATGGTGCCACCGAGCAGGGTGGTAATAAAGTTAAAGAACAAAATGGTCTGTGCGACGTTGTCGTAAAAGGCCGCTATGGCCGAGCGCTTTTCCACCACCCCGGCGATGCGCGGCATGTCCTTGAGGGCGCGGTATACCTCAGGCCGCTGTGGCGCATCCACCTTTAGCAGGGCGGCGGAGATGGCCTGGTCTTCCTTTAACAGGCGATTGAGGGCGTCACGTTGCATATAGGCATTCATGCCAAGGTCCTGACGGACCGTCGCGACTACCGGGACCTGCACCTGGGGGCGACCGCCCTCGAGGATCTCGATATTGAGCAAGTCCCCGGGTTTGACGCGTAAATACTCGGCCAGAAAGTCGGTGAGCACCACACCCTCTGGCGGCAGCGGGATCACCTGCAGGTCATGATCCAGCAGGCGTAGCAGGTGACTCTCGGCCTGCACCCCCTGTAGCGAGGTGCGATAGAAACGATGCTCATACTGCAACTTCGCCGGCACGATCCGCAGGCCTTCGGCCTGTTCCACCCCGGCCAGACTGCGCAGGGAATACAGGGAACGGGCCGAGGTCGGTTCGGTATAGGTGGCCAGCAGGTCTTCCCGCTGGCTCATGTCATATTGCACCTTGACCATGTAGTCGATGGCGCCTTCCTGAAAACCGCTGACGATCATGACCCCGCAGGCCATGGCAATCCCCAGGGTGGTCAGTAGTGACTTGAGCGGGCGGCGTTCGATATGGCGCAGGATCATGCGCGTGGGTTGATTAAACCAGCGTTGCAGGCCGAGGCGTTCGACCAGGGTGGTGTGATAAAT
>JAWOIE010000126.1:0-4508 GCA_046484825.1 Gammaproteobacteria bacterium | reverse complement strand
GCGGTGATCAGCGCCACCACGGTCAGCACCACATGGGTGCTACGCACAAACAGATGGGTCAGGTGCTGATCCGCGGAGATGCGCACCATCATCTTATGCAAAAGGCGACAGACAAGCTTGCTCAACAGGTAAAATCCCAGCAGCACCAGCAAGGCACCGGCGATCCTCGGTAACCACGCCGCTATGGCGTTAGCGATACGCTCCAGATCAATGATTGACCATTGCATGTCCTGTCCTCTTGCTGTTGTTGGTACTGTCGCCCACGCGATCACCGCGCCGGTTGCCAGTATTGTAAGACGCGCACTCCGGCGCAACATACAGGGCCCGCATCGCGCGCATCTGCAGCACGAACGCTGTGACGTCCTGCGGCGATTCAGACATATTGCCCCGCACACCAGCCCGAGGACCAGGCCCACTGAAAATTGTAGCCACCCAGCCAGCCGGTGACGTCCACGACTTCGCCAATAAAATACAGTCCGGCAATGTCCTTGCACTCCAGGGTCCGGGAAGACAGGGCATCGGTATCCACCCCGCCTACGGTCACCTCGGCGGTACGATAGCCTTCGGTGCCGTTGGGCTGGATACACCAGTCCTGCAATTGTTGTGCAAGCGCCTGACGTTGTCTGGCCGAGAGCGAGGCCAGGGTCGACTCCAGGATGGCGCTGTCGAGCAGAGCCGCCAGCAGGCGTTTTGGCAGATAGTGACTGAGCACGGTCTTCACCTGTTGCCGGGGGGACTGCTGTTGCTGGCGGGTCAGTGCCGACTCCAGATCGACATCGGGCAGCAGGTTGATATGGAGCGTCTCGCCCGGTTGCCAGTAGGAGGAAACCTGCAACATGGCCGGGCCGCTCAGGCCCCGATGGGTAAACAGCAGGTTTTCGCGAAAGCTCATGCCCCCGGCACGCACGACACACGCCACCGCAATTCCCGCCAGCGGCGCAAAGCGTGCCTTGTCCTGCTCATGCAGGGTGAACGGCACCAGTCCCGCCACCGGTGGCCAGACCTTGATGCCGAACTGCTCGGCAACTTTATAGCCAAACGGGGTCGCCCCCATTTTCGGAATCGACAGGCCACCGCTGGCGATCACCAGCGAGGCACCGACATATTCGCCCCGGCTGCTCGCCACCCTGAACCCCGCGGCCGTGTCTCTGGTCACCTGCTGGATATGGGTCTCCAGGTGAATCGTGACATTGACCCGACGACACTCCGCCAGCAGCAGGTCACGGATCTGTTTGGCGCTGTCATTGCAGAACAACTGGCCATGCTCGCGCTCGTGATAGGCAATACCGTGGGCCTCGACGAGGGCGATAACGTCCCACTGGCTAAAGCGGCTCAGGGCCGACTTACAAAAATGCGGATTGTGTGAAATAAAATTGTCGGCGCTCACATCCCGATTGGTAAAGTTGCAGCGGCCGCCGCCGGACATGAGGATTTTTTTACCGGCCTTGTTGGCATGGTCCAGTACCAGTACGCGACGCTGCCGCCGGCCCGCCTCGATGGCGCACATCAGCCCCGAGGCGCTGGCGCCGATAATGATCACATCATACTCAGTCATGCCGATGACGGATGCGCCAGCAGTTGTGGATTTTCGGATTGCGTTCAAAATCCTTTGGCAGGGTGGCACGGCTGATGTCCTGAATGTCCAGTTCCGGTAACGCCGCCCGATCCATTTTGAAACTGCGCAAGTTATTGGAAAAGATCAACACCCCCTCCGGCGCCAGTAATTTTGCCGTGGCCCTGAGCAGCATGACGTGGTCGCGCTGCACATCAAAGGTCGCGTCCATGCGCTTGGAGGTGGAGAAGCTTGGCGGGTCGAGAAAGATTAACTCATAGAGCGCCTGGCCCGCCGCCTGCTGTAACCACTCGATACAGTTGGCCTGCACATACTCGTGCGCCGCCGTATCGAAACCATTGAGCTGCATGTTGCGCCGCGCCCAGTCCAGATAGGTGCGCGACATGTCCACGGTGGTGGTCGCGCTGGCGCCGCCGCGTGCGGCATACACCGTACCGCTGCCGGTATAGGCAAACAGATTCAGGAAACGGCGGCCGGCCGCCAGCTCGGCCAGCAGACCGCGGGTCAGGCGATGATCCAGAAACAGGCCGGTATCCAGATAGTCGGAAAAATTTACCCAGAAACGATTGCCAGCCTCGGCGACTTCATAAAACTTTTTTTGCTCTGCCAGCTTTTCGTACTGGGCCGTGCCCTTTTGCTGACGCCGCACCTTGAGCGTGATGTCCGACGCCGCCACGGCCAGCTCCTCCCGGATCACCTGCAGGGCCTCATCGAGACGCTGCTGTGCCTTGTCCGCCGGAATTTTTTTCGGCGCCTCATACTCCTGCACATGGACCCAGCGCCGCCCTGGTTCTGTGGCGCTGGCATAGATGTCCACGGCGAGGGCATATTCCGGCATGTCCGCATCATAGAGACGATAACAACTGACCTGTTCACGCCGGCACCACTTGGCCAGGTGCTTCTGGTTCTTGAGGAGGCGATTGGCGAACATCTGCGCGCCCTCGCTGCGGTGTGGTGTGTTCAAATGAATAACCTTGTCGACAATATGCGTATGGTACGTCGCCAGAGCCCGATTGCCCAGAATGGCTGCTCGGCAGCGTCGGATTCTGTTATGATCCCGCCTCGCTAACGAACAGGTGATTTTGACCGGCCCCCGGCCGCGAATCAATTTTGACTATGAAGTATTTAATCCGTCTCTTCTTCAAGACCCTCCGCGCCGTACTCGGCCCCCTCTTACTCCTGGGCGACTGGCTCACCTCCCCGCGCGGTATCGAGCGCCATGCGGTCGCCCAGCAACAGGTCGACCAACAGACCCAAAACCTGAGCCTGTATCAGTTCAGGGCCTGTCCCTTTTGCATCAAGGTCCGCCGGGCGATCAAACGCCTGTCACTGAATATCGAGACCCGCGATGCACAGCACAACCTGCGCCATCGCGCCGAGCTGCTGGAGGGCGGCGGACAGATCAAGGTGCCCTGCCTGAGAATCATCGATGCGCAAGGCGAGGTCACCTGGTTATATGAATCAACGGAAATTATTCAGTACCTGCATGCCAACTTCGATGACCGCGAGGCGGTGACGGCCTAAGGAACCTCTGAATAAGTCCCTGAAACGGCGCTGGCGGCGTTAAAATGAAACTCAAAATGCTCATTTATCACTTATAAACTCCGCTTTTTCGTTTCATTTTGCCTTGCCTTCATCCGTTTGATGACCTTATTCAGAGGTTCCCTAAGCAAGGCAATGGTGTATTGCCGCGACGCACGCAAGCGCCGCAATCCCTGAACCCTCCCGGCAAGGCAGTGACGCGCACACCCAGGCCTGGTTGTTCGATCTGGATGTTCGCTATGGTTCAGGCGTTATCGTCTTGCCGCTCGGCCACCAGTCGTTTATCCGCGTAATTTATCCAAACGCCCGGCGTCTGCACGCCCTTGCCTGCAACGCCTGGCTATTCAGGCCCCGCCATACACCATGAAAATCACCAGTGCGCCGCAGGGCAACAAGGGCCTTGAGGCTGTGCACGCCGCGCTATTGAACGCGCACCCCCCGGCGATTTTGCGCGCGGGTCTTGCGTACGGCGGGCGCGAACTACTGACGTTGCTCCCACCACTTTACCGTGAAGGCGGCACCGGCAAACATACTGATGGTCGCCAGCAGGGACTCCAGTGACAGGGTGGAGGTACCGCTCAGGCCCTGGCCCACGTTACAACCGTAGGCGAGAATACCGCCAATCCCCATCAAGGCGCCGCCCAGCACGGCAAACTTGGTCATGCCTTTGGGCACCGGGGTAAACTTGAACTCACGCGTCAGTAATGCGGTGATGAAGGAGGCGACCGCCAGGGCCAGGACAAAGCTAATGGCAAAGGAAAGTGCCGGCACTTTTTGATAGAGAATCAGATATCCAAAGCGCGCCATCGGCCCGGAGACCGTCATGGCCGAGGGGCGGGCGGGACTGAAGTCATCCTGCGCCAGGTCACCGGTCACGATCCAGCTGAAGACCACCAGCCCCCCAATCACCGCACCGACCAGTAACCAGAGTCCGCTCACCGCGCGCTGGCGCAGCGCATAGATTAGAAAGGCCAGCAAGCCCAGAACCACCACCGCCGCGACCAGCGTCGGCGAGATCGACAACATACTGGCAAGGCCCGCATCGGTTTGTAAGTTGATCGCCGTTGCCCGGGTCATGCCCAGGCGCGTGCCTTCCAGCCAGCCAAACTGGGTGATGGCCGCAACGAACATAAAACTGAACAGGGCAATGAGCGACTGCATATTGCCTTCGGCAAAGCGGACCACGGTGCGCGTGGCACAGCCGCCGGCCAGGGTGGCGCCAATCCCAAACAACAGGCCGCCGAGAATAACGCCAAGCCAGTCCAGTTGGGCATTGCGATAGGACGTCTTTGAAATATCCACCCAGCCGCTAATCTCCAGATACTGGGTGCCGGCAATGGCGACCAGCAGGGCCGCGACAAACACGCCGACCTGACGTCGATCCTTGATCAGG
>JAWOIE010000001.1:0-2711 GCA_046484825.1 Gammaproteobacteria bacterium | reverse complement strand
ATCTCATGTGAGGCATTGAGACGACGCATGGCGGTCATTTCCGGGTAGTTGCTCTGACCTTCGAGGATAAATTTCTTCGCATAGACACCGGTCTGGATGTTGTGCAACGCCTCCTTCATGGCCCAGCGACTTTCTTCGTTGATAATCTTGGGACCGGTGACGTACTCGCCGTACTCGGCGTTATTGGAGATGGAATAATTCATGTTGGCAATGCCGCCTTCATACATCAGATCGACAATCAGCTTGAGTTCGTGCAGACACTCGAAGTAGGCCATTTCCGGGGCGTAACCGGCTTCGACCAGGGTTTCAAAACCGGCCTTGACCAGCTCCACTGCGCCGCCACACAGGACCGCCTGTTCGCCGAACAGATCGGTTTCGGTTTCGTCCTTGAAGGTGGTTTCGATAATCCCGGTACGGCCACCGCCAATCCCAGAGGCATAGGACAGGGCGATGTCCTTGGCCTTGCCGGAGGCATCCTGGAAGACCGCGATAAGATCAGGAATACCGCCCCCCTTGGTGAATTCGTTACGCACGGTATGCCCCGGCGCCTTGGGGGCAATCATGATAACGTCGAGGTCGGCACGCGGCACGATCTGGTTGTAGTGGATCGCAAAGCCATGGGCAAAGGCCAGGACCGCGCCCTTTTTCAGGTTGGGTTCGATATCCGACTTGTACAGTTGTGACTGAAATTCATCCGGGGTCAAGACCATGACCAGGTCGGCGCTCTGGACCGCCTCGGCTGTATTTTTGACGGTCAGGCCTGAGGCCTGGGCCTTGGCGGCAGAGGCGGAACCTGCACGCAGGGCCACGGTGACATCCACACCGGAGTCCTTTAGGTTATTGGCGTGGGCATGGCCTTGTGAACCGTAACCAATGATAGTCACCTTCATACCTTTGATGATAGAAAGGTTACAATCTTTGTCGTAATAGATATTCATGACTTACTCCCGAATACTTTGTTTTTAAAAAATTGACTGAAAAATTAAACGTGTAAGGCCTTGCTGCCGCGCGAGATTCCGGTCGCCCCGGAACGCACGGTTTCCATAATAAAACCGGTATCCACGGACTTGATAAAGGCGTCGAGTTTATCGCCCTTGCCGGTCAGCTCCACCGTGAAGGTATCGTCGGAGACATCAATAATGCGGCCGCGAAAAATATCCACCATGCGTTTGATCTCGGCGCGGGCGCTATCGCCCTGGGCACGCAGTTTGATCAGCATGAGTTCGCGCTCAATGTGCGTGCCGTCACTGATGTCCGCCAGCTTGACCACGTCCACCAGCTTGTTCAGCTGTTTGGTGATCTGTTCGACGATCTCATCGGAGCCCTGCGTCACCACCGTCATGCGTGACAGGGTGGCGTCTTCTGTGGGCGCAACCGTAAGGGATTCGATGTTGTAACCCCGCGCCGAGAACAGACCCGCGACCCGCGACAGGGCGCCGGATTCATTTTCCATCAGGACAGAAATAATGTGTCGCATGGTCAGGCCAGCTCCCTATCATCCGGTGTTTCGACAAGACACTCGGGCGCCAGGTGCATTTCATGATGCCCCTTGCCCGCCGCGATCATCGGGTAGACGTTCTCGGTACGGTCGGTAATAAAATCCATAAACACGGTGCGTTCCTTCATGGCAAAGGCCTCACGCAGCGCGCCTTCCACGTCCGCCGGCTTTTCGATGCGCATGCCGACGTGACCATAACTCTCGGCGAGTTTGATGAAGTCCGGCAGCGTATCCATATACGACTGTGAATAGCGGCTCTCATAAAAGAATTCCTGCCACTGACGCACCATCCCCATATAACGGTTGTTCAGATTGATCACCTTGATGGGGGTACCATATTGCAGCGCGGTCGACAGCTCCTGAATACACATCTGGATACTGGCCTCGCCGGTGACACAGGCCACCGTCGCGCCGGGATTGCCCAATTGCGCGCCAATGGCCGCCGGCAACCCAAACCCCATGGTGCCGAGACCACCGGAGTTGATCCAGCGATTGGGTTGATCAAACTTGTAAAACTGTGCCGCCCACATCTGGTGCTGGCCCACATCCAAGGTGATAAAGGCATCGCCGCCGGTAACTTCGTAGAGCTTCTCGATAACATACTGCGGCTTGATGAGGTCGCTGCTGCGGTCATATTTCAGACACTGGCGACTGCGCCACAGGTCCAGTTGCCGCCACCAGCTTTCCAGCGCCTCGGCATCGGGTTTCTGGTTCAGGTCCTTGAACACCGCCATCATGTCGTTCATGACATCCTTGATGTCACCGACAATGGGGACATCCACGCGGACGTTTTTCGAAATAGACGCCGGGTCGATGTCGATATGGATAATCCTGGCATTGGGACAAAACTTGCTGGTATCGCCAGTGACACGATCGTCAAAGCGCGCGCCCACGGCAATCAGCACATCGCACTCGTGCATGCCCATATTGGCCTCGTAGGTGCCGTGCATGCCCAGCATGCCGACAAACTGCGGGTCCGTCGCCGGATAGGCCCCCAGCCCCATGAGGGTACTGGTAATGGGGTAGCCCAGGCTGCGCACAAACGTAGTCAGCTCCTGGCTGGCGCCGCTCAGCACCACACCGCCCCCACTATAGATCATGGGGCGTTTGGCCGTGAGCATCAGCTCGGCGGCCTTGCGGATCTGGCCGGGGTGCCCCTTGACCGTGGGGTTGTACGAACGCATGGCAATCTTCTGCGGATACTCGTAGTCGA
>JAWOIE010000109.1:0-15105 GCA_046484825.1 Gammaproteobacteria bacterium | reverse complement strand
CAGGCATCAACCACGCCCCCCCGCGCCGGCAGTCGCTGAGCGCCCCCGAGCGCGCGCTGGCGCTGCGCAACGCCCTGCGCTACTTCCCTCCGCACCTGCAGCGCGAGCTCGCCGCGGAGTTCGCGCGCGAGCTGCGCGTGGACGGGCGCATCTACATGCGCCGCTTGCGGCCGCGTTATCCGATGCGCGCGCGTCCGATCGGCGAGTACCCGGCGCGCACGCCCCAGGCCGCGGCGATCATGCTGATGATCAGCAACAACCTCGATCCGGCCGTGGCACAGCACCCGCACGAGCTGATCACCTACGGCGGCAACGGGGCGGTGTTCCAGAACTGGGCCCAGTACCTGCTCACGATGAAGTACCTGGCAGAGATGACCGAGGAGCAGACCCTGGTGATCTACTCCGGCCATCCGCTGGGCCTGTTTCCCTCGCATGCAGAGGCGCCGCGGGTGGTGGTGACCAATGGCATGGTGATCCCGAACCACTCTTCTCTCGAGGACTACGAGCGCCTGAACGCGCTCGGGGTGACCTCCTACGGCCAGATGACGGCGGGCAGCTACATGTACATTGGCCCGCAGGGCATCGTGCACGGCACGACCATCACCCTGCTCAATGCCGGCCGGCGCTACCTGGGTTGTGATGACGAGAACGGTCTCGCCGGCAAGCTGCTGGTCAGCTCCGGGCTGGGAGGAATGAGCGGGGCCCAGGCCAAGGCCGCGGTCATCGCCGGTTGCGTCGGGGTGGTAGCCGAGGTCAACGCCAAGGCCGTGCGCAAGCGCCACGACCAGGGCTGGGTCGAAGAGGTGGAGGCCGACCTGGAGCGGGTGCTCGTGCGTATCGAGCGCGCGCGACGCGAGCGGAGACCGCTGTCGCTGGCGTACCAGGGCAACGTGGTCGAGCTGTGGGAGCGGCTGGCGCGCGAGGGGATCCAGGTGGAGCTGGGCTCGGATCAGACCTCGCTGCACAACCCCTACGGCGGCGGTTACTACCCTGCGGGGCTGAGCCTCGAGCAGGCCAACCAGATGATGTCCCGGGACCCGGCAGGCTTTCGCGAGCAGGTCCACTCCTCGCTGCGGCGGCAGGTCGAGGCGATCAACAGCCTGGCGCAGCGGGGCATGGCGTTCTTCGACTACGGCAACGCGTTTCTGTTGCAGGCCGCGCGGGCCGGCGCGGCGGTGACCCGGCCGGACGGCTCGTTTTGCTATCCGTCCTACGTGGAGGACATCATGGGGCCGATGTGCTTCGATCACGGATTCGGCCCGTTCCGTTGGGTCTGCACCAGCGGTGATCCGCAGGACCTGGCCCGCACCGACAGCATCGCCGCGAGCATCCTCGAGCAGCTGGCCGCCGCGGCGCCGGACGAGACGCGGCAGCAGCTTGGCGACAACCTGCGCTGGATCCGGGCCGCCGCCGAGCAGCGGCTGGTCGTCGGCTCCCAGGCCCGCATCCTCTACTCCGATTGCGAGGGCCGCACCGCGATCGCTCTCGGCTTCAACGCGGCGATCCGCGCGGGCGAGATCAGCGCGCCGGTGGTGCTGGGTCGCGACCACCACGATGTCTCGGGCACCGACTCGCCGTATCGCGAGACCGCCGACATCCGCGACGGCAGTCAGCTCTGCGCCGACATGGCGGTGCACAACGTGATCGGCGACAGCTTCCGTGGCGCGACCTGGGTCAGCCTGCACAACGGCGGCGGGGTGGGCTGGGGCGAGGTGGTGGAGATCAGCGATGTCACTATCGTGCAGGGCGAACAGGTGGTTGCCCTGCAACAGATCCAGCTCAGCGCCAGCGGCCTGTTTAACAGCATAGACATCGACGCCCTGCGTGTGGTCGCGGAGCAGTTTGAGGTGGCGATCAACGGCACGCTTAAGCTGGCGGGCCGCTATCAACACCATCTGCAGATGCACTGGCGTGTGCGCCTGCCCTCTGCGCAGATCCTCACGGGCAAGGGCGAGAGCCGCGGCAATCTGGACAGACTCACGCTGCGGCAAGACCTTAGCGGAGCGCTGCAACTGCACCTCAAGGCCGAGGCGCGTGAGCTGCAATCACTGTTGCGCCCGCCAGTGCAAGGGGCGCAGCACAGCGCCCCGGTGACGGGGCAAGTGGAAGGGGTGTACCCGCAACAGGGACCGTTTAGCGCCGCCTTCCAGGTACAGCTGGCGCAGGACCTGTCGGTACACATTGAACAACTGACACTAAAGTCCGCGCTCCACGACACCACCCTCCACGCCAGCGGCCAGTGGACACCCGGCAGTGATCTCCGCCAGGGCGGTTCGCTCACCCTGGCGCTGGACTGGCAAAACCTGCGCTGGCCACTGGCGGGGACGCCCTGGTTCCAGAGCGCCAGCGGTGAGGCACACCTCGACGGTAATCTCGACCGCTACCACATCACCCTGGCCACGGACCGCCCCTGGCCGCAGGCACCCCCCTCCCACTGGCAGGCTCGCGCCAACGGCAATCGTAGCGGGCTGCACTTCGAACGCCTGCACATCACCGGCCTCGAGGGCGAAACGCTAACGCTTAACGGCCAGCTCGACTGGTCGCCCCACCTCGCCTGGCAGGCGAGCGTGGTCGGTAAGCGACTCAATCCCGCCGTCCTCTGGCCGGAGTGGCCCGGCCAACTCCAGGCCAGCATCACCACGAGCGGCACTTTGCAGGATGACCGGCTCAGCGCGCAGGCCGACATCGCGCAGCTGACGGGCACGTTGCGCGGTAATGCGGTACGGCTGCGCAGCCAGCTTGGCTGGGTCAAAACGAGTGGGGATAAAAAACACGCGCATAAACGCGACCCGGATACGTCCAAATCGGAATCGCCCGACCTCAATACGCCCGATCCCAATACGTTGGACCAGGATCAGTACGACTGGACGCAACATCAGCTGGAGATCAAACACTTCGAGCTGCAGTCCGGCAACGCCAAAGTCAGCGCGCAGGGGCGCCTCGGCGCACAGCTCAAGCTGGACTGGTCTCTCAACGCCGCGAAACTGAGCGAGCTCTACCCCGGCGCCCGTGGCGCCCTGCAGGCCTCCGGCCGGCTCGGGGGTACGCCGGCGCTGCCGCTGATCCAGGCCCAGCTCGATGGCAAGGCACTGCAACTGGCGGCGTACCGCGTGGGCAAGATCAGCGGCAAACTCAGTCTTGACCTGTTTCGCTGGCAGCAGGTCGAGCTGGATCTCAACGCCGAGGGGCTCCGCCTCCATGAGCATCAACTCGATAGCCTGAGCCTGCTGGTGGACCCGCAACAGTTACACCTCAAGGCCGTCGCCGCGGAGCACACCGCATTGCTGCAACTGCGGGGGGATGTCGTCGCCGCCACGAATGCGGCGGCCACCGCCAGCGCTACCGGCTGGCGCGGCCACATCGAACGGCTGGAGTTTGACGACCCCGCGTCGGCGCGCTGGCAGCTCCAACACCCGGTCGCCTTACAGCTCAGCCAGGACGCGATAGTCCTGGAACGACTCTGCCTGCAGGGCCAGGGGGCCAGTGTCTGCACCGGGTTACAGTACAACGGCTCCCTCTGGCGCGCGCAGCTGGATGGCGACAAGCTCCCGCTCCAGCTTTTCAGCCCCTGGCTTCCTGAGGAACTGCGCATCGATGGCGTCGCCAACACCCGCGCGACCCTGCAGTTTGACGCGGCGCGGCCACGCGCACCGGATCAACTGCTTGCCCAGCTGCACATCGACCTGCCGCCGGGTGCCATTTCCTATCCAGCGCCTGCGGGTGAACGCGCGCAGTGGGCGTATCACGCCGGCAGTGTCGATCTCAGTATTGATCCACGCGGCCTGCAGACGCACGCCAAACTGACCACCAGCGATGGCGATCAGCTACAGGCGCAGCTGGCGCTGCCCGAGGTGCAACTCTTAAATCTGGACCGCAATACGCAGGAGGTAGAGGGCAGTATCAAACTGCAAATGACCCACCTCGGCATTATCGAGGCGCTGCTGCCTGAGGTGCAGGCACTGCGGGGGGAACTGGCCCTCAACTTTAGCGTCGGCGCGACCCTGGCCGAACCGCGTTACACGGGCAACGCCTCCCTCAGCCAGGCGGCACTGCGCATCCCCAGACTCGGCCTGCAACTGGACAACATCCAGCTGCGTGCAGACAGCGATGCGCGTGACAAGGTCCGTTATGAACTCTCCGCCCATTCCGGCGATGGCGAGCTACGCCTACAGGGCCAGACCACACTGGACCCGGAGGCCGGCTGGCCAAGCACCCTCCAACTAAGCGGTAAGGACTTTGAGGTCGCGCGCATCCCTGAGGCGCGCGTCTCCGTAACACCCACGCTCGAGATCCAGCAGCGGGGGCGTACGCTTAATATTAGCGGTAAGGTGCACATCCCCTTTGCCCGCCTGCAACCGAAAGATGTGACCAGCGCCGCGCAGGTCTCGAACGATGTCGTCATCGTGGGAGATGAACAGGCGCCCGCAGACAAGTGGCTCATTACCACGCAGGTACGTCTCACCCTCGGGGAACGGGTGAGCTTTTATGGCTTCGGCTTCGAGGGCCGCTTTGGCGGCGGTCTGTTGCTGCAAGATGTCCCCGGTCAGCTCACCAGCGCTACCGGGGAAATCACCATTGTCGAAGGTCGCTACACGGCCTATGGCCAGCGCCTCAATGTGGAACACGGCCGACTACTCTATACCGGTGGGCCCATTAGCAATCCCGGCCTGGACCTGCGCGCGGTGCGCCAGGTCAGTAATGTCACCGCCGGCATCCGCGTGCGCGGCAGTCTTAACCAGCCGGTGATCGATCTGTTTTCGATCCCGGCCATGGGTCAGACCGATGCCCTTTCCTATCTGATGCTGGGGCGACCGCTGGAGACCGCCTCCGGGGAAGAGGGTAGTGTGGTTGCCAAGGCGGCGCTGGCCCTGAGCCTGACGGGGGGCGACAGCATTGCCCGACAGATCGGTGACCGCTTCGGCCTGGATGAAATGCGTGTCGAGAGTAGCGACACCGGTGAGCAGGCCTCCCTGGTGATGGGCCGCTACCTGTCACCAAAACTCTATATCAGTTACGGCGTCGGTCTCATCGAGGCCTTCAATACCCTCGGGGTGCGTTATCAAATTTCCAATAAATGGCATCTCAAGGGCGAGAGCGGTGAGCATCAGAGTGCCGACATACTCTACACCATTGATCGCTAACGACTGCTTCAAGCAACGCCCCAGGCCCAGTGGGGTCGTACTGCCTCTTATAACGGCCTCGCATCAAGGCATGAGGCGGCTGAATTCGGCATCTACTTTTTTTAGGGTTATACTCTTACGCAGGCCGGCGTTTATGGCCAACAGGTAATGACTGAGTGCGTGCCCACCTGCACGTTGCCTGGAACACCATAGCGATTAACGCAGAGGGCATCACCGCCCGGCATGCTGAATGCCCGCGTTGGACTAAATACAAGGGACCGCCATGAAGATCAAAAACGTTCTGCTACTGAACATGCTGTGTTGCCTGGGATTATTTTCCGGCACGAATGTCTCTGCCGACGAGGCCTTGTGGCAGGCGCTGGCGCAGGGTGGCAAGGTTGTGCTCATGCGTCATGGCGCGGTGATGCAGGGACGTGGCCAGGGTAACTCCCTGCTGCGCGACCCCTCGTGCCAACAGGAGCGCAATCTTTCCCGCGAGGGTGAGCAGCAGGCGCGCCGCATCGGTGAACGCTTTCGTCAGCACCAGGTCACGGTCGCCGAGGTGCGCTACAGCCCGTTCTGCCGTACCGCCGCAACCGCAAAGCTGGCCTTCGATAGCGGTCGCGAGGCTGACGAGCTTGGTCTGCTCGAGGTCCTCCCTCCGCCACAGGCCGCGGCGCAGACCGCAAAACTCAGACAGCTCATCGGTGCCTACCGTGGCGACGGCAACCTCATCCTGATCACCCATGAACCCAACATCAACGCCATCTCCTTTGAAACCATGCGCCATGCAGACTTTCTGGTCTTGCAACCCCTGGGCGGCGAGGAGTTTGAGGAACTGGGCGTGATCGGTCGAGATGAGGAGTAGCACGGGGAAAGACCAGGCGTCTGGTGTTGCCACAGCACCAACACCTGAACACATGACTCCAGTGTGGAACGATGACGCACTGCTTGACCTAAGCCTGCCTGATCATCGCCTTTAGCATAACAGGGCCGCGTTCAATAACGCGGCCATAGTCTTGCAGGCCAGCGTGCGCTATGGCCCTCAGGCAATACCAGCAGTAACACCCCCAGTACACACCACCACGGAAGGCATTTCTGCCACGTTGCGTCCGCCTAGACGCGACTCGGGATTACACAAAAAAGATCGTCGCGCGCCTCTTCTCCGAGTCGCTCATGAATGGCGGCAATGGCCTGATGTTCGGTGGCAAAAATATTGTGGTCACCAATTTTATCAAACAGGCCGGTGGCACGCATGACATCGAGGATCTGTTTCTTCAGGCCGGAAAAAATAACCTCCATGCCGTTTTCATTCAGGCGTTCCACCAGGTGGTGGATGACCTCTTCACCGGAGGCATCGATGTTGTTGATGGCATCACCGACGATTAGCAAATACTTGGCGTCGGGCTTGCTCGCGGCCATTTCCAGGACATTGTCTTCGAAGTAGGCGATGTTGGCGAAGTAGAGTGAGCCATCAAAGCGCATGGCAATAATATGCGGACTGGTGGGCAGCGTAGGATTCACCTTGATATCACGCAGAGTACCATCCGGATAGCGGCCAAGCTGGGCCACTCGGGGCTTCATGCTGCGATACAGGTACAGGACAATGGCCAGCACGGCGCCGATCAGGATGCCCTTGTCGAGGTGCGGCGCGGCCACCAGAGTCAGGACGAAGGTGGTAAGGGCAACGATGCCATCGGTCCTCTTGGCCCGCCAGATGTTGCGCAGGGCCACTGGCGTAAACAGGGTTGTGACCGCCAGGAGTATAATCACCGCCAGGGTGGCCTTGGGCAGGTGATAGAGTATATCTGTCAGAAACAGGAGTACCGCCGCCACGAAAAGGCCGTTGAACACCATGGCGAAGCCGGTCTGGGCGCCAGCCTGGAGATTGATCGCCGAGCCGGTAAACGAGCCACAGGCCGGGTAGGACTGGAAAAACGAGCCGCCAATATTCGCCAGGCCCTGCCCAATCAGTTCCTGATTGGGATTAAGTCGCTGCCGGGTCTTGGCCGCCATCGCCTTAGCCATGGAGATCGATTCCATGAACGCAACCAGGGCGATAATAAAGGCCGCCGAGAGCAACTGCACAATGGTGTCCAGGCCCATGGGGGGAATTCTGAACGATGGCAGGCCGGACGGGATGTTACCAACAACATCACCGCCGCTGACCAACATCAGCTCACCCGCAGCAATTTTCTTGATGCGCCACTCCGTCCCGTTGCTGGTGGTGTTTTCGGGCAACCGGTCGGCCGCATACAGGGCAGCATAGGCATCCGTATCGTGGCGTTCAAAACGAAGCTTGCGGATTACGTACATGCGTTCCTTGTTCTCTTCCTCAAGACTGGCCAGGTCCAGCTTTTTCAGGCGAATGCTGTAGTCCAGATCGGCCATGGCGCGCGCAGCACCTTCTTTTTGCGCCTGCCGTGACTTGTTCGAAAGCAGGGTAATCTCCGCATTTAGCTCGTGAATGCGCCGCTCGGTTTCGTCGTATTGGCTTACCAGCGCCCGCGTGGTCGGGTCGACGATATGCGACGGTGCGCCCCTGGTCTTGTTCTCATAACCAAACAGAGCGCTAACAATAATGGTCAGTGCGACCGCGATAAGAACAGACAGCCTGGAGAGAATGTGGATTTTTTTCAGAACGATCATCAGTGTCAGTGCGAATACCGACATGGCCAGCGTCGGCAGATGGGTCTGGGGTAAATAGGTCAGCATTTCCCAGATGTCCATGAGAAAAAAATCACTGCGTCCCTTGGGGATGCCCAGCAACATATCCAGCTGGGAGAGGGCAATAATAATTGCGGCGGCGTTCATGAAGCCCAGGATGACCGGATGGGAGACAAAATTGACAATGGTGCCCAGCTTGAAAAGTCCCAGGCTGAGCTGAATCACTCCCACCATCAGCGCCAGCAACAAGGCAAGGCCGACAAACTCTTCCGAAAAGGGTACGGCAAATGGGGTAATCGCCGCGGCGGTCATGAGGGAGACAATGGCCACGGGGCCGGTGGACAGCTGCCGCGAAGACCCCCACAGGGCACCGAGTACGGCCGGCACCAGTGCCACGTAGAGGCCGAAATACACCGGCAGACCGGAAAGTTGTGCATAGGCCATGGCCTTGGGGACCAGCACCAGCGCCCCGGTGATACCGGCAATGACATCACCACGCAACACCACTGAGCTGACCGGTAACCAGGCAAGGAAGGGGAAAATGCGAAGCAGGAATATATTAGTAATCATACGCACACGTGATTATTAAGTTGTTGCCCGCAGCGACAAGGCGCAAAACCCTTTTCGACGCTTCAGCAGGGTAGTATGTGTGGTCCCCGACGCGCATCCACTATTGCGTCCCGAATCTGTGCCTGACACAACAAAGGGGCGAGGCGGGGTGTGCTACGCATCGCGAACCTGGGGGGACAGACGAGGCGAATTATACGCCGCCCGTTTTTCTATTTAAAGGTGTAGTGCTTTTTGACATCCGCCAGGATCTTCCAGGTACAGCTCAGGCCCTGTGGAAAGGTGACGAAATCGCCCGCGCCCATCTGGATGGGCTCACCGCCCTCGGGGGTGACCACGACATCACCTTCGAGAAAATAGCAGCTCTCCGGCCGGTCATAGGTCCAGGGAAATTCCGACACCTCTTTGCTCCAGATAGGCCAGCCAAAGACGCCCATGACGTCCATCTTGGCGGAGGAGACGTTGTGTTCCACTAAAATCATATCCATGCTCGTGTCCTATGGTTGTTTTCTCTTGCGGCGGCCTGGCGCAAAGACATGGATGACGCCTCACAGCATAGCAGTGAGCAAAAAATGTTGCGTGCGCCGCCTCTTCGCGCCAAGGCCCTTGCTAAAACAGGCCTGCGTTGATCCACATATGTACATAGATACTGGCGATGTAGCCCAGGGCGATCGCCGGTGTCCATTTGAGATGACTAAAGAAGGTGTACTGGCCGCGGGCCTGCCCCATCAGGGCAACACCGGCCGCGGAGCCAATGGACAGGAGACTGCCACCCACACCGGCCGTGAGCGTTACCAGCAACCACTGGCCGGTGGGCATATCCGGATTCATGCTGAGTACGGCGAACATGACCGGGATGTTATCGACAATGGCCGACAGCACACCCACAGCGATATTGGCGGGGGTGTGACCCCAGCCGGTATACATGAGTTCCGAGGCCATCCCCAGATAGCCGATAAAACCCAGCCCGCCAACGCAGAGTACCACGCCATAAAAAAACAGCAGTGTGTCCCATTCGGCGCGGGCAATGCGATTAAAGACATCGAAGGGCACCACGTCACCGACCTGCCCCTCGGCAAAATTGTTAAACGTTAGCCCGCGGTCCTGTGCGCCAGTCTTTTTCAGGAAATAGGCAAACAACTGTAAATAGGCCAGACCGGTCAACATACCGATCACCGGCGGCATGTGCAGAAAGTTATGAAAACTCACCGCGGTGGCGATGGTTAACAAAAACAACACAATAATCCGCCGGGCACCGCGACGCATATGCACAATATCGGTCGCCGCCTCGGGCTTGACCCTGGGAATGGCGAAGTGCATCAGGGCCGCCGGGACGACAAAGTTGACCAGTGCCGGGATGAACAGGTTAAAGAAGGTCCAGAAATCGACCATGCCCTTTTGCCAGACCATCAGGGTGGTGATATCGCCAAACGGACTAAAGGCGCCACCGGCATTGGCGGCTACTACGATATTGATACAGGCAATGGTGACAAAACGGCTATTGTTACCACCGACCGCCAGCACCACGGCGCACATCAATAGTGCCGTCGTCAGGTTATCCGCCACCGGGGAGATAAAAAAGGCCAGAAAGCCGGTCATCCAGAATAACTGGCGAAAGCCAAAGCCTTTTTGAATCAACCAGGAGCGCAGCGCATCAAACACCTGGCGCTCTTCCAGGGCATTGATATAGGTCATGGCCACCAGCAGGAACAGCATCAGCTCGGTATATTCCAGCAGATTGTGCCGCACCGCCTGTTCGGCCTCATGGGTCAGACCGTTACTGGCATACGCCATCCCAATCATGGCCCAAATGATACCGGCCGCCAGCATGACAGGCTTGGATTTACGCATGTGGGTAAATTCCTCCGCCATCACAAACGCATAGGCGAGGACAAATACCACAATGGCCGTGATGCCCACCACCGAGCCGGTCAGGTCCAGGGTCTTCACGGCGGTTTCACTGGCGAAGGACCACGTCGGCAATAGTGCTAACAGGGTCATTGCCGCAAAACGCTTCAGGCTCAGGGTCATGACGCGCACTCCTTAACCGTAAATCGCCGTCATCATAACCATCATGACGAGCAGAAAGAGAATGGTCATGATGCCGCCGGCACGCATGAAGTCCGGCACACGGTAACCGCCGGGGCCCATGATCAGGGCGTTGACCTGGTGTGTCGGGATCAGGAATGAGTTGGAGGTGGCGATGGCCACGGTCAGGGCGAACACCGCCGGGTCGCCACCGGCGCCGATGGCGATGTTGACGGCCAGTGGGACTAGCAACACGGTGGCGCCGACGTTCGACATGACCAGGGTAAAGAATGTTGCCAGCACGGCCACGGCCGCCTGGATGACCCAGACGGGCATGTGTCCGACGACGGTCAGGGTCTGCTCGGCGATCCATTTGGCCGTGCCCGAGGTTTCCACCGCTAGCCCCAGGGGGATCAACGAGGCCAGCAGGAAGACCGTCTTCCAGCTGACGGCCTCATAGGCCTCTTCGATACTGAGTACGCCAGAGAGGATCATACCCACGGCCCCGGTCAGCAACGCCACCGAGAGACGTATGTCGGTAAACAGGACCATAAACAGGGCAACGCCAAAAAACAGTCCGGCCCAGCCCACCTTGTTGGTGCGGGCCTCTTCTTCACGCGGATATTCGGTGGTGACCACGACAAAGTTGCGATTGGACGCCAGACGCGCCAGGGCCAGCCAGGTGGTATGCACCACCAGGGTATCACCCGCCTGCAGGGGCAGGTCACGAATGCCTTCGCCCTCGCGCAGGGTTTCACCATTGCGGTGCAACGCGACCATGGCTATGCCATAGGTCTTGCGCATCCAGACATCGCGGGCACTTTTGCCTATCAGATTAGAACTGGGGGGTATAACGACCTCGGCAATCCCCGCCTTGCTGGGCGCCAGGGCATCGGTAAAGGTCTGTATGTTTTTGCGCAGCTTGACGCCATAACGCTCCACGAAACGCTCCAGATGTTCCGGGCTGGCCAGTATGCCGAGGACGCTGCCGGCTTCAATATCGACGTCACGCGCCAGGCTGCCCGGACCCACGCGCAGGTCGTTACCATTACGCAACGCGGCAATGACACGAATGCCATCCAGGTGTTCGATATCATCCAGCTGTTTGCCGATCAGCGAACTGTCGTGCGGCACCACCACTTCAAACAGGCCATAGTCCAGGCCATAGATGTCCTGAAAATACTGCATGGTGTTGCTGCCGGAGGCGGTACTTTCTGACGCGGAGGCCGTTGGCAACACAAAGCGCCCGGCGAGGACAAAATAAATAATCCCGGTCGCCACCAGGGCAATACCTATGGGGGTCACCGCAAACAGCGACCAGGTCTCCATTTGCTGATCGGCGGGGAGCGCCGTGTTCGAGGTCAGGATCAGGTCATTCAAGAGAATCAGTGGGCTCGAACCCACCATGGTCACGGTACCGCCGAGAATGGCGCAAAACCCCATGGGCATCAGCAGCCGTGACATGGGCAGACCGGAACGCGCCGAGATGCGCGAGACCACCGGTAAAAACAACGCGGCGGCGCCGACGTTTTGCATAAAACTGGAAATGATGGCTACCGTACCAGAGATGATCGGAATCACGCGCGCCTCCCCCGTACCGCCGACCTTGAGAATAAAGGCAGCCAGCTTGGACATGAGACCGGTCTTGTCGAGCCCGGCGCCGATAATCATGACGGCGATAATGGACATTACCGCATTGGAGGCAAAACCATCGAACAGGTGCTTATTGTCCACCAGGCCCTGCTCCAGCCCCATCGCCGGCGCCAGCAGGGTGGTAACACCGAGCAACACCATGACGGTCACGGCGGCGACATCGACACCAACGACTTCAAAGGCAAACAAATAGATGGTCAGCAGTAAAAAGCCCATCACCCAGGCAACCTGTACATTGGGGACCACGGTCGACAAATACAGGGCCACCAGCAGAAAAACAGTCGCGGCGACTAATTGTTTGATATTGATACGACGAACGGGGGACTGCGCTTCATCCGCTACTGCTGTCACTGTGGTTCTCCTCAAGGTTGTACTCAAATTCTGTCGGGGCCTGGGGCACTGGCCAGGCGCCTGGGGCGGCCAGAACACTATATATAGAGACCGTGCCTGCCTCGGTCAGACGAAAGAGCGGCGCACACGAGGGCGCGCTTCGTCCCGCATCCCGGCACGTCACATTGGCATGCAAGTAACTACCTGATAAATATAGATAATACGCCAAAGGCGAAAAGGGGCCGCGTCCGTCGAAACCGGTCTGCTCCAGGCCGGCTTTTACGGGCGCACGATTGTAGCAAATCTGTCCAGTGATATTAATAGGTAAAGACTCAATCCTGGCGCGCCGTCCACCGCGGGCGTGAACGGCACGGCCACCCGTTATTGTCAACGCTGATTTACGCACGCCAGCCCTATAGAATGCCCCCATGTCACCACAGCTCAATCCCGCCCAACGCGCCGCCGTGCAGACCGTCGATGCCCCCCTGCTGGTCCTGGCCGGCGCCGGCAGTGGCAAGACCCGTGTGATCACGCAGAAAATCGCCTATCTCATCGAGACCTGCCAGCTCCCCGCCAACAGCATTGCCGCGGTAACCTTTACCAACAAGGCCGCCCGCGAAATGAAACAGCGCGTGCAGCAACTCATGCCCCGGGAAAAGACCCGGGGCCTGCGCGTCTCGACCTTTCATACCCTCGGCCTCGACATCATTCGCCACGAGCTCAAGGCCCTGGGCTACAAGGCCGGCTTTTCCATCTACGATGACACCGACACCATCAACCTGGTCAAGGAACTGATGCGCCGCCAGTATGGGGACCCGGGCAATCAGGCCGAGGCGACGCGCCGGCAGATCGGCCAGTGGAAGAATGCCTTTGTCACGCCGGAAGACGCACTGCGACAGGCCACGGACAGCATGCAACAGGCGGCGGCCAAACTCTATCTGGAGTACAACCGCTGCCTCAAGACCTATAACGCCGTCGACTTTGATGACCTGATCATGCTGCCGGTGGTCCTGTTTCGTGACCGTGATGACATTTTACAAAAATGGCGCGGCCGCATTCGTTACCTGCTGGTGGATGAGTACCAGGACACCAATGCCACGCAGTACGCCCTGGTAAAACAGCTGGTCGGGGATCGCAATGGCCTCACCGTGGTGGGTGACGATGATCAATCCATCTATGCCTGGCGCGGCGCCCAACCGGAAAACCTGTCACTGCTCAAGGATGACTTTGTCAATCTGCGCGTGATCAAACTGGAACAGAACTATCGTTCGACCACCACCATACTGCATGCCGCCAATAGTCTTATCGCCAATAATCCGCATGTATTTGAAAAACGTCTCTGGAGCGAGCTGGGTAACGGCGACCCTATTGCCATTATTCGCGCCGCCGATGAGGAACAGGAGGCGGAACAGGTCGTCTCGGAATTGATCCATCATCAGTTTCGCAAACAGAGTCGCTATGATGACTACGCCATTCTCTATCGCGGTAATCATCAGTCGCGCCTGTTTGAGCGCCTCCTGCGTGAACACAATATTCCCTATTACCTCAGCGGCGGCATGTCGTTTTTCGCCTATACGGAGATCAAGGACGTCATGGCCTACCTGCGCATGCTGGCCAATCCCGATGATGACAATGCCTTTTTGCGGATTGCCAATACCCCGCGTCGCGGTATTGGTCCCGGCACCCTGGAAAAACTCAGCCACTTCGCCAACGCTCAGGACTGTTCCCTGTTCACTGCCTGCTGGAGCGACCTGCTGGGTCAGGCCCTGAGCCCCAAGGCCACTAGCAACCTGCGCGACTTTGTGCGCTGGTTCAGTCGTCTGGAGACCACCCTGGAACAAAAGGACCCCATCGCCGTGGTCGAGCAATTGCTCAGGGATATGAATTACGAACAGTGGTTAATGGACACCAGCAAGGACCCGGACATCGCCACGCGCAAAATGGCCAACGTCATGGACCTGGTGGGCTGGTTGCGCAACCTGCACCGCAAGGAACCCGAGGCCAGTCTCGGCGACCTGGTCAACAAACTCACCCTGCTCGATACCCTGGACCGCGATGAAGACAATGACCGCAGTCATCAGGTCCACCTCATGACCCTGCATGCCTGCAAGGGCCTGGAGTTTCCCCATGTGTTTCTGGTCGGCATGGAGGAAAACCTGTTGCCGCACCGCAGTAGTATCGACGAAGACAATATCGAAGAGGAACGCCGCCTCGCCTACGTAGGCATCACCCGCGCGCAACGCACACTCACCCTGACCCTGTGCAAAAAACGCAAACGCTTCGGTGAGGTCATCGACTGTGAACCGAGTCGCTTTATTGAAGAACTGCCGCAGGAGAGTCTCAAGTGGCAGGGCCAGGGCGTGGAAGTCCCGGAAGAAGAACGCCAGGAGCGTGGCCGCGCGCACCTGGCCAACCTGAGGGATATACTCGCCCGCTAAACCCGACGCCGCTATTTTCAGGGTGCTCTGATTTATTCATGGATGAATTAATCAGGGCACGAAAAATAAAAATACGATTTTTATTTTTCTCACATTTCTTGATTGCCTGACGCGATCAAAAATGGCGGAGTCGTCCACGGCACCGGCTCACACCGTCAGATATTCCTTCACCTGTGCATCGCTCAGGGACGCCATGTCACCGGCGGCCACCTGGCGACCCTTGTCCATAATGACAAACTGCTTGCCGACCCGACGCGCGAACGGCAGCTTCTGTTCCACCAGCAGCACCGTCAGTCCCGCCT
>JAWOIE010000214.1:0-17221 GCA_046484825.1 Gammaproteobacteria bacterium | reverse complement strand
GTAGCGGGCTTCAATATTTTCAATTGTTTCAAGTTGACTGATGGCCGATAGTGTATCTTTAACTTCAGTATACGCCTTGTGAAAAATGAATGCTTTTGATGTATCGCCATTTGAGAGGTAAATGTCCGACAAAATATTCAGTGCCTTGTTTTTTTCTTTCATTGCACCTATTTCGCCGGAAATGGCAAGGGCATTCTCAGCATAAACCAAGGCTTCGTTAGCTTTTCCCCTGACCATAGTATTTATGGCAAGGGCCAGGTGGATATCAGCCATTTCCTTTCGGTTGTTAAATTCGGTTGCCAGGCTCAATGCCTTTTTATAAGACTCAAAGGCGCCCTCAAAAACTCCCTGTTTCTCATAAAATCTGCCGTAATCCTTGTATTTTAAAAATCCCCCGGGTCGCCAGATTTACAAGCCAGACAACCGGATACAGCAGTTTGAGCATGGGCTGGAGGATGAGCGCCGCAGGCAGCGCAAAACGCTCCGGGTGCAGGGCGGCCAGGGTCTTGGGGGTGACCTCGGCAAAAATCAGCACCACCACCGTCAGGGTAATGGTGGCGACCAGTATGCCGGGCTCACCAAAAAGACGCATGCCGATAATGGTGGCAATGGCGGAGGCCAGGATGTTGACAAAGTTGTTGCCCAGCAGGATCAGGCCAATAAGCTTTTCCGGAGCGGCGAGCAGGTTTTGCGCGCGCATGGCGCTACGGATTTTTTTATCCACCAGGTGGCGCAGGCGATAGCGATTCAGGCTCATGAGGCCGGTTTCAGAGCCGGAGAAAAAACCCGAAACCAGGAGCAGAAAGATCAGGGCACCGACAAGGGCGCTAAGGGGAATATCATCCAAGGGAGGTAGAACCTCTCGCTATGTACACGCTGTGCATTGTCATTTCCCTATAGCAGGCCGTCAAGCGTTCCGGGCGGCGGATTAACGGTTGAGTAGCAGCTCAATGACAAACTTGCTGCCGAAGTAGGCCAGCATCAGCAGCAGGAAACCGCTGAGTACCCAGCGGATGGCGACGCGGCCGCGCCAGCCAAACCGCCAGCGGCCGAGCAGCAGCACGGCGAAGACCAGCCAGGCAAAGATCGACAAAATGGTTTTGTGCACAATGTGCTGGGCGAACATATCCTGCAAATACAGTATGCCGCTGGCCAGCGAAATGGAGAGCACCAAAAACCCCAGGACCAGGTGCTTGAAGAGCAGCTTTTCCATACTCTCCAGCGGTGGCAAGGCGCGAATAAAGCCGCCGGGGTGCTTGTTGTGCAGCTGGGTGTCCTGAAAATACAGCAACACGGCCTGTACCGCCGCGATGGCCAGCAGGCTATAGGCGAGCAGGGAGGTCAGAATGTGAAACTCCAGCCCCGGCGACAGTGCCTGCGACAATAACTGTTGCTGGGGGTAAATCAGGCGCAGCAGCAGGGCCAGGGCGGCAAAGGGAAAGACGATGACGCCAAGGCACTCCACCGAATCCTGCAAGGTGACAACGAGCAGCAGGGCGACCGCCAGCCAGGCGACCAGGGAGAGAATGCTGAAAAAGCCGATATCAATGCCGCCCGCGGTGAGCAGGGTAAAGTAGAGGGCAAAACTGTGCAGGAGCAGGGCCGTGCCGCCGGCGGCCTGTACCTGACGGCGGAATTTGCCGTGGTCGAGGGTATTGCCGCGCAGCTGTCGGATGATCATGGCGCTGCCTAATATATAGAGCGCGATCGCCAGGCTGCTGAGAATGGTTACCGTCATCGAAATACCTGTTTCCGTTAGTGCTTTGGATTGATCATCGCACATGGATCCCGGGCTGAGAAGGTGTTTTTCGTGCCGGGCGGTATTTCGACACTTTTGGGAAAATTCAGGCTATAGTTTGGGAAGTTGTTGTCCGATACCTGTTTTTGAAGGCGATGGACTTGTGACCGAGATAGCATTCTGCCTGATACGACTAATGGCATGATCAAGAACAGAGATTAACAGAGCGAGGACAGGACGTGAGACACCAGCGCCGGGTTGTGTATCCCCGGGCTGTGTACGTCGGCAGGTAGCATATGCAGATCAGAATATTGGGTTGTAGCGGCGGCGTCAGTGCCAATTTGCGCACCACCTCACTGCTGGTGGATGATGATGTGCTCATCGATGCCGGTACAGGCGTCGGTGACCTGTCCCTGGAAGAGATGAGCCACATCAAGCATGTGTTTCTGACCCATTCGCATCTGGACCATATTGCCAGCCTGCCCTTGCTGGTCGATACCATTTTTGACCGTATCCGTGAACCGCTACAGGTGCACGCCCGCGCCGAGACCATTGCCGCGCTGCAACAGCATATTTTCAATAATGTCATCTGGCCGGACTTCTCCCGTCTGCCCAGCACGTCCGCACCGGTAATGAGCTTTAACGTCCTCGCGCACAATGAACACGTTATCCTCAATGGCCGCGATTTCGAAATGATCCCTGTCAATCATATCGTACCGGGCTGTGGCTATCGCATTAATAGTGGTCACGGCGTGTTTGTCTTCAGTGGTGACACCAGTAGCAACGATAGCCTCTGGCAGGCACTGAATGCCGGCGAGCGCCTGGATGTCCTCATGGTCGAGGCCGCCTTTGCCAACAAAGACATTGACCTGTGTCGCCGCGCCGGCCACTACTGCCCGCAGCTGCTGGCCGCGGACCTCGCCAAGCTCGAGCACGAGCCTGACATTTATATCAGCCACACCAAACCCGGCGAGGAACAGAATATCTTCGTCGAGTGCCAGCAGGCCATGCCCGGTCGCACGTTATTTTTACTCAACGGCAAAGAGACTTTCACGCTATAATCGCCTTCCCCTTGGTTCAATCTGTGGATAGGTTTCATGTTTGACGGTTTAAGCGAACGCCTCGGCAAGACGGTACGCAATCTGCGTGGTGTCGGCCGCCTCACCGAAGACAATATAAAAGATACCCTGCGTGAGGTGCGCATGGCCTTGCTGGAGGCCGATGTCGCCCTGCCGGTCGCGCGGGACTTTATCGACCACGTGCGCGCGCGTGCCGTCGGTGAAGCAGTGCTCAAGAGCCTCACCCCGGGGCAGGTCCTGATCAAGATCGTCAATGACGAGCTGGTCCATCTCATGGGTGATGCCAATGCGGGGCTGAATCTCTCCGCCAGGCCCCCGGCCGTGATTCTCATGGCGGGCCTGCAGGGCTCGGGCAAGACCACCACCACCGCCAAGCTGGCGCGCTATCTCATTGAGCAGCAGAAAAAAAAGGTCCTGGTCGTCAGTGCCGACATCTATCGCCCGGCGGCGATCCAGCAGTTGCAGACGGTCGCGGCCGAGGTCGGTGCCGACTGGTTCCCCTCAGAGGCCAGCCAGCAACCCGCAGCTATCGCCACGGCGGCCCTGCAACATGCCCGGGTGCAGAATCATGATGTCCTGATTGTCGACACCGCCGGCCGTCTGCATATCGACGCCGATATGATGAGCGAGATCCAGCAGGTGCATGCGGCCGTCCAGCCGGTGGAAACCCTCTTTGTGGTCGACAGCATGAGTGGGCAGGACGCGGCCAATACCGCCAAGGCCTTCAACGATGCCCTGCCCCTGACCGGGGTGGTGCTGACCAAGACCGACGGTGACGCGCGCGGCGGGGCCGCCCTGTCCATTCGTCAGATCACCGGCAAACCCATCAAATTTCTCGGTGTTGGTGAAAAGACCACCGCCCTCGAGCCGTTTCACCCGGATCGGGTCGCCTCGCGTATTCTCGGTATGGGTGACGTGGTCAGCCTGGTGGAGCAGGCCAGCCAGCAGGTCGATGTGGCCGAGGCCGAAAAACTGGCTAAAAAGCTTAAGAAAGGTAAGGGATTTGACCTCAACGACCTGCGTATGCAGTTTGTACAAATGAAAAAAATGGGAGGGCTCGGTAGCCTCATGGACAAGTTGCCCGGTATGGGCCAGCTCCCCGCCGGCGCCGCCGATATGGTCAACGACCGGCAAATGGACCACATGGAGGCGATAATTCTCTCCATGACGCCACAGGAGCGCGTTAAACCTGAAATTATCAAGGGTTCCCGCAAGCGCCGTATCGCCGCTGGCGCCGGCCTGCAGGTGCAGGACGTCAACCGCCTGCTCAAGCAATTTACCCAGATGCAGAAAATGATGAAGAAAATGGGCAAGGGCGGCCTGAAAAATATGATGCGGGGCATGGCGGGGCGGATGCCGCCGGGTTTCGGTGGATTTTAATCACTTAACCCCTTCACATTTGGACAATTTTCAGTACAATGGCCGACTTTTACACGACCCCTGCCTGGGGGACTGTATTTACTTACTTTTGAGGAATTGACGAGACGATGGTTAGCATTCGTTTATCACGCGGCGGCGCCAAGAAGCGCCCCTACTACCACATTGTGGTCACCGACAGCCGTAACCGTCGCGACGGTCGCTATATCGAACGTGTGGGCTTCTTTAACCCGGTGGCCAAGG
Source organism: Gammaproteobacteria bacterium (assembly GCA_046484825.1). GTDB lineage: Bacteria > Pseudomonadota > Gammaproteobacteria > UBA6429 > Thiohalophilaceae > CAJYAN01. The sequence goes on along the minus strand of JAWOIE010000214.1, from coordinate 12,784 downwards.
GTCAGGAAATCCGTCTGAATCTCGATCGCGATCGCATCGACCACTGGCTGGGTCAGGGCGCCAAGGCGACTGATCGGGTTAGCCAGTTGCTGAAGGAAAAGGCTGCGTAACGTTACTACCCATGTCCGTCGAGACAGGGGATGAGTATGTTGCGGTTGGCCGTATCTCCGGGATCTACGGTGTTAAGGGTTGGGTAAAGGTCTATTCCTATACCCGGCCGCGACAGAATATTCTGAATTACTCCCCGTGGTATTTAAAACAGGGCAAGACCTGGCAACCGGTTGAGTTGCAGGACGGTCGAGTCCATGGCGAGGGGATTGTGGCGCACCTGGTCGGCTGTAACGACCGGGATGCCGCCCGCGAGCTGCTCAAGACCGAAATCGCCATTACCCGCCAGCAGTTGCCGGAACTGGAAGATGGCTACTACTGGGCCGACCTGATCGGTTGCCGGGTGGTGACCCAGCAAGGGGACGAGCTGGGCCAGGTCACGCAGATGCTGGAAACCGGCGCCAATGACGTGTTGGTGGCTCAGCAACAGATTGCCGGGAGCGAGCCGCAGGAGCGACTCATCCCGTTTATCCTCGAAGATGTGATTGTCTCCGTGGATATCTCCGGCAAAGTCATTATTGTTGACTGGGACCCGGAGTTTTAAGGAACAGACAGTATGCGAATTGATGTGGTCACTTTGTTTCCGCCCATGATCAAGACCCTGGCGGAGTATGGGATCACGGGTCGCGCCACCAAACAGGGCCTGTTGGACCTGTTTACCTGGAACCCGCGTGACTACACCACGGATACGCACCACACCGTGGACGACAGACCCTACGGCGGTGGCCCCGGCATGGTCATGATGCTGCCGCCCCTGCGCGACGCCATTGCCGCGGCGCGCGAGGCCAACCGCGGCAGCCGGGTGGTGTACCTCTCGCCACAGGGCCGCAAGGTCGACCATCGCGGCCTGCAGGAGCTGGCTAGCCGCCCCGGACTGGTCATGGTTTGCGGCCGCTACGAAGGCATTGATGAGCGCATTATCAAGGCCGAGATTGATGAAGAATGGTCCATTGGTGACTACGTCCTGAGTGGCGGTGAGCTGGCGGCCATGGTGATCATCGACGGTATAACCCGGTTGTTGCCCGGAGCCCTGGGGCATCAGGACTCGGCGAGCGAAGACTCGTTTGCAGAGGGCCTGCTGGATTACCCGCACTTTACCCGGCCGGAAGAAGTCGATGGCATGGGCATACCGCAGGTACTCAAGAGCGGCGACCACCAGGCCATCAAGCGCTGGCGCCACAAACAGGCGCTGGGGCGGACCTGGCTCAGGCGTCCGGACCTGCTGGAGCAGGTGGAACTGGACGCCGAGCAGCAGAATTTATTGGCGGAGTTTATTCGCGAGAATGAAGCGGAATAAGTTATAATTTCAAGATTCGACTTTGGAGAAGAAGGTCATGGCAAATATTATCGATGAACTGAACGCCGAGCAGCTGAAGCAGGATGTCCCTGAATTCGGTCCGGGCGATACCGTTGTGGTTCAGGTGAAGGTCAAAGAAGGTAACCGCGAGCGTCTGCAGGCCTATGAAGGCGTGGTGATTGCCAAACGTAACCGTGGTCTGGATTCCGCCTTTACCGTACGCAAGATTTCACACGGCGAAGGTGTTGAGCGTGTCTTCCAGACACACAGCCCCAGCATTGCGGCCATTGAAGTCAAGCGTCGTGGCGACGTGCGTCGCGCCAAACTCTATTACCTGCGTGATCGCTCCGGTAAATCCGCGCGTATCAAGGAAAAGCTGGCCAGTCGATAAGACGTGTCGGCCGTCACATTGGTGGCGTGTTCCGCAAGGTAAACTACAGGACGGGTATCGCCACAAGCGATGCCCGTTTTTTTTATGATGCAGATGATGAAAGCCCGCCACTTACCCTCACTCGCACGACGCTGTTGTTCTGGACTGGCGTTGCTGCTGCTGTGCCTGCCGCTGGCGGCGCAGGAACGCCTTGACGAGCTGCTGGCGTTAAAAGAGAACCATGCCTTCCAGCTGGTGCTACAACTCCTGGATGAACAGCAGCCCGATCCGAGTCAGGATATCGAAGGCTGGATGGCGTGGGAGCGTGAACGTCTGGTTTTGTATGAACAGACCCGGGACTGGCCGCGACTCATTGCGCGCAGCAACGCATTTCCCGGCAATCTGTCCAGTGAGTTTTTGCTCTGGGCCCGGACCCTGCGCGCCCGCGCCCTGCTGGCTCACCAACAACCGCATGAGGCCCGTCGGGTATTACAGGCTCTGATCTGGCTATCGCCCTCGCTGAGCGAGGCGCAAAACCGGCAGTGGCTGGCCTTATGGCGGCGTCAGGTCATCGAGACCTATCTTGAGGCGGGCCTGATGCAGGATGCCTACACCGCCGAGCAGCGTTACCAGCAGGACTATGGCCAGCAGGGTGAGCAGGATCGGCTGCGCTGGGCGCGGATTTTATTATTGAATAATCATGTGGAAGAGGCGGCGGCGTTACTGAGTCAGCATACCAAGGACCCCGAGGCCGGCATGCTCTACCTGGTCACGCAGTTGCGCGGCGGTGAGCGCGAGGCGAAAAAAGTCCTGCAGGCCGCGCTGCGCCAATTGCGTGGCAAGTGGGTGGATGAACGTCTCAAGCATCGTCTCTGGGCGGTGGTGGCCGAGGCCGCGCGCCATAGTGGCGATCGCTTTGCCGCGGTGAATGCCCTCGAACACCTCGTGGCGCTGGTCGAGCCCGGCACCCTGCCCGGTGGTCTGTTCACGCACATGGACGCCGATGGACTCTGGCAGGCCTATATTGAAGCGGCGCAGCAACTCGGCAATCAGCAGGGTCTGCTCATTGGCGACGATGAAAACTGGCTTAAGTATGCCAGACACGTCGAGACCACCGACCATTTAAAGGGTCGCGCCCTCTATGCCTTTTTGCTGCTCAAGGGGCAGCAGAACAATATCGTCGAACAGGCGGCGGTCTTGTACATGCAACGGGCCAAAAAACTTGCCGCACATGAAACCTTAATCAAGGCACTGTTTTTGCAGTCAGACAGTGTTCCTGCGGTGACGGACATTCCATTGCCGGTACGCCATGCGCTGGTCGATATCGCCCTGCGTCAGTCGGATATTCCACTGGCCTCTCAGCTCATGGCCACCATGGACAGCCCACCGCAGGGCGTCGATCAGTTTATGTGGCAGTTACGACGCGCCCGCATTCTGGTGATGGGTGGCAAGATTGAACCGGGGCGCGCCCTGTTGCTGAAGCTGTTACACGAACATCAGAAACTGCCACGCGAGGCCCTGGACCGTTATTTACAGGTGGTATTCGATCTGCAACGCTTGCAGGCGCATGACGCGGCCGTGGAATTGCTGGCGCAGGTGAGTCAATATTATCCGGAGCAAAAGCTGCAACGGGAGTTGTATTTCTGGATGGCGGAATCGCGACAGGCGCAGGGCAACTATACCGAGGCGGCGCGCTGGTATCTGAAGTCGGCCATCCTGCCCGACGTCAGGGCGATGGACCCCTGGGCGCAGGCCGCTCGCTATCAGGCGGCGGCGTCACTGGCCAAGGCCGGTCTGCTGGATGACGCGCGCAAGATGTATGAAGAATTATTACGGGTCACCGAAGACAAAAATCGCGTCGCCGTCTTGCAGCGTGAGTTACAGCAATTGCGACATACCGTACAGTAGCTTCGGAGTCGCATTTATAAAAGGAGAGCTGTATGTGGTGTTTTAAATCCCCCATCGGCTGGCTCGGTGTCCAGGTCGACGACGGCAGGCTGGTCGACATCGAATTTATCAGGGCCGTAACCTCCACACCACAACGTCCCAGCACGCTGGAATGGAACATCGAACAGCAACTCACTGAGTACTTTCGGCACAATAAAACATCCTTCAATCTTCCCCTCAGTCCCGCTGGCAGTGTCTTTCAACAACGGGTCTGGTCGGCGCTCCAGGACATCCCCTATGGTCAGGTCAGGACCTACGGCCAGATTGCCAGGGCACTGAACAGCAGCCCCCGAGCCGTCGGCAACGCCTGTCGCGCCAATCCCATCCCCGTGATTATTCCCTGTCATCGTGTCGTTGCCGCACGGGGTATTGGCGGTTACGCCGGTAAGACCGACGGCCCCGTGCTGGCGCGCAAGCGCTGGTTGCTGACACACGAGGGCGTGGCGTTGTAGGCTTCGCCGACGCAATACGCTGAGCGCAGCTCATAGCCGCTGCCGCCAATCCCGTACACCGAACACACCGTCAACATTATCGTTACGTCATCTGTACCGTTGGTGATGCGGGCGCTTGTCCAGGCGGAACTGTGATGGGACTTTTTTGATTTACGAAGGAGCCTCTGGCAAAACGCATCAGGAATCCACAAGGGTCTATTTCGTCAAACGGACCTGTCCCTGGCACAGGAGCCCCGGCCTCCCCGGTTGCCTTGCCATTAGCGCACTGGTTCATCGGGAACTTCTGGTATAAAGTCAGGTGATGAAACGTCACACCGCAATCCTGGATCTGCCGCGCTATTTGTTCCTGCTCTTCGTCGGTCTTGGCGCCAATACCGCGGTCGCCTCGGATATCGCTGTGCTGGGTCTGTTTTCCAACATGGCCATTATCAAGGTCGATGGTCAGCAGTACAAACTTCGCCAGGGTGAGGCGACGCCGCAGGGGATCAAGCTGCTCAGTGCGGATAGTGATGCGGCAACCTTTCTGGTCAATGGCCAGCGCCAGACCCTCTCTGTGGGGACGACGGCCAGTATCTCCACCCATTTTGACAAACGTGCGCAGGTGGAGGCGCGCATCATGCGCCAGCATGGTATGTACAGCGTCGCGGGCTCGGTGAATAAGCAGCCGGTGAGTTTTCTGGTGGATACCGGCGCGACCTGGGTAGCGATGAACAGTGCCACCGCCCGTCGCCTGGGGATCGATTTTCGTTATGTGGGTACACCCGGCTGGGCCAATACCGCCAATGGGCCGGTGAAGACCTACAAGGTCAAGCTCGATAGTGTGCGGGTGGGGGAGATTGAGTTGACTCAGGTCGAGGGCGCGGTACTGGAGGGTGGCTCGCCCCAGGATATTCTGCTGGGTATGTCTTTTCTCAATCGGGTGGAAATGCAGCGCGAAGGTGAACTGCTGGTGCTGCGCAAGAAATGGTAGTGGTCGGTCTCCGCGTTACCACGCGCACTTGAGACCGACGTCTTGGCTGCTGACTACTTCGCCATCTTGTCCTTTTCGATCAGGGCGTAGGCCGAGTGATTGTGGATGGATTCGAAGTTTTCGGATTCCACCACATAGCGGGTAATGCGGTCGTCGTCGTTAAGGCGCGCGGCAACATCACGGACCATGTCTTCAACAAACTTGGGGTTGTCATAGGCACGCTCTGTGACATTCTTTTCGTCGGGGCGTTTGAGCAGGCCATACAGTTCACACGAGGCCTCTTTCTCGACAATGTCGATCAACTCTTCCAACCAGATAAATTCCTGAAATTTGGCGGTGACGGTGACGTGTGAACGCTGGTTGTGGGCGCCGTAGTCGGAGATTTTTTTGGAGCAGGGACACAGGCTGGTCACCGGTACGACCACCTTGATGGTCATCTGGTTGTCTTTGCCATGGATCTCGCCAATAAACGTTACGTCATAATCCATCAGACTCTCGACACCGGAGACCGGAGCCTTTTTGTTGACGAAGTAGGGAAAGCTCATTTCGATATGGCCCGACTCGGCCTCCAGGCGCTCGGTCATTTCCTGCAGCATGTCTTTGAAGGACTCCACCGAGATATCGCGTTCGTGCTGATTGAGAATCTCCACAAAGCGCGACATGTGCGTGCCCTTAAAGTTGTGCGGCAGATTCACATACATATTAAAGTTGGCAATGGTATGTTGCTCACCGACGGAACGGTCCCGCACACGTACCGGATGGCGAATGTCTTTGATGCCTACCTTATTAATGGGGATGCAACGGGTATCTGCGCGGTTCTGCACATCTTCAATGATGCTGGTCGTGGTTGTGCTCATGATTTCAGTCCTGCTCTTCGCGATAGGTGACGCAGGCGCGCTCGGTTTCCCAGAGTGTCACCGCGCTTACCTGCACATTATCTGAATTTAATTGTTGCCCCAGCCCCTGATAAATATTGGCCGAGATGTTTTCAGCGGTGGGATTCACCTCATCAAACGGCGGTATCTCGTTCAGGTGACGGTGGTCCCACTGATCGAGATAGTCTTTGGTTATTTTCTTGATGACCTTGAAGTCGACGCCCATGCCGACATTATCGAGGGCGCGGGTGGTGATCTCCACTTCGACTTTCCAGTTATGCCCGTGCAGTCGGCTGCACTCGCCGGCATAACCGCGCAATAAATGCGCCGCGGCAAAGTCGGTAATAATTTTCATGGTGTAACGTGCCGCCATAGCGTGCTGACCTGTAGGGTAAAAAAGCTGAGAAATTTATGCCAGTGTAGCGTGCTTGGCAAGTTGACCAGGTTGGCTAACGGCGTTGACGCGCTGGATTATATCATCGGCAGTCAGGCCTGCGTCAGCTAAAAGTTGCTCACGACTGGCATGTTCCTGAAAATGATCGGGCAAGCCCATGTTAATAACGGGGATATTGATCTGTTGTGCGACGAGGGATTCGATCACCGCACTGCCGGCACCGCCCATGAGGACATTGTCTTCGAGGGTCACCAGTAGTTCGTACTGGCCGGCGAGTTCCGCCAGGAGTTTTTCATCCAGGGGTTTGACAAAGCGCATATTGACCACGGTGGCATCCAGGCGGGCGGCGGCGTCGAGCGCTGGGGTGAGCATGGCACCGAAGGCCAGCAGGGCAACCTTACTGCCGGTGCGTTTAATCTCAGCCTTGCCGAGGGGAAGGGCGGTCATTTTAGTCTGGATCGTAGTACCGGGGCCGCTGCCACGGGGATAGCGAACGGCCGCGGGGCCGTCGTGTTGATAGCCTGTATAGAGCATTTGCCGACATTCGTTTTCATCCGCCGGCGCCATGATCACCATATTGGGGATGCAGCGCAGGTAGCTCAAATCAAAACTGCCCGCATGGGTGGCGCCGTCGGGGCCGACGACACCGGCGCGATCGATGGCGAAGACTACGGGGAGATTTTGCAGGGCCACATCATGGATGAGCTGGTCATAGGCGCGCTGCAAAAAGGTGGAATAAATGGCGACCACGGGCTTGGCGCCTTCACAGGCCATGCCGGCCGCCAGCGTCACCGCATGCTGCTCGGCAATGCCGACGTCAAAATAGCGCTGGGGAAATTCCTCGGAAAAACGCACCAGGCCGGAGCCCTCGCGCATGGCCGGGGTAATGGCAATCAGGCGTTCGTCGAGCCGCGCCATGTCACACAGCCAGTCGCCAAAGACCTGGGTATAGGTGGGCCCGCTGGCGGGGGCCTTTTCCAGCTTGCCCGACTCCGGCTGAAAGCGACCGACGCCGTGATAGGCGCAGGGGTTTTCCTCGGCCGGCGGGTAGCCCTTGCCCTTGGTGGTGACGATATGCAAAAACTGTGGGCCACTCAGGTCACGCAGGTTGTGCAAGGTCTTGATCAGGGTACCGAGGTCGTGGCCATCAATGGGGCCGATGTAGTTGAATCCCAGTTCTTCAAACAGGGTGCCGGGCACGACCATGCCCTTGACGTGTTCTTCGGTGCGTCGCGCCAGTTCCCACACCGAGGGCATTTTGCCCAGTACCTTTTTACTGCCCTCACGCATGCTGGAATAGAGCTTGCCGGAAAGGATCTTGGCGAGGTGATTGGAGAGTGCGCCGACATTGGGTGAGATGGACATGTCGTTGTCATTGAGAATGACCAGCAGATTGGCGTCCAGGTCACCGGCGTGATTGAGGGCCTCAAAGGCCATGCCGGCGGTGAGGGCGCCATCACCGATGACGGCTACCACCTTACGGTCTTCACCGCGGTGTTTGGCGCCGAGGGCCATGCCCAGGGCGGCACTGATCGAGGTACTGGAGTGGCCGACACCGAAGGTGTCATAGGGGCTTTCGTCGCGGCGCGGAAATCCGGACAGGCCGTCCTTTTGCCGCAGACTGCCCATGAGTTCCCGGCGCCCGGTGAGGATCTTGTGCGGGTAACTCTGATGGCCGACATCCCAGACGATACGGTCTTCCGGGGTGTTAAAGACGTGGTGCAGGGCAATGGTCAGTTCCACCGTGCCGAGCCCGGCCGACAGGTGCCCGCCGGTGCTGCTGACCGACTGGATGAGGAACTGGCGCAGCTCATCGGCCAGTTGCAGTAACTGCTCGGTGGACAGTTCGCGCAGATCTCTGGGATCAGCAATATTTTCTAATAGTGATGGCATGATCTGATTATATGGTACTCCGGCGGCGGATCATGCGGTTTTCCTCCGCCCGATGCAAATCAGCATCACAATGCCGGCATAATTCAGGCTAATGCTTGCGGGTGACAATGTAGCCGGCCAGCCAGCGCAGGGCCTCGGCCCGCTCGCCGAAGGCCTCCAGGCCGGTCAGGGCGTCGGCGTGCAGCTCCTGCAGCAGCTCCCGGGCCGCGTCCAGGCCAAGAATACTGGTATAGGTGGGCTTGTTGAGCGCCCGGTCGGCCCCCTGGGTCTTGCCGAGGGTCTCGGTATCGCTCTCCTCGTCGAGGATGTCGTCGCGCACCTGAAAGGCCAGGCCAATGCACTTGGCATAGTGGTCCAGCTGCTCCAGCAGCGCAGGGTCGACCTCGGCGTGGCACAGGGCCCCCAGCTTGACGCTGGCGCGGATCAGGGCGCCGGTCTTGTGAATGTGCATGTTTTCCAGCTCGGCAATGCTGATCTCCCTGCCCACGGCGTCCAGGTCGATGGCCTGGCCACCGGCCATGCCGCGCGAGCCACTGGCCAGCGCCAGGGTGTCGAGCATTTCCAGGCGCTGTGCCGGGGGCAGGGCCGGATCCGCCTGGCGGGTCAGGATCTGAAAGGCCAGGCTTTGCAGGGCGTCGCCAGCGAGGATGGCGGTGGCCTCATCAAAGGCCCGGTGGCAGGTCGGCTGGCCCCGGCGCAGGTCGTCATCGTCCATGGCGGGCAGGTCATCGTGAATCAGCGAATAGGCGTGGATCAGCTCCACCGCGCAGGCGGGGGCGTCGATGGCCTCAATGCGGGCGCCGACCGCCAGGCCACTGGCATAGGCCAGTACCGGGCGCACCCGCTTACCCCCGCCGAGGACGCTGTAGCGCATGGCTTCGTGCAGCCGAGTGGGCACGGTGGTGCTGGCAGGCAGCCAGGCCTGCAGGGCCCGTTCGGTGCGGTCGCGCCAGGCCTGCAGGGTATGCTCCAGGGCGCTCATGGGTTCAGATCATCAAAGGGTTCGAGGCTGTCGGCACCGCTGTTTTTCATCAGGATCTGCACCTTTTGCTCGGCCTCGTCGAGGGCCTTCTGGCACTGGCGAAACAGGGCCACGCCGCGTTCGAAGTCGGTGAGTGACTCTTCCAGGGTGGTTTCGCCCTGTTCCATGCGGTCCACCAGGCTTTCCAGCTCATGGAGGGCAGACTCAAAGTCTAACGCCTTATTTTGGCTTGATTTTTTTGTGGTTGCCTTTTTTGTCACGGTATCTGTCCTGCATCAATTGACCGGGGTTCGAGCGGTGGCATAAGGTAGCGGATAGTGCTCAGGGAGGTCAAATTAGCCGACACCGACGGCAAATTTAGACTAAGTCTTGACAGTTACTGTGTGCTGCACTATCTTTGCAGCACCGCTTTAGAATTAGTCTAAACTAATCGGTTTAGAGGTATCGTAAGACTGAGCTAGTGTTTTTAACAAACGGAGGAAACAAATCATGGCTAACCTTAAAGGTAGCAAGACCGAACAACACCTGAAGGACGCCTTTGCCGGTGAATCCCAGGCAAATCGTCGTTACCTGTACTTCGCATCAAAGGCCGACGTTGAAGGTTACAACGATGTCGCGGCACTGTTCCGTTCCACCGCCGAAGGTGAAACCGGCCATGCCCACGGCCATCTGGAATATCTGGAACAGACCGGCGACCCCGCCACAGGCCTGCCCATTGGTCCCACCGCCGACAACCTGAAGGCTGCCGTTGCCGGTGAAACCCACGAGTACACCGATATGTACCCGGGGATGGCCAAGGACGCCCGTGCCGAAGGCTTTGATGAAATCGCCGACTGGTTCGAAACCCTGGCCAAGGCGGAGCGTTCACACGCCAATCGCTATCAGAAAGCCCTGGACGCCCTGGACGACTAGGACTGCCCCTGATGCAGATAATACCGGGGCCCCAGGCCCCGGTCATTGTCTTCCCCGTGACAACCATTAACAAAAACTCAAACACGAAGGAACGCAACCATGGGCGCAAAAACAGAGGGCACTCGCGAAGGCAGTCTCGAAGCACCGACTCGCCATCCACTGGACTGGAAATCGCCGGACTTTTATAACGAAGAAAAGTTATTTTCCGAACTGGAGCGTGTCTATGACATCTGTCATGGCTGTCGCCGCTGTGTAAGCCTGTGCAACTCGTTTCCCACCCTGTTTGACCTGGTCGATGAATCGGACACCATGGAAGTCGATGGCGTCGCCAAAAAAGATTACTGGAAGGTGGTAGAGCACTGTTATCTCTGTGACCTGTGTTACATGACCAAGTGCCCCTATGTGCCGCCACACGACTGGAATGTGGACTTTCCGCATCTCATGCTGCGCGCCAAGGCGGTCAAGTTTAAAAAGGAAGGCGCATCTTTCCGCGACAAATTGCTGTCTTCCACCGATACCGTCGGCAAAATGGCCAGCATCCCGGTGGTGGTCAATTTCGTCAACACCGCCAATGAGATGGCCGTGACCCGCGGGGTACTGGAAAAGACCCTCAGGGTCTCCAGCAAGGCCAAGCTCCCCAAATACCACAGTGACACCCTGCGTAAACGCGAGGCACGCCAGAGCGCGGCCCCTACCGAGGTCAAGGCCGGCAGCCGGACCACCGGCAAGGTGGCGATTTTTACCACCTGTTATGGCAACTACAACGAACCGGATATGGGTGAAGACCTGCTCGCGGTGCTGCGCCACAACGGCATCGAGGTCAAACTGGTCGATCAGGAACAGTGTTGCGGCATGCCCAAACTGGAGCTGGGCGATCTCGAGTCCGTCGCGCGCGCCAAAGAGGCCAATGCACCACAGCTCAGCAAGCTCATCGATGATGGCTGGGATATAATTGCGCCGATTCCCTCCTGCGTGCTCATGTTCAAGCAGGAGTTGCCCCTGATGTTTCCCGAGGATGCCGAGCTGCAAAAGATCAAGGCCTCGATTTTCGATCCCTTTGAATATTTGCACCTGCGCAACAGGGACGGTTTGATGAATACCGAATTTAAACAGTCCCTGGGCAAGGTCGCCTATCATGTTGCCTGTCACCAGCGGGTGCAGAATATCGGTATGAAGACCCGCGACATTCTGCAGATGATCCCCGATACCGAGGTGGACGCCATTGAGCGCTGCTCGGGACATGACGGCACCTATGCGGTGAAGTCCGAGTATCACGATATTTCCATGAAAATCGGCCGCCCCGTGGTCGGTCGGGTGCAGAATAGCGAGGCCAATTACTACACCAGCGATTGCCCCATGGCGGGTCACCAGATCGCCAACGGCCTCAACGATGGCAGTGAACCAACCCATCCCATGGGACTGTTACGCAAGGCCTACGGTATTTAAGCCCACACTTTACGCACAAGGTAAGACACATGGCACATTTAACACGCGAAGACCTGATGAGTCTGGAAGAATACGCCGAGCAGCGCAACGATTTTCGCGCCCGCGTGATCGCGCACAAGAAAGATCGGCAGGTCGAACTCAATCCGCACATGACCCTGTACTTTGAAGACCAGCTCACCATGCAGTATCAGGTGCAGGAAATGCTGCGCATTGAAAAGATCTTTGACCGCGCCGGTATCGAAGATGAACTGGCGGTCTACAATCCCCTGATCCCGGATGGCCGTAACTGGAAGGCGACCTTCATGATCGAGTATCCCGATATCGAAGAGCGCAAACAGGAACTGGCCAAACTGATCGGCGTGGAAGACAAGGTCTGGGTCGGTGTCGAAGGCCATGACAAGTCCTATGCCATTGCCGATGAAGACCTGGAGCGGGATACCGCCGATAAGACCTCGGCCGTGCACTTCATGCGCTTTGAACTCAGCGACGCCATGGCCAGGGATGCCAGGGCGGGTGCGAAAATCACAATGGGTGTCGATCACGAACACTGTCGCACCGAGATCGTAGTGGCGGAAAACATCCGCGCCTCGCTGGTCGAGGACCTGGCCTGAGGCATGCCCTCCTGAAGGATAAACATTCGCGCGATAGCGAGTGATCGAAAGGCGGCCCTGGCCGCCTTTTTTTATTTTGCGTGGAAGAGGCGATTATACGGCGCATGTGCGCCCGCATGCCCCGCGCAAGATAGTTGCAGCAGAGGGGGCGCGCTTTTGGTGCCTCAGGGGCGTACAGCCTCATGTGAGACTGAATCGCGACGTGGGGTCTTCTACCGACACAGTGTTCACCACCGTGCATTCGTGTTTTATGGCGACGATTTTCCTGGCCGCCTGGAGCAAGCAATAGATCCCAATCCCACCGTATTAGGCTACGCATGCTCGTGTTGTTAGCCGTTTATCACAGTGCCAGGGTCAGAACACCTGCCCGGTGGTTATCACACTGTGCTGTCTCAATCGCTAGTTGCCCACTCACCTCATCGTCTACTCCCGGCAGAGCATGTATGCGGGAGTCTTCCCAAGCAGCGTTTATGTGGATGAGCAGGGTAATGGTAGTGATTACCCAGCTTGTATTACTCAAACTTGTA
>JAWOIE010000039.1:0-15285 GCA_046484825.1 Gammaproteobacteria bacterium | reverse complement strand
GTGCCGTTTGTATTCGGTTCCCTGCGCCAGGGTGGGGTGGGACAGCGGATCTTTCTGGGATTCCTGGTCGGCCTGATCTTTTATATTCTGGATCGGCTCATTGGGCAGGTTGGGATTGTCTACGCCTTGCCCCCCTGGTTGGGGGCCAGCCTGCCCACCTTTTTGGTGATCGCCCTCGGTATTTACGGCATACGCCGCATTCGTTAGGCCGCCTTGTTTTTGGCCGGCAGCAAACGCACCTCGGTCCGGGTAAGCCGGCTGCGCCAGCCCGCGGCGCGGTTGTGCCACAGGATCCACAACAGGCACAACAGACACAGCCAGAGGGCATAGGCGTGCAGGCCGCGGAATGACGGCGGTAGTTTTTCCGCGGACACGCTCGCCAGCAGCAGCGCGATCCCAAGGCCTAACCACGGGGGCAGGGCCGTCCCCAGACGCAACAGCCCCTGGGCCGGACGAATGGGTTGCCCCTCATGGGTCAGCAGTTGCAGACGCCAGGCACGCATGCCGATCGTCTGCCCGCCATGGGTCCAGAACCATAAATAGAAGGCCACAATCACCGCCAGCAAATACAGACCGGCAAGCAGGCGCTGGGTCATGTCGTGGCTGTTAAAAAACGGGGTAATAATGGCCATGGCGAGAAAGCACAAGGCCAGCAACACCAGGGCATCATAGAGGCTGGCAAACAGACAACGCCAGGGCGTAGCGATGCGAATGGGTGTGGGTGCGGATGACACGGCAGAAAAATTATGTGTTTATTCAGGAGCATCATCATCGCCTGTCTTTGCCAACGTGTCAATTGCGGGCTGGCGCTGCGACCCTGACAGTGCTTGCAATCAATAGCCCACAGCGCTATTAATAGGCGACAGCTGTTACAGAAAACAATAACAATTTTCTCACGTCGAATCAGAGGGGTAACGTATGAGTCTAATCGACGAACTGGTGGCGATCCCCGGTGTGATTGCCGCAGGTGAATATTCTTACCGGGGAGACCGCTTTAGCTGCCAGGGTCAGCTGGATGATGACAAGGCCCGTATGGCCTCTATCATGTGTCGGGCGACCACCATGGCGGTGCATATGCAGGCGGATATGATGAAGGGCCTGGGGACAGACTGTGGTTGCGCCCCGGCGCGTGGCTGGGTGGTGCGGGGTCAGCAGTTTAGTGTCTGCGTCATCGCCAATGTCTTTTGTTTTATCGGCAATCAGGCCAACGCATTGAATGCCGTCATGGACCTGATGCGCGACAAGGTCCCGCATCAGGAAGGCGAACTCATCTAGCTCGGCGCGCCGCAGCCAACAACCAACAAAAAAGCACAGAACAACAGGGAGACAATACCCATGCCAGCGTTAAACGATCTCATGAAACTGGACGGCGTCGCCGCCGCCTTTCAATATTCCGACAAGGGCGAACTGGAGGCACACCAGATTGCCCCCGGCACCGACCTGAATGAAACCGTACTCGACCTGCTCTGCCACGTCTGCATCGCCAACATGGCCATTGCCACCATGCAGGCGCGTGGCTGGGAAAAAATGACCGGCATGCAGGGCTTTTATCCCATCGAGGGTTTTACCTTTGTCGGTTTTGACTGGACCGCCATTGTCAACGCCGGCTATGGTGTGGTCGTGCCCAACAGCAAGGTGGATTACGAAGCGGCCTATGCTGCCCTCGGACAGTGAGGTATGGCCATGATTAAACAACTACTGGCGCTGGATGGGGTGATGGCCGTTTGCATGTACCGTGATGACGGTATGTTTCTCGAAGGCTATGGCATGTTGCCGCAGGAACAACTCGGTGGCCTGGCCAAGTTTGCCCATGACTACAAACGCATTGTCCAGGGCAATGCCGATCAGCTCTCCATGTTTACCCAGGTCAACGGCTGGACGCCACCCGGTGGCTGGATCGTCAGGGGACCGCAGCTGTCGGTTTGTGGAATCGGCAACCTGGTGTGCGTGGTGCAAAACACCGAGGGTTCCCTCAACGAGGTCATGCGCGAACTCGGCGACGCGGCGCGCTGGTAAGGGGGCTGGTCGGAATAATATTGTCAACACCGAGGGCGTGCCTGGGTCGTCAATGCAAGGCGCGGTTCGCAGGTAATGGCCGCTCCCTTACCAAGAAACGTAACGCAGCAGTGATGGCCCAGGTGCGACCGAATGTAAATATTATTTCGACCAGCCCCCTGAGCACAAACTCGCGCCCAATGCTGGCCGGGCCTTGGGCGGATACAGTATCATGCGGGCTTTGCTGATGACCTCGGAAGCCTATCTATGTTGCAGTTGCCCGGCAGTCCCGCCCTCTCTCCCTTTCGCCAACAAAAACTCCTGAGTGCGCTGCAGGCCGTGGTGCCCGGGCTGCGTTCGGTGCAGGCCCAATATGTGCATTTTGTCGATATAGAACAGCAACTTGATGCCGCTGCCCAGGATCGGCTTCGCGACCTGCTGGACTATGGCGAGCCGGGTGGGGTGGACACCCAGGGCAGCCTCCTGCTGGTGGTGCCGCGCCCCGGCACTATCTCGCCCTGGGCCTCCAAGGCCACCGACATCCTGCACAACTGCGGCCTCTCGGGTGTGCATCGCGTGGAGCGTGGGATCGCCTACTATGTGCAGGCAACGGCCACACTCAGTGAGGCGCAGTTGCATGCCGTCAAACCGCTGTTGCATGACCGCATGATCGAGGTGGTGCTGCACGCCCTCGACGAGGCCGAGGCCCTGTTTGTCAGCGCCGAACCGGCCCCGCTGGTCAGTGTCGACATCCTCGGTGGCGGGCGTGAGGCACTGGTCTGCGCCAATCGCGACATGGGTCTGGCCCTGGCCGACGACGAGATCGATTACTTGCTGGAAAATTTTCTCGCCCTGGGGCGCAACCCCAATGACATTGAGCTGATGATGTTCGCCCAGGCCAACTCCGAACACTGCCGCCACAAGATCTTCAATGCGGACTGGATCATTGATGGCCAGCTACAGCCGCGTTCACTGTTCAAGATGATCCGCCATACCCATGAGTGTCATTCCGAGGGCATTCTGTCTGCCTACCACGATAACTCGGCGGTCATGGCAGGTTTCGAGGCGGGGCGGTTTTTCCCCGAGCCGGAGGGCCGCACCTACCGCTATCACCGCGAACCCATTCATATCCTCATGAAGGTGGAGACCCACAATCACCCCACGGCCATTTCACCGTTCCCGGGGGCCGCCACCGGCGCCGGTGGTGAGATCCGTGATGAGGGGGCCACCGGGCGTGGCTCCCGGCCCAAGGCCGGGCTGGCGGGCTTCTCGGTCTCCAATCTACAGCTGCCCGAGGCCCCGCAGCCCTGGGAGCGCGATTATGGCCGGCCGGCGCGCATTGTCTCGGCACTGGACATCATGCTCGACGGTCCCCTGGGGGCTGCGGCGTTTAATAACGAATTCGGCCGGCCGAATATTTGCGGCTACTTTCGCACCTTCGAAGAAACCGTGCCGGGCCCCGCCGGCGAGGAAGTGCGCGGCTATCACAAGCCGATTATGCTGGCCGGTGGCGTGGGCAGTATTCGCGCCGACCATATCGACAAAAATCCCATCCCCGCCGGCACTCCCCTGGTGGTCCTGGGTGGACCGGCCATGCTCATCGGCCTGGGCGGCGGCGCGGCGTCGTCCATGACCACGGGCACCAGTCACGAAGACCTGGACTTTGCCTCGGTGCAGCGGGGTAATCCGGAGCTTGAGCGCCGCGCCCAGGAGGTCATCGATTGCTGCTGGCAGCTGGGCACGCACAACCCCATTGTCAGTATTCACGATGTCGGCGCGGGCGGGCTTTCCAATGCCCTGCCCGAGCTGGTCAACGACTCGGATCGCGGCGGCCGCTTTGAGCTGCGGACCATCCCCAATGACGAGCCGGGCATGTCGCCCCTGGAGATTTGGTGTAACGAGTCGCAGGAACGCTATGTCCTCGCCGTCGAGGCCGACGCCCTGGAGCGTTTTATCGCAATTTGCGAGCGTGAGCGCTGCCCCTTCGCCGTCATTGGCGAGGCCACTGAGGACAAGCAGCTGGTGCTGGGCGATGGCCACTTCGACAATACCCCCATCGACATGCCCCTGGAAGTGCTGTTGGGTAAGCCGCCCAAGATGTTGCGTGACGTCCATCATCATCCGTTTCAGAAGCGTGACTTCGATACCTGGAGTATCGACCTGCAGGCCGCCGCCGAGCGCGTGCTGCAACTGCCCACAGTGGCAGACAAGACCTTTTTGATTACCATTGGCGATCGCTCGGTCACCGGCATGGTGACGCGGGACCAGATGGTCGGCCCCTGGCAGGTGCCCGTGGCCGACGTCGCCGTGACCAGCAGTTCATTGGACAGTTATACCGGCGAGGCCATGGCCATGGGCGAACGCACCCCCATCGCCTTGGTCGATGCCGCCGCCTCGGCGCGCATGGCCGTGGGCGAGGCCATTACCAATATCGGGGCCGCCCGCATCGATGCCCTCAGTGACATGGTGCTGTCCGCCAACTGGATGGCCCCGGCCGGTCACCCTGGAGAGGACGCCGGTCTGTATGACGCCGTCAGGGCCGTGGGCATGGAACTGTGTCCGGCCCTGGGCATCACCATCCCGGTGGGCAAAGACTCCATGTCCATGAAGACCGTCTGGCAGGAGCATGGCGAGCGCAAGTCTGTGACCGCGCCCCTGTCCCTGATTATCTCCGCCTTCGCCCGGGTACAGGACGTGCGCAAGACCCTGACCCCGCAACTGCGCACCGACCTGGGTGACACGGACCTGATCCTCATCGACCTGGGCAAGGGCAAACATCGTCTGGGGGGCTCCTGCCTGACCCAGGTCTACAAGCAGGTGGGCCATCACGCCCCGGACGTCGATGACGCCGAGCTGCTCAAGCGCTTTTTTAGCGCCATCCAGACCCTCAATCAGAAGGGTCTGCTGCTCGCCTATCACGACCGCTCCGATGGCGGCCTGTTCGCCACCCTGTGTGAAATGGCCTTTGCCGGCCATACCGGCATTACGGTACAGCTCGATGACCTCGGCGGCGACCATGTTGCGGCCCTGTTCAACGAGGAGCTGGGTGCCGTCGTGCAGGTTCGTCACAGCGACAGCGACGAGGTGCTGGCCTGGTTACATGACCTTGGTCTGGCGCACTACAGCCATGTCATTGGCGCGCTGAACGAAGCGGATCGGATTTGCTTTACCTATGCCCGCCAGGAGGTGCTGGCCGCCGAACGCGTGGCCTGGCACCGACTCTGGTCGAACACCAGTTATCAGATGCAGGCCCTGCGCGATAATGCCGACTGCGCCCGCCAGGCCTATGACAGCCTGCTGGACAAAGACGACCCGGGGCTGCAACCCCGTCTCAGCTTTGACCCGGCAGAAAATATTGCCGCGCCGTATATCCACCGCGGGGCCCGGCCTGCGGTGGCGATCCTGCGTGAGCAGGGCGTCAACGGTCAGGTGGAAATGGCCGCCGCCTTTGATCAGGCCGGCTTTGACAGTATCGATGTACACATGAGTGACATCATTGCCGCGCGTTTTGATCTGGCCACGGTCAAGGGACTGGTCGCCTGTGGTGGCTTTTCCTATGGCGATGTCCTTGGCGCCGGTGGTGGCTGGGCGAAATCCATTCTTTTTAATGCACAGGCGCGGGATGCCTTTGCGGCCTTTTTTCAGCGCGAGGACAGTTTTGGCCTGGGGGTGTGCAACGGCTGTCAGATGATGTCGCACCTCAAGGACATGATCCCCGGCGCGGCGCACTGGCCGCGTTTTGTGCGCAACCAGTCGGAGCAGTTCGAGGCCCGCCTGTCCTTTGTCGAGGTGAGCGAATCGGCCTCCATTCTCCTGCAGGGCATGCAGGGCTCGCGTCTGCCCATTGCCGTGGCGCACGGCGAAGGCCGCACCCTGTTCGCCGGGGACGCCGACCCACAGCAGGCCCACATTGCCCTGCGCTATATCGATCACTACGGCCAGGCCACCGAGCGCTATCCGTTTAATCCCAATGGCTCGGCACAGGGGGTCACCGGCCTGACCACGGACGATGGCCGTTTTACCATCATGATGCCGCACCCGGAGCGGGTCTATCGTAGCGTGCAGTATTCCTGGTATCCGCAGGACTGGCCGGCCGAGGGGCCGTGGCTGCGCCTGTTCCAGAACGCCCGGCGCTGGGTGGACTAGGGACCCTTCGGGGCCCGGGTTTTGTGCACCCTGGGGCCCCCCGGCTTCTGGACATGTGGCCCGGACTGCGCCATCCTCAATACCGGTATAGCGAGGTAAGGTGGTACCGTGCGTGAGTGTTGAACGGGTCAAGGTCTACACGGAGCAATTACAGCTTGGGATGTATGTGCAGGAACTGGACCGTCCCTGGCTGGAGTCACCGTTTCTGTTTCAGGGCTTTATGGTCGATAGCGAGGAGCTCCTGCAACAGCTGCAGGCCAGCTGTGACTATGTCTATATCAGTGTCACCTCCTCCCTGGGGGATATTCGTCCCCACTTGCTGAGCCTGGCGACAGCGCCGCCGCCCAGACCGGCACCAGTCGCGGCCGCCCCCCTGCCCACGTCGCCGGAGGATGAGCGCGAAAACTTTCTGGCGGCCCTGCGCCGGTCGCGCAAGACCTATGATAAAACCAAAACCTACATCGACCAGGCCCTGGAAGACATGCGCCTGGGGACCGCCATCGATACCGAGCAGGCGCGGGTCCTGGTCAGCGAACTGGCCGAGCACATTGTTCGTAGCCCCAATGCGGTGGTGTGGCTTACGCACCTGAAAAATCGTGACGAGTACACCTCCATTCACTGTATCAACGTCTGCATTCTCTCCATCAGTTTTGGTCGCTGCCTGGGTCTGGAGAAGACCGAGCTGAATGACCTGGGCCTGGGCGCGTTGCTACACGACCTGGGCAAGATGCGCGTGCCGCTGGAGATTCTGAATAAACCGGCACGCTTAACCCCGGACGAATATGAGTCCATGAAGCAGCACCCGATCTACGGTTACGAAATGCTCTGCACGCATGACAATGTCCCTTTGGCGGCGCTGGATATTATCAAACACCATCATGAGCGTAAGAATGGTCAGGGCTATCCGGACCGGTTAGAGCAGGCCCGCATTCCGCTGTTGACGCAGATCGTCGCCATTGTCGATGTCTATGACGCCATCACCAGTGATCGTTGCTATCATGATGGCATTGCGCCGTATCATGCCCTGAATGATATCTACCACTGGGCCCAACAGGAGTTTGATCTTGCCCTGGTCGAAAAATTCATCAAGTGTCTGGGCATTTATCCCATTGGCAGTCTGGTGGTGTTGAGCACCAATGAAACCGCGGTGGTGCTCTCCGCCAGCGAAAAGACGCGGCTGCGTCCGGTGGTCATGCTGGTGCAGGATCGGCAGCGACAGTTCTACAAGCAACGGAGTCTGTTGAATCTGGCGCTGCCCCAGTGGTCCAGTGGTCCCCAGGCCGTGAAAATTCAGGGCATCGTCCCCCCCGAAGAGCAGACCATTGATCTGCGCCGCATTATCGAAGAAGAGTCCCGCCCGGTATCGTAGTGCGCTGCCATTCGCGTCTTTGCTATAATCACGTCTTTTCACCCAGGTTGAGTTATTCATGTCTTTGGCGCTTTCCATTACCGATCTACACAAGACCTACAAGGGTGGGGTCGAGGCCCTGCGCGGTGTGCAACTGGCGGTCGGGGCGGGGGATTTTTTTGCCCTGCTGGGGCCCAATGGTGCGGGCAAGTCCACCACGATTGGCATTGTCTGTTCGCTGATCAACAAGTCCTCGGGCCAGGTAAAGGTCTTTGGCCATGACATCGATCAGGACCTCGATGCCGCCAAGAGCTGCATTGGACTGGTGCCTCAGGAATTTAATTTCAATCAGTTTGAACCGGTATTTGAGATTGTCGTCAATCAGGCGGGCTACTACGGGATTGACCGCACCACGGCCAGTGCGCGTGCCGAAAAATATCTGCGTCAGTTGGGCCTGTGGGAGAAACGCCGCGAAATGGCCCGCGAACTCTCCGGGGGTATGAAACGTCGTTTGATGATCGCCCGTGCCCTGGTGCACGAGCCGCGCCTGCTCATCCTGGATGAGCCGACGGCCGGTGTGGATATTGAGATTCGTCGTTCCATGTGGAAGTTCCTGCGCAAGATCAACGAGCAGGGCACGACCATTATACTCACCACCCACTACCTCGAAGAGGCCGAGACCCTGTGTAAGCACATCGCCATCATTGACAACGGCATCACGATCGAGAGTACCGAGATGCGTGACCTGTTACGGCGTTTGCAAAAGGAGACCTTTATCTTTAACACCCGCGAGGCCATCAGCACGGTGCCCGCGATGGAGCACTATGCCATTCGGCATGTCGACGCGCATACCCTGGAGGTGGACGTGGATAAAAGCCAGTCCCTCAATGAGCTGTTTGCCGCCTTCACGGCACAGGGCCTGCACATCGACAGTATGCGCAACAAAAGCAATCGTCTCGAAGAATTATTTGTACGTCTCACCGAAGAGGGTAAGGTCCATGCAGCTTAGGGCGCAGTATCACGCCTTTGTCACCCTCCTGGTGAAGGAAGTTATGCGTTTCGTCCGGATCTGGGTGCAGACCGTACTGCCGGCGGCGATCACCATGGCGCTGTATTTTATTATTTTTGGCAATCTTATCGGTTCCCAGCTGTCCGATGTCCACGGGCATCGTTATATCGATTACATCGTGCCGGGGATTATTCTCATGGCGGTGATTAATAATGCCTACGCCAATGTGGTGTCGTCATTCTTTGGCGCCAAGTTCCAGCGTCATGTAGAAGAAATGCTGGTCTCACCCATGCCCAATTACCTGATCCTGTCCGGGTTTATTGCCGGTGGGGTGGCGCGCGGTCTGGTCGTCGGCGCGGTGGTGACTCTGGTGGCCAGTTTTTTTGTCGAGCTGCAATTCGCCTCGCTGGGGTTAACCGTGCTGGTCCTGTTGCTGACGGCGATCCTGTTTGCCACCGCCGGTTTTATTAACGCCGTCTATGCCAAAACCTTCGACGATATTTCGATTATTCCCACATTTGTCCTGACGCCGCTGACCTATCTGGGCGGGGTCTTCTATTCCATCGATATGCTGCCGGAGTTTTGGCAGTCGTTGTCTCTGGGGAATCCCATTCTCTATATGGTCAATGCCATGCGCTATGGCATGCTGGGTGTGGCGGATATTGACGTGCTTACTGCGCTGGCGATTATTCTCGCCTTTGTCGTTGGGCTGTTTGTCTTTGCCCTGTGGCTCCTGCAACGCGGTATCGGCATTCGCACTTGAGGTCCTGACCTCATGCAGGTTCTGCCTGCATTTGAATGGTCAGGCGTAGATAGGCGAGGGCGCAGGCACGGCTGGTGAAGGGGCCGGCAAGACTGTCGCTGGTGGAGATGCCGTCGACGGCCGTGAATTCGCCGCGCAGCTGCACAAACCAGCCCAGTTGCTTAATGTGAATAAAACGATCTTCGCATACCCGGTAAGCGGAGCCCAGACGGTAGCGGGGGCTTGTCTTCCACGCGGGTTCCGGTGGTAGTTGTTCGCGCATCCTTGCGTCCCTCATGGTGGTGGCTAACAGCGGCAAATTTAGCCAGCGCGTGCCTGGCCGGACAAGCAAAAATTTCCTTTCGTCCTGTAAGAAAAATCTGACAGCGGCACACCCTCCGGCAGCGCCTTACTGGCAGGAGAAATAGATCAGGTGTTCATTGTCGACCGAGACGGATTTCCCCAGACTGATAAAGCCCGAACCGGTGAGCGGCAGCTCTTCTTTTTGCAGGTAGACCTCCTTGCCGCCCTGAGTTTTGACAAAGGTGCCGTTGGTGCTCATGTCGCTGAGGACAAACTTGCCTTTGCGAAACACGATCTGTGCGTGTTGCCGCGAGGCGAGATCGGAATCCACCAGAATATCGCAGTCGCGTGATCGCCCAAGAATGAACGCCTTGGCCTTACTGCCCAGTTCCTTAATGGTGTTGTGGTAGGTGAGAAACAGCTTGTTGTCCTGATTGAAAATAGACTTCAGGCGCGAGGTCTCCATCTGCTCGGTCTTGGGGTCGGGGTCCGGCAGGGAGTGGGTCAGGACACCGCTGGTGCTCTCCTGCAAAATCGATAGCAGGCGGGCATTTCTGCGCAGAATAAATTCCCCCAGCGCCTCGAGAAAATCGTCATTCACCTGTTCAGGCCGGAGGTAAAAGTGTTGGTGCCCAAGCTCGGCGTAGTTGTGTATCTTGGCGCGAATCAATGCGGCTGCGGTATCCACCTCGAACACCAGGCGCGCCGGGATGACACCGCTGACTTCGAGAAACGGGGCCTTGTCCGCGGAGGTGATAATCTCGGCGCGCACGTCCAGGGCGGCCAGTTGTTCGGCCAGGGTTTCCAGCTTTTGTATCTCTGGCACGGGCAGGGCACAGGGCTGCTCATTGATCAGGTTGCAGCTCAGGCTGATGACCTCGCTGCGGGCCTGACTCTCTGCCAGTAGGCGAAAATTTTCCTGCTTGAGATTGGTGCAGACGGCGAGGTCTTTGATCGGCAGGTCGACACGCAGGTCCGGTGTGGTGTCGTGCAGGGTGTCGACCAGTTGGCGCAGAAACTGGTGGACCTTCTGTAACTGCTCTACCAGGTTGGCATGCGTAAAGTTAATAACGTCATCGGCATCACTACCGTGTTGCTTCTTGTGTTGCAGGGCCTGTTTTTTCAGTTCGTCAATAATTCCCATACGGCCAGATCCTTTGTTTACGAGCCTGAGTCTCGTGTCTTCAGTTGTTTGTCTTGTCCGGGGTGTCTCGCGGTGCAGTGGCGTTGCATTAACGGCCTTCGGAATTGCCAATTTTTAACAGTATGCGATCCAATATGCGCCAAGGCAAGACACGCCGCAGGAAGCCAAACAGGTAAGTGGGCACAGTGACGGCATAGCGGATCTTCGGGCGGGGACTTTCCAGTGCATGAATCACGCGCTTTAACACGGCCTCCGGTGGCAGGGTGAAGGGCATGGCCGCTCCGGGCCTGGCGAGACGGGCCTCGGTGCGTCGATAGGCCTCACGATGCACGCTGTGGTCGCGATCAATATTCTTTTTGTAGTAGGCCATGGCATTGGCGCGAAACTGACTGCTAATGGGCCCGGGTTCGATCAGTGCGACGGCAATACCGCTGCCGGCCAGTTCGAGGCGCAGTGTATCCGTCAGTCCCTCAAGGGCGTACTTGCTGGCGACATAGGCGCCGCGCATGGACAGCCCCATAATACCGAGAATGGAACTGTTCTGGATAATACGCCCCAAGCCTTGCCGGCGCATGATCGGGATAATGAGATTGGTCAGTTCCAGCCAGCCGAACAGATTGGTTTCAAACTGTTCCCGCAGTACGTCACGGCGCAGGTCCTCGACGGCGCCGGGCTGACCATAGGCGCCATTGTTAAACAGCGCATAGAGCTTGCCGTCAGTGCGTCGCAGTACTTCGGTGACGGCCGCCTGGATCGAGACCGAATCGCTCAGGTCCAGTTGCAGGCTTTCAAGGCCGAGCCGCTTGAGTCGATCAACATCCCGGGCCTGCCGCACCGTGGCGAACACACGATAGCCACGTTGTTGCAGCCCCTGTGCCACACACAGGCCGATGCCGCTGGAACAGCCGGTGATCAGTATGCTTTTTGCCTCGTCCGGATTCATGGGCGCCATCTCAGGCCAGCAGCACGGCGACAATGCCGGTGATAAAAATACCATCAAAGGTCCCCGCGCCACCAATGGACGCCACCGGTGGGGCCATCTGGCGAATATCCTTCAGGCGAAACAGATCGGCACCGACCAGGACACCGAGGGTGCCGCCAATATAGGCCAGTGGCGCACTGTGCTGTGGGTCTACCAGCAGGGCGGTGAGGGCAGCCGCCAGTGGCGCAATTAAAATGGGCATGCCGATGCCAATGCCGCGTATGGGGCGACTAAAGTGAAAACTGATCAACGCCACGATGGCGATGCAGAGCAGGGCCGCGCCGAGGAGCAAGGCGTGCAGGCGCAACAGATAAAGCGAGACCAGGACCGGGATGAGGGCGCCACCCACATTGATCGCGATCAGTGTGGTCCCCGGAATAAAGTAGCGCGGCGTATAGGGCAGGCTGGGCCAGTTTTCGCTCCCTGGTGCCGAGGCCGAAGGCACGCGCCGCAGGGGCAGATTAATACCACTGCCCAGGAGTGAGGCAAACAAAATGGTAAAGGCGCTCTGGCTGGAGACTCCGAGTTTGTCCAGGGCCAGGGTAAAGATGCCGACGTGGACAAAGGCCAGCAAAAAGATCAGCAACAGAAAAAACAGAATCAGGTGAATCGGCGTCATGAGCGTATCTGCGTGTCGCGGAGTCGGGTGAGGGCCGCCGCCAGCAGCGGCGCCAGGGCCAGCCGATTGCTGCGATGGGGAATGCTGTCGGTGCTGATAATCTCCGTGACCCCGCTGGCGTACAGGGCCTGATCAAAATCCTCATCGGCAAACAGGGCGTGCGTGACCAGAATAATAATGCCACGGACCTGTTGCTGATGGAGGGCCTCGACAGTCTTCAGCAGGGTCTGGCCGGTGCTGATGACATCGTCGATGAGCACCACGGTCTGGTCGCGCAGCTCCAGAGGTGGCAGTTCGATGTGGACCTCACGATCGCCGTGGCGGTGTTTTTGCGCCACGGCAAAGGGATAAGCGTCACCGGCAATCGACGCCACCCACTGTGCGGACTCGGCGTCAGGGCCCAGCAGCACGGCGCCGCGATGGTGCTGGTCCAGATAGTCCCGAAACAGGGGCGCGGCGCTCAGGCTCATGGCCTGCGGGCAGGGCATGGCCTCGGTCAGGGTCGACACACGATGCAGGTGCGGGTCGACACTGATCAGGGTATCGACGTGCTGGGCCATAAACTCACCAATGACCTGCTGGCTAATCACATCACCGGGTTCAAAGGCGCAGTCCTGGCGCATGTAGCACAAATAGGGCGCTACCAGGGTGATGTGCTGGACGCCACGGGCGCGCAGGCCGCGAATGGTCAGCAGCAGCTCGATAAGTTTGGGATTGGGACGGTCCAGACTGCGATACAGAATGACCCGCGTGCTCAGTTCAGTAGGCAGGGTGACGCGACTTTCGCCATCGGGAAAGCGGTGAAGGTCTATGGCTCGGCAGGCGCAGCCGAGGGCCGCTGCCAGGGACTCGGCGGCAGGGGCGGATTCCGGATGACTGAGGACGACAGGCTCAGTGGTGTTCAACATGCGGCCTAGAACTCCATATAACTTTTGCTGATTTCATGGCTCTGACCGATGCGGTAGCCGCTGAATTCATCGGCACGACGCCGGGCAAAGGCAAAGTCGGCTTTGAACTGGGCGTGGATGCGATACAGGGGCTCCCCGCGTTTGACCGGTTCACCGAGTTTTTTCAGCAGGTCGACCCCGGCACGGGCATCCATGGGCGCCCCCGCCAGGCGGGCGATGCGCGCCAGCTGATAATTATCAATGCCGGTTATGTAGCCGGATTCAGTAGCGGTGATCTCCACCATGAGCGGGCCAGGTGTGGCCTGATAGTCCATGGCGCCCTGGGCCTGAATAATGTCCTGCATTTTCTGCAAGGCGCGGCCGGACTCCAGAATATCCCGCGCCATGCCATAGCCCTCGCCACCGCGCACATCCGGATCAAACTCCAGAATACGCCCGGCCAGGCGCAGGGACTTCTGGCGCAGGTCGGCGGGGGCCTCGGTGTCGTTTTGCAGCACCTGCATGACATCGCGGGCCTCGAGCAAGGGGCCGATCCCACGGCCGATGGGCTGGCTGCCATCGGTAATGACTACCTCCAGATGCAGGCCCAGACGGTCACCTATGTATTCAAACAGCTTGCGCAGGTGCAGGGCGTCTTTCATGTGCCGTACCTTGGCGGTAATGCCTACGGGGATATCGATGAGCAGGTGGGTGGCGCCGGCGGCGACCTTTTTTGAGAGTATTGAGGCAATCATCTGGCCTTCGGAGTCAATGCCCAGGGGACGCTCCACCGAGATGAGGACATCGTCGGCGGGGGCCAGGCGCGCCTTGCCGCCCCAGGCCAGGCAGCCGTGGGTCTTGTCCACCACCTGGTGCATGGCCTCCGGGGTCAGGTCAACCTCGGCCAGTACGGCCATGGTATCGGCGGTGCCGGCGGGTGAGGTGATGGCACGGCTGGAGGTCTTGGGCATGAGCAGGCCGTGGGCGGCGACAATGGGCACGATCACCATAGTGGTGCGGTTGCCGGGGATGCCGCCAATGCAGTGTTTGTCCGCCACGATGTTGTCGCCCCAGTGAATCTGTTCGCCGGTCTCGATCATGGCGCGGGTCAGATAGAGGATCTCCTCGCGGTCCAGGCCGGTGTGCATGGAGGCCACCAGAAAGGCCGCCATTTCCATTTTGGAATAGCGGTTCTGGCTGATGTCGCTGGTAATAGCGCAAAAATCCTTCAGGGTCAGGCGCTGGCCCTCGATCTTGCGCCGCACGGCGTCCATGGATTTGGGGGGTTCACTGTGTTCGATGTGGACGCGGTGGCCTTCTTCCACGGCCAACTGGGCAAAGGCCTGCTCCGAAAGACCCAGCTCATCCGGGGTGACAATGGCGTCGTCATCGACAATATTGAGGACCGCCAGAATACGCTGACCATTGGCAATCACCTCGATCTTGCTCAGGGCCTGAAAGCCCTCGGCGCGATAGAGCTCACAATTGCGATTTATGAAGGCGACGTTTTCATGATAGGTATCAATGCCGACCTGGCGCAGCGACAGGTCGGCCTGTTTCAGGGCGGGGTTGTCTTTTTTCATCAATGCTAAAGCCAGCTATTATTGTACCTGCTAGCCTAGCAGGCTTTGACCGGCAACGTCATGGGCTGTCTGGCCTTTTGTGTTCCTGTTAGTGTGAGGGGAAATAACATGAAACCCAGTGCAGAAGAAATGGCCACCGCCCTGAGCGAGGCCCGGCGCATGCGCGAGCAGGGGGACGATGCCTGTTTCCTCGCCAAGGCCCTGTTGAATCTGGACTACCGCCAGCATCACTACGAGGCCTTAGTCCAGGCCGTGGAGCATTACCTGCGCAGTGGCCAGGCCGAGGAGGCGCATAGCCGCCTGCTCATGACCCTGGAACGGGTCCGCCACATGGACGAGCGCAGCGCCGGGGCCGAGCACCAGGACTTGGGATTGGGCTGAGTGCCCCCATATCCGCTGAGGGTGCGTTGCGGGTCGTGACCTGCCATCGGCTCGCGGCTATAATCGCGCCCCGCTGTCCCTGTTGTGTCTGAAGAGGAAGTCACGAGCAATGCCAATTTACGAATATGAATGTCAGGCCTGTGGCC
>JAWOIE010000018.1:0-8955 GCA_046484825.1 Gammaproteobacteria bacterium | reverse complement strand
CATCACCGGCCTGAAACAAACGGTTCTCGGCAAATTCATAACCGCTGCCGGTAAAGGTTGACAGGCGCTCACCGAGCAGGGGTTGCTGCACGTCGCGCTGGGCGGTGAGCGGGCGACTGAAGCGGCTGCGGGCGAACTGTTGCAGGCGCTGCACGTCCTGCGCATCGAGTAGCGGTTGCTGCACGTTAGCGGCATGCTGCCAGCGGCGACGTAGACGCCGCAGGCGTTGCAGAAGTGTGTCCACCCGCCGCATCAGGGGATCGGAATAATCTCGATGAGTTTCTGGATAATGGCGTTGGCATCGACCTGTTCGGCGCGGGCGGTAAAGCTGGGGCGCAGACGGTGGCGGAGGATGTCCGGCGCCAGGGCAATGACATCGTCGGGGATGACATAATCCCGTCCCTGCAAAAAGGCATGGGCACAGGCGGCGCGCGACAGGGCCAGGGTGGCGCGGGGTGAGGCGCCGAACTCGACATAGTCCTGCCAGGCAGCGACCCACTGCTGGGGTTGGCGGGTGCCATTGACCAGCTTGACAATGTATTCATCCAGTAGCGGCTCGATATGGATCTCGGCCACCTCGCGGCGCGCCTTGAGGACCGTCTCCGGTTGCAGGCGGGAGTCGACCCTGGGGGCATCCTCGCCAAAGTGCTGCTGTCGGTCGCGCTTGAGGATCTCGAGCTCTTCGACCTCACTGGGGTAGTCGATGAGCACATGCAACAAAAAGCGGTCCAGCTGCGCCTCGGGCAGGGGGTAGGTGCCGGCCTGTTCCAGGGGGTTTTGCGTGGCCATGACAATAAACAGGTCCGGCAGGGCGTGGGTCTGGCTGCCCACGGTGACCTGATGCTCTTCCATGGCCTCCAGCAGGGCGGACTGTACCTTGGGTGGGGCGCGATTGATCTCATCGGCGAGGACAATCTCGTGAAACAGGGGCCCGGGCGAGAAGGTAAAGCGGCCGGTCTGCGGATCGAACAGGTCGCTGCCGGTGAGGTCCGAGGGCATCAGGTCCGGGGTAAACTGGATACGCTGAAAACCGGCGTGGATACCACTGGCAAGGCTCTTGATGGCCGTGGTCTTGGCCAGGCCTGGCGGGCCTTCCAGCAGCAGGTGGCCGCCGGTGAGGACGCCGATCAGGATACGATCGATGAGGCCGGACTGGCCTACAATCACCGACTGGATGTGATCGCGCAGGGTGAGAAATTCAGTTTGGCTTTGCATACGGCATATCCTGTGGCGGCGGGCTAAAAACAGCATAAATTGTAAATTATGTCCGCCCCGACATACAGGCTTTTCCCCCGCGGCCGAAAGGCGGATTTGTTGTCTGCTTATAGGGTAGAGTAGCACCACGGATCCATCGAACCGTCCCTACATGGCTTCCATGTGTCTCATGGGCCCCAGGCGTGCCGCAGCAAAGTCATGGCGCAGGATATGGGTACTATTGCAGTCGTCTTAAGGAGTCAGTGCAGTGGAAGGTATTAGCAATCTCAGAATTATCGGCATCGATGACCGACGCCCGCCCATTATCCGTAAAGAGCCGTATATCGATGTGGTGTTTAAATTGTCTCACCAGGCCCCGCCGGACTGGTGCCACAGCTTTAATGACCTGCTCAGCAAACACCCGGCAACGCCGAGCATTGAACCCAAAGAAGGTCTGTATATCGTCGCCTGGGTGAGGACGCCGGACGCGATTGCTGCACTGCTCGAAGTACTGAAGCAGACCGTCAGGGACTGTACCGAGCAGTATATTGAACGTATTGCACAGAGCGCGCGCAACGCCGGTGACGTCAATGCCGCCCTGGCAAGCGAAAGCGGAGAACAGGGCCGCCTGAACCGGATTATTGCCGAGCTCAATTTTGAGGACAGCTAAGGAGGCTGGGGACCACGGGGCACACGGGGAAAGATCTTTTACGCATAAACCCCGTGACCGCCGTGCTCCCCGTGGTGAAAGGTTTTACTCACCGTTATCCATGACTGCTGTCATGCCCTGTTTGCCACGGGGACCACGGGGCACACAGGGAAAGACCTTTTACGCATAAACCCCG
Organism: Gammaproteobacteria bacterium; assembly: GCA_046484825.1. Classification (GTDB taxonomy): domain Bacteria; phylum Pseudomonadota; class Gammaproteobacteria; order UBA6429; family Thiohalophilaceae; genus CAJYAN01. The sequence goes on along the minus strand of JAWOIE010000018.1, from coordinate 6,916 downwards.
TGACCGCCGTGCCCCCCGTGGTGAAAGTTTTTATTCACCATTATCCATGACTGCTGTTATGCCCTGTTTGCCACGGGGACCACGGGGAAAGACCTTTTACGCATAAACCCCGTGACCGCCGTGCCCCCCGTGGTGAAAGTTTTTATTCACCATTATCCATGACTGCTGTCATGTCCTGTTTGCCACGGGGACCACGGGGAAGATCATTTTACGCATAAACCCCGTGACCGCCGTGCTCCCCGTGGTGAAAGATTTTACTCACCGTTATCCATGACTGCTGTCATGTCCTGATTGCCACGGGGACCACGGGGCACACGGGGAAGATCGTTTTAGTAATCTCTGAATAAGTCATTCCGGCGAAGGCCGGAACACAAGCACGTAGTGCATTGAACACCAAAGGCGGCCCACAGGGTGAGCGAAGCGAATAATCCAGAAACCCTCTGATTTTACTGGACTGCGGCCTTCGCCGGAGTGACGAATAGGCACTTAATCAGAGTATCCCTAAGCGTCGACAGGCTACGGGCCACGCATTCAAAAAGGCATTATGCCCGGACGCGCCGGCACCGGTTGTGCACGGCATGGGGACAGCCAGTCGCTCGTGCCATGACAAAACCCGGCAGCAATTAGCGCGCTGGAATGCTGTGCGGATCGGCCGGGTCACTGCCGGCATTCAATTCATCGTTGTCGTAGTAGCCGTCCTCATCACGATCCAGCGCCAGGCGGACGCCATTACCCGGCGGTGTACAGGTATAGGTCATTGCGCGCTTCGTCCGCACAGATGCCGCGCGCAACATGGCATCGCTTACGGGCGCCTCGCTGCTCAGGCTGGAGCGGAACTGGCCACCGCCAAGATAGAGATAACCGCGCTTGCTGTTCACCGCGATCAGATCACACTCGCCGAGCTCCGCGCGTTCGATAAGCAGGTTGATACGCGCATGGGCGCTGGCCGCGGTGATCTCACTCAGGGTGACCTGCTGACCCACGATGGGAAACAGGTTGCTGTCAAACGCCAGCAGGAACTGTTCCAGGTCGCGACGAATCTCCATACCCTCCGGGGTGATCGGCAGGTTGGCCGGGTTGCCCGGATCCAGCGGCGTTACCGCGCCGGCCGGGCGCGGCAGGAAGCCGAGAATATTGTGAAAGCGGAAAATGGTATCCACCGAGCCGTCATGCACAAAACCGAAGCCCCGCACCTGGTCGCCCATGTGCGTGTTCGGATTCATGAAGGGGTCGCCGGCAAACGGGTCATCCGCCAGGAAATACCCGCTGTTGCTCATGCCGAACTTACCGACCTTCTGGTACAGGTTACGCAGGTGGGGGACCTTGAAAAACTGCGGCTGGAAGGCAAAGGTGTTGCTGCCGTCGGTGCCGAAAAAGCCGGGTTTGTTACTAACGCCGGCATTCGCATGGCGATCTACTGTATGACAGCCGCTGCAATTGAAGGCGCTGTCGACCACCTTGCTGGTGTTAAAAAAGAAATTGTGGCCCGCCTGCTGTTGGGGATTCAGCGAATTGTCCAGGGCGCGCACGGGATTGGGGGGATAGGTGATCTGCAGGATGAAATCCGTAAACGCCTGCATGTCGTTGAACGACAGCTCCGCGTGTCGACCGACCAGACCGACGAAGGCCGGGTTAAAGGCATGGAAGGCGGCAACCTCATTGAAGGCGCCACCATCGGGTTGTTCGTTGTCGATACCCGGGCCGCCACCATGGCGGTCGCCACGCCAGTGCATGGGACCGTGGTTGGCCAAACCCCGCAGACTCTGCGTACTCATCGGGCCCTTCATGGGTTTGAAGTTAGGGTCCACGGGCAGACCAAAGTCCGCATGATTGATCTTCAGCGGCCCAGGGTTGTGTACATCCGAACCGTCCGGGTTGCCCAGGTCCCAGGCGAGTGAATCGAAGTCCGCAAAGATGTGGCAACTGGCACAGGCCTGATCACCACTACTGGAACTGAGCGAGGCGTTGTACAGAAATTTCCGGCCCACGGTAATGCTCGCCGGTTCCGGGTTGTGCATGGTGTAGTGCGCAATCTCCTGACGCGTCTCTGTGTTGATAATGGAAATACCGTTGTCGAAGCGGGTCAGCACATACAGGCGTTTGTTGGCGGCATCCAGTGCCAGGCCACCCGGGCCGCCACCGCTGAGCAGGATCTGGTCCGCGGTATTGGGTGTGAAGCTGTCGTTCTCGAGTTTGGCCGTATCGTAAATGCCAATCTTGTCCGAACCATAGCCCGCGACGTACAGGGTCTTGCCGTCGGCACTGATCGCCATCGCCATGGGGAAGGCCAGGCTGCGTGCATTCTCGACATTGGGGATCGGCGCACAGCAGGCGTTACGGTTGATGTGTTTGTTCAGATGGATTGGGGTTACCTCGTCGTCGAGTACCGTGATGCGGCTCTCGACATTGTGCCCGCGCACGCTGGAGCCACCGCCACCGGGGCCTTCAAAACGCACATGATTGCGTGCCTCAAGATTACTGACATAGACCTTGCCCGTGACAGGATTGGTGATCATGTTGAACAGTACGGTGCCCACCCCGCTGTAGTAACCGGCGCTACCAGCAACCGGTACCGGTGGATTGGCATTGGCATCGATGACGAAGACATCCCTGTCCGGCAGATTGAACTTGACGTGTTCGCTCCAGTCACGGCCGCGGTCGTCGACCCATTTGTTCCCGTCGAATTTGACGATCAGACTGGTGGAGGGCTGAATCTCACCCGAGGTGTTGAGCTCATGGGGTTCGGCAAAGCCGTCACCATTAAAATCCGCATTCACAACCGCATTGGGCAGCCCGCCATTCATGGCGACCGTGGTGTCGAACAACACGGTGGTCTGGTTACCGGTCTGAAAGCCCGCGGCATAGACCTTGCTGCCATCCGCGGAGACCGTCAGCGCACGCGGTGTATCGGTAAACAGGGTGACAATCGTTTGCGGGGTACCGCCCGCGGAACCGCCCAGTTGCTTGGCATCAAATACCCATACGTCCGCGCGACCGATGCCGGGGGTGGTCAGCTGCGGGTCTACCGGTGAGTTCTGGCCGCGATGCGCGGTGGTGATAAAGGCGCGCCGTGGGGTACCGGCAAAGACAATATCGCGCGGCTCATCACCCACATGCAGAGTGCGCACCACGCGCATCTTGTTGAGGTTTTTGACATCGACAATGCTAACGCTGTCAGACAGGTGGTTGACGACCCAGACCTCGTTGTCATTGCGTATGGCCAGCGCCACGGGCTCGATCCCGACAAGCACCGAGCCGCGGGGGAGCAGCTTGTCCTTTTCGACCTTGTAGGCGTGCAGGCGGTTGTCCGGGGTGTTCAGTGCAAATAGGGTCTCGCCGTCGTCAGACATGGCCAGCGGCCGCACCTGACCGGATTCAAACAGGGTATAGGATTCGGCCTGTACGCTGAGGCTGAGGCCACACAACAACACGCCCAGGAGCGCCATGCGGCGCGGCGCGGAGGAGTGTGTGTGAAGTGTGCTGAGAAAAAGACGTAACGAGAGAGTGCGCGTCATGCTGTGTGGCCCCTTTTTGTGAAATTGTGCGGCGATTAATTGCCGTTTTATTCCATGGACAGCATTTTTGTTGTCTGATGCAAACGACAACCTGCTGTTTCATACATATTTTTTATTGGTTGAACAAAAAAATCATAGAGACATTGTGCGCGGATGTCCAGCATGAGCAGGTCCATGCCCGTCGGCTAAGGGAAGGTGTATGGAGAGAACGCAATAGCACCGTGGTGGTCTGCGCGATGAGTGCCGCGTCAGCGGGCACCGGCCAGGATGCAATAGCGTAACGGCCTGGGGCTTGAGCTTAAGTGCTCTGGTAGGGCGAGGCCATGCCCTCAGGCTGGGTCTTGAAGCGTCGGTAGGACCAGAAGTATTGTTCCGGCATATGGCGCAGGCCCTGGGCGATGGCCTGGTTCATGGCCGTGGCATCGGCGACGTCATCCGTGCCGGGAAAGTCCTGCAGAGGCGGTAGCAGTTGCACTTCGTAACCGGCGCCATAGGGCAGTTGTCGGGTGAACAGGGGGATGACCACGGCGTGGCCGAGACGGGCGAGGCGGCTGAGCGCGGTAAAGGTCGCGGCCGGCTGGGCGAAAAACGGCGCAAAGACGTAATCCTTGCCGGCGTGGTCCGGGTCCTGATCGGGTAAGTAATAAAATAGTGTGTCCTCCCTGATCAACTTGACCAGGGGCTTCATGTTCTCGTAACGCTCCAGGCACATGCCGCCATGACCGGTACGAAAGTAACGGCTCAACTGATGTTGCAAGGCGCTGCGCGGTTTGCGATACATGCAGATCGACGGCCATTCGAGCGCGACACGCTTAAACCCCAACTCCAGCCCGACCATGTGCGGGGCCAGCAAGATGACGCCCTGGCCCGCCGCCAGGGCCGCGTTGACGTGATCACCGCCCACCAGGCGAACATGGCGGCGCACCTGCGCCGGTGAACCGGTCCAGGCCAGACCCAGATTAAAAAAGGCCTGGCCGAGGCGGCGAAAATACTGTCGCCGGAGTTGTCGCCGCCTTGCCTCACTCAGTCGCGGAAAACAAAGCGCCAGATTCACCGCGATGGTATTGGTCTTATAGAGTAGCGCGGCGAGACTGCCGGCGAGGCTGCCGAGTAACCAACTAAGGCGCATAGGTATAAAGCGCATGGTGTAGACCAGCGCGAACAGCAACCAGCCTGTCAGGTTCTGCAGCAAGGGATAGTCCTGAAAGCGGGGTGCAGTACTGCGAAAGCGTTGCAGATTCTGTGTTGTTGGCAAGAGTAAAGTCCTGTGTGGCCGGTAACGATGATTCCGGTCCGGAGAGTCTAGAGGAGTTAACACTGAAAAGTCAGAACAAATAGACATCTTTGGACAACAGAGGTTCAAATAAATCAATAGTGGACCGCTACGATTGGTTATAATGGCGCTTTGTCAACGGGGGATAAAAGACACCATGACTACAGAGCAAGACCTACACGCCCGCAGCGCTTCACGATGTGAACTCTGTGGCGCCAGCGAACACCTGGCCGTATATGCGGTGCCCCCCGACTCGGACGGCAGCGTCGCGCAATGCCTGTTGATATGTGACACCTGTCACTCGCAAATCGACAACCCCGAACAGGTGGATGTCCATCACTGGCGCTGTCTCAATGACAGCATGTGGAGCCAGGTGCCGGCCGTACAGGTCATGGCGTGGCGCATGTTAACGCGCCTGCGCAGCGAGGGTTGGCCCCAGGAGCTGCTCGATATGCTGTATCTCGACGATGCCACCCTGGCCTGGGCGCAGGCCGGCGGCGAGACAGAACATAATTCGGAGCAGGTACAACATGTGGATAGCAACGGTGCTGTACTGGAGGCCGGTGATACCGTCACGCTCATCAAGGACCTCGATGTCAAAGGCGCCAACTTCACCGCCAAACGCGGCACCGCAGTGCGCGGTATCTCCCTGGTCGCCGATAACCCCGAGCATATCGAAGGCCGCGTCAATGGCCAGCAGATTGTCATCCTGACAAAGTTTGTGAAAAAGTCGAAGTGATCAGTGTGTGGCGGAGTGGGGGGCTGGTGGTAAGAAGTGTTTTGGCCGGCATTTCGGGCCACCCACGACTTAATCACTATGGGCCTTTATATAGCGCTCGGCATGGCGCACATGCCAGCGCACGGCACGATCCTTGATGCCATAACATTTTGTTTTTTCGATGAAAATATCCCAGAAACGGGCAATTTTGTCGTCATTCATAATGCCATCCTTAGCAATTAAAAATTTGAGAAACGAGAGCGCTGTATCTTGTATAAAAATTATGGCCTAATCTCATAGTATTGACAACAATTTGACCACTGTACGTGTTTTACCGTATTAGACGAACGTTCGCCTAATACCGTAAATTACGAACGTTCGTCTATTTAACTGTTAGAACCCAATAAGGAAAGTTATGAACCTAAAGGAATGGTACAAAAGAAATATAAAAGCGAGACTCCGATATGCAGCCATACACACCCCGAAGTTTGTGTGGCACTTGCTACACATGTTCACTTTTATGTTTATCCCATTCTTGTTAATAGTTAAGTTCAAGTTGTTGGGGAGTGAAATTAAGGCATTCTGTGCTTTTGTTGATAGTGGTAATTCTGAATATGCATATTTAGGCTTAGCATCGTTGTTTTTATTGTGGGGTTCATTGGTAGGTTATTTTGCACATGCTAGTTGGGTGTTTTTTAGGAAGTCACTAGGAAATGGGTTCTAACAAGGTGTTCAAGTCATTCGCTTCGCTCATTGGGACGCTCAAAAGCGTTGCTTTTTCGCGCCCCTTAACACAACGTTAGAGCTACCAATATATGAGTGAGAATAAATTTTGTACGTATTGCAACTCATCAACCAAGCAGAAGATGGTTTTTGAAACATCTAAGTGGCATCTTCATGAAAAGGCATTTCAGGACACCCACCACTTAATCACCCACCAACTGGAACAAAACAAAGCCAAACATCGTTCGGCAGTCAGTTAAATGACAATTCCGGAATCATCAGCAGACTTATTTGGTCTGTCTGAGTCAGCAAGAAATAAATTTGTAAGGTACGGGTGTGCGCTGGCCTGCGAGGGTTCGCATCAGCGTGATATGGTTTGAGGGGGTTAGCCGGTATAGAGCAACCGGGATTGCGACATGCCTTTAATGAAACATCGTTTTAGCCTATCACAGGCCTGTTGTATTTTTTCCAGCCGCCCCATCATTCTGGGATAGCATTCTTTATGCTTCCCGTTTACATGCTCAATAAAGGCGCCTGTGTCGATTCCGAGCCGTTGCAGGATGGGGGGTGTGTTGGTGTTGATAGCGCCACGCTTGTCGTCGCGTATCTGACGACCGGCCCAGTCCACCAGCTCGATATAATCCCGTAACGTAAAACCGATGCTGTGTTGATGTGGGTCGCGGTGCT
>JAWOIE010000028.1:0-18065 GCA_046484825.1 Gammaproteobacteria bacterium | reverse complement strand
CGCGACGATTTCGGATTCGCCCTCGGCGACATCAAACGGCGCGCGGTTGGTCTCGGCCACACCCGAGATGAAATAGACAACAAAAAGTGGCAACAAGGGCCAGACAAACCAGTGGCCCAGATGACCGCTTTGGGCCGAGACGATTTCACCCAGGTTCAGGCTCCCCGCCGCCATGAGCACGCCCACCAGGGCAAAGCCCATGGCAATTTCGTAGGCGACGATTTGCGCCGCCGAACGCATGGCCCCCAGCAGGGCGTATTTTGAATTGGAGGCCCAACCGGCAATGATGACGCCGTACACACCGATGGAGGTCACCGCCAACACATACAAAAGTCCAGCATTGATATCGGCGAACACCATGCCGTCATCAAAGGGGATGACGGCCCAGGCGGCCAGGGCCGGCGCAATAGAAAGGATCGGGCTGATAATAAAGAGATACTTGTTGGCGCCGGTGGGGATAATAATTTCTTTGAACATCAGCTTCACGGCATCGGCAATCGGCTGTCCCAGTCCCCACAGACTAAAACCAAAAAAGCCCACCCGATTGGGTCCCATACGCACCTGCATGGCCCCAATCACCTTGCGCTCGGCATAGGTCAGATAGGCGACGCTCAGCATCAGTGGGATTAAAAACAGCGCGATCAGAATCAGTGTCTGTATCACGACAGGCAATAGTCCAAATGTTGTTACGATCCAGTCAATCATCAAACCTTACCGTCTGCCATTAAACCTTTGAAATCTCAATCGTGCCGTAGGCGCTGCCTAATACCGCCCCCCCGACGCCCATGGGAAGAAATACACAATGTTCGGGAACCGCGTCGTCAACCGCGAGACGAATAGTGAGCGCGTCACCGCCCTGGCGCACACTCACCATGTCTCCGTCGGCAACCCCCTGTTGCCTGGCGGTCGCGCTGTGGACAATCGCGGTATCAATTTGCGCATCCGCGGTGGCCTGCAGCGGCGCGGCGCGGCGCACCAGCATATCCGTCGAGTACATGGCCAAGTGACCGATGCGGGTCAGGCCCGGACTGTGTTTTGTCATTAACTGCGTCGGACACACCCAGCTCTGTTTCAGGTTTGGCGCCAGTGTCTCAAACTGGTTTTTCAACTCATCCCGGACATCTTCCGAACTCAGATAATCAAAGCCGGCAATGTCGAGTAAATTACCCATAACGCGCAGAACCTTCCAGGCCGGCTTCACATCCTCAGTTGCGCTGGCGCTGGCCGCAAAGCTCTGCCATGTCCCCTCGGCATTCACATAAGTACCCGAGGTCTCGGCAAATGTCGCAATGGGCAGCAGCACATCGGCATAGGCGCGCATGGTGTCGGTGACATAAGGCGTCAGGCTAATGACAAAATCCGCATCCTCTAGCGCCTGGCTTGCCGCGGCGGGGTTGGCACAATCCTGTTCCGGCTCCACCTGCAGCAGGACATAGGCACTGAGGCCAGCCGCAAACATATCGCGGGCGTTCTGCCCTCCCGCCGCCGCTTTGTCACCCGCGGCCTGGCGATGCGGGATCGCACCCGCCAGCCATGCCCCGGCACTATTCGCACCTTCGGTCAGACTGCCCAGCGACGCGCCGGTCAAATCGGCAATCACCTTGGCCAGGGCCCGCAACGTGGATAAGTGAGGGTGACTCATGGCCTGGGTGCCGATAATGATGCTGGCGCGATCCGCCGTATGCAGGTGACGGGCAATGGTCAGATGGGCATCGCCCGGTTGTACATTTTCCAGCAGGGCCGCCAAACCTTCCGGGGCGGCCTCGCCTGTCAGGGTAAGCAGGGCCTTGGCAATCGCGGCTAGTGCCTGGCCCATCAGTTCGGGGTGGACAACAATATTTTCCTCGACAGGAAAATTGAAGGCGTAGTCCGCCGGGTTCACACACAGTATTCTGGCGCCGGCACGGCTGGCCTTGCGCAGGCGATGCCCGGCGATGGGCTGGTCCTTGCGGATATTCGAACCAATCAACAAGACGGCATCCCGGCTTTCCAGCTCGGCGATAGCACACCCCAGCGCGGGGTACAGCGGGACACTGCTCTCATCACTAAAATCCGATTGGCGCAGGCGGTGATCAATATTGGCGGAACCCAGGCCGCGCATGAGTTTTTGTAATAGATACATTTCCTCGGTGGTGGCAGAAGCTGCCACCAGGGCGCCCAGTTTCTCCGCACCAGCAACCTTCCTGGCACGCTGCAGGCCATCGACGGCATAGGCCAGGGCGGTTTCCCAGTCGACGACCTTCCATTCGCTGCCCTGCTTGATCATCGGCTCCTGCAGTCGGTCTTTATGATTGAGCGCGGTATAACTGAAGCGATCCCGATCCGACAACCAGACTTCATTGAGCGCCTCATTCTCGCGGGGCAGCACACGCATGACCTGATGGCGGCGGGTCTCAATGGACAGATTTGAACCGATACAGTCATGCGGTGAGACATGCGCATGTGCGTCGTTTTCCCAGGGGCGACCGGTATAGCGATAGGGCTTGGAGGTCAAGGCGCCCACCGGGCACAGGTCGATCACATTGCCGGACAATTCAGAACTTACGGCGCGTTCCATGTAGGTACCGATTTCAGTATGTTCGCCACGTCCGGTGGCGCCCAATTCCATGATGCCGCCAATTTCCTGTCCAAAACGTACACAGCGGGTGCAATGAATACAACGCGTCATATCCGTTGCAATCAGGGAGCCCAGATTTTTATCACGCACGACGCGCTTGCGTTCCGTATAGCGGGAGCTATCACTACCAAAACCAACCGCAATATCCTGTAGTTCGCACTCACCACCCTGGTCACAAATGGGACAATCGAGCGGATGGTTGATGAGGAGAAACTCCATGACGCTCTTTTGCGACTCCAGCGCCAGGGGGGAACGGGTAAAAACCTTCATGCCGTTGGTCACGGGTGTAGCACAGGCCGGCAGCGGTTTAGGGGCCTTTTCCACTTCCACCAGACACATACGACAATTGGCCGCGACGGACAGCTTTTTGTGATAACAAAAACGTGGAATGGTAATCCCCGCATCATCAGCGGCTTCGATCACCATTGCACCGGTGCGCACCTCGACCGGTATGCCGTTGATTTCAATGTTCACTGTGTCGCTCATAATGCTCTATCTACTCCCAATCACACCATGCACTTGCCATGATCGATGTGATACTGGAACTCTTCTCGATAATGTTTTAGAAAACTGGCTACCGGCATCGCCGCCGCGTCGCCCAGGGCGCAGATGGTCCGGCCCGCGATACGCCCTGCCACATCGTTGAGCAGGTCCAGATCTTCCTGACGCCCCTGACCATGTTCAATGCGATGTACAACACGTGCCAGCCAGCCTGTGCCTTCACGGCAGGGAGTGCACTGACCGCAGGATTCTTCAAAGTAAAAATGAGAGATCCGCGCCAGCGCCTTGACCATACAGGTGGTCTCATCCATGACAATCACTGAGCCGGCGCCGAGCATACTGCCTGCCCTGGCGATACCGTCATAGTCCATGGTGACATCCATCATGACATCACCGGGAATGACAGGGGTAGATGAACCACCGGGGATCACCGCCTTGAGCTTGTGGCCGTCACGTACGCCACCGGCCATTTCCAGAAGTTCAGAAAACGGCGTACCCAAGGGTACTTCAAAGTTTCCCGGATTGTTCACATGACCGGAGACACAAAAGAGTTTTTCGCCGCCATTGTTGGGCTTGCCCTGTTCGAGGAACCACTGACCGCCCTTTTGCAGGATGACCGGGATCGACGCCAGGCTCTCGGTATTATTAATAGTGGTCGGGCGGCCATACAGACCAAAGCCCGCCGGGAATGGCGGCTTAAAGCGCGGCTGGCCTTTTTTGCCTTCAATGGATTCCAGCAGGGCCGTCTCTTCACCGCAGATATAGGCGCCAGCGCCCAGGTGGCTGTGCAATTCAAAGTCCACCCCGGAGCCGAGAATATCGGCGCCCAGGAAACCGGCCTTACGGGCCTCTTCCAGGGCGGCCTCGAAGCGCTCATAGGGCTCCCAGAATTCACCACGGATATAGTTGTAGCCCACCGTGGCACCGATGCAGTATCCGGCAATGGCCATACCCTCGATCAACTGATGGGGGTTGTAGCGAAGAATGTCACGGTCTTTACAGGTACCCGGCTCACCCTCATCCGAGTTACAGACAATATATTTCTGTCCGGGGGCATGACGTGGCATAAAGCTCCACTTCAGGCCGGTGGGAAACCCGGCGCCGCCACGGCCACGCAGCGCAGAGAGCTTGATTTCTTCAATGACCTGTTCCGGTGGAATCTTTTCCGCCAGGATCTTCTTCCACATCTCATAGCCACCGACGCTCTGATAGGTTTCCAGCGCCCACGGCGTGTCCAGGTGCAGGGTGCGAAAACAGACTTGATTGGTCATTCGCCACTCCTCCCCTTAGACATGCTGTGTGTTGTTATAGTAATTGGTGGGTACATGCATTAATCCAACTCGTTCAGGATTGCGTCAATCTTGTCTGGCGTCAGTTTGCCGTAATAGGTCCTGGCCACCTCCAGCATGGGGGCATCGACACAGGCGCCGAGGCACTCGACTTCCTTCAGGGTAAAACGGCCATCTTCAGAGGTTTCCCCCAGTTTGATGCCAAGGCGATTTTGCAGATGCGCCACCACTTCGTCCGAACCGCATAACATGCAGGAAATGTTGGTGCAGACACAGATCTTGTGCCGTCCGACCGGGTCACGTTCATACATGGAATAAAAGGTAGCCACCTCATAGGCGGCAATGGCCTCCATGTCCAGATAGTCCGCGACCGCTTCGATCAGGTCATTAGTCAGGTAGCCGCCGTTCTGATCCTGGGCAATACGTAGCGCCGCCATCACCGCCGATGACTTGCGCTCGACGGGATATTTGGCGACCCAGCGATCAATATCGGCACGTGATTCCTTGTTGAGCAGGTGTGCCTTGTTTTCGTGTTTCTGTTGCAACAGGCTCATCGATCGATCTCCCCGAAGACAATATCCATGGTGCCGATAATGGCCACCACATCAGCCAGCATGTGGCCCTTGGCCATTTCATCCATGGCGGCCAGGTGCGGAAACCCCGGCGCGCGGATCTTCAGACGATAAGGTTTGTTCGCGCCATCGGAGACCAGGTAAATACCGAACTCACCCTTGGGATGTTCGATAGCGGCATAGGCTTCGCCCACTGGCAAGGTGTAACCCTCGGTAAATAATTTGAAGTGATGGATGAGTGACTCCATATCCGCTTTCATTTCTTCACGCCTGGGCGGCGCCAGCTTGTGATCGTCCAGCATGACCGGGCCGGGATTCTGTCGCAGCCACTTAATACACTGCTTGACAATGCGATTGGACTGGCGCATTTCTTCCACGCGCACCAGATAACGGTCATAACAATCGCCATTGACGCCAACGGGGATATCAAAATCCATCTTGTCATAGACTTCATAAGGCTGCTTCTTACGCAAGTCCCATTCAAAACCGGAGCCGCGCAGCATGGGGCCGGTAAAGCCCAGTTGCAGGGCGCGTTCGGGACTGACCACACCAATGCCGACAGTACGCTGCTTCCAGATACGGTTATCGGTCAAAAGGGTTTCGTAGTCATCCACGTAGCCGGGGAAACGATTGCTAAAGTCTTCAATAAAATCGAGCAGTGAGCCGCCACGATTCGCGTTCTGCCGCTTTACGTCTTTTTCTGATTTATATTTGTTCTGTTCGTACTGCGGCATGCGCTCGGGCAGGTCACGATACAGACCGCCTGGCCGGTAATAGGCCGCGTGCATGCGCGCCCCCGAGACCGCCTCGTACATATCCATGAGGTCTTCACGCTCACGAAAACAGTACAGAAACACCGTCATAGCGCCGACGTCGAGGGCATGGGTGCCCAGCCACATCAGGTGATTGAGAATACGGGTAAGCTCATCGAACATCACACGGATGTATTGCGCCCGCAGCGGTGCCTCGATGCCCAGCAAGCGTTCCAGCGCCAGCACATAGCCATGCTCATTACACATCATGGAGACATAGTCGAGACGATCCATGTAGGGAATGCTTTGATTATAGGGTTTGTACTCGGCCAGTTTTTCCGTGGCGCGGTGCAACAGTCCTACGTGCGGGTCGGCACGCTGAATGACCTCGCCGTCCATTTCCAGCACCAGGCGTAAGACACCATGCGCGGCCGGATGCTGCGGGCCAAAATTGAGTGTGTAGTTACGAATTTCAGACATCGGCTACGCCCTCATCTTTCATCCGAGCGGCATAACGATGGTCATCGCGAATGGTGCGTGGCTGGTTCACGCGAAGCTCAATACTGACCGGCTCATAAATGACACGCTGTTGTTCGGGGTCATAACGCATTTCCACGTTGCCACTCAGCGGAAAATCCTTGCGGAAGGGATGACCAATAAAACCATAATCCGTGAGAATGCGGCGCAGATCCGGATGGCCCGCAAAGACAATACCATAGAGGTCAAAGGCTTCACGCTCGTACCAGTTCGCGCCATTCCAGACATCTATCACGGAATCCAGCACCGGCGGCTCACCATCAACAAAGACCTTCAGGCGCAGGCGATGGTTATTGGTAATGGACAGCAACTGATAAGCTACGGCATAGCGTGGACCTTCCCATTCACCATTGGCAAAATCCAGATAATCAACGCCACAGATGTCGACCACTTCTTCAAAGGCAAAGTCCGCTTCATCGCGCAGCGCCGTAGCCACCTCAATGAGGTCCACCTTATCAATGACGAGGGTCAATTCACCAAAGGCAACATGGCAGTCACTAACGACATCACCAAAGCGATCGCGTACTTTGCTTGCCAGATTTTGATAATACTCGGACATATTGGCTATTCTTTTCGCTTAACGGGCAATGGTGTTGGTGCGGCGAATCTTATTCTGCAGCTGGATAATGCCGTACAACAGGGCCTCTGCCGTAGGCGGACACCCCGGCACGTAGACATCGACAGGCACAATGCGATCACAGCCGCGCACCACCGAATAGGAGTAGTGATAGTAGCCGCCACCATTGGCACAGGAACCCATTGAGATGACCCAGCGGGGTTCGGCCATCTGGTCGTAAACCTTGCGCAGGGCCGGCGCCATTTTATTCACCAGGGTACCCGCGACGATCATGACATCTGACTGACGCGGACTGGGACGAAAAATAATGCCCATACGGTCCATATCATAGCGAGAAGCGGCGGCCTGCATCATTTCAACCGCGCAACAGGCCAGACCAAAAGTCATGGGCCACATGGAACCGGTACGCGCCCAGTTGATCAAACCGTCAAGCGAGGTGGTGACAAAGCCTTCTTTTAGAATACCTTCAATGGGCATCGCCGTATCCTCTGCGCTTTGGTGTATTTATTCCCATTCCAGCGCCCCTTTTTTCCACTCGTAGACAAAGCCGACGACCAGAATACCGAGAAAAACCATCATGGCGAGAAAGCCAAACAGACCAATGTCTTCGAGCACAATGGCCCAGGGGAACAGAAAGGCGATTTCCAGATCGAAAATAATAAAGAGTATGGCGACCAGGTAGTAACGCACGTCGAACTTCATGCGGGCGTCTTCAAAGGCCTCAAAGCCGCACTCATAGGGGGAGAGTTTTTCGCTGTCGGGTTTGTGCGGTGCCAGCACAAAACCCAACGCAATCATGACGCCGCCTACCAACAGGCCGACGCAGATAAAGATTAACACTGGCAGGTAGTTCTCTAACATGCCACTCCTCTTCCCTTGGTATATGCCTGATGGTGAACGCTCAGGTCGTAATAATTCTCTATTTTTATTATTCGCTAGTAATTTTTAGCGGTGGTCAGTCTAGGTCAGGCATGAATAAAGTGTCAAGTTTATGAAATTTTGTTTTACCTTTATAAAACATAAACTTACTTTAGTTTTTGGGGGGTATAAAAAATTTCGCTATAGAAAAAGTACGTTATTGATTAGCAACTTGCGCAAAACGAAAAAAGCCGACATGGGACACATATCGGCTTTTTCCGCACCGCCAGTCACACAGACTGACAGCATTTTATTGGTGCCCAGGGCCGGACTCGAACCGGCACAGCTTACGCCACTACCCCCTCAAGATAGCGTGTCTACCAATTTCACCACCTGGGCGATACTTATAGTTTAGTCGGCGACCGGGACGTCTGAGACCGGCGCCGGGCTTGTCTCTTCTGGCCTCGCTTCTGTCGCAGGCTGTACGGAGGTACTCACCCGATCCACGACACTCGTCTGCTCGATCGTCTGATTGGCCAGATAGGCCAGTGACAGACTGGTGATAAAAAACAGCGCTGCCAGAATACCCGTGGTGCGGGTCAAAAACGAGCCTGAACCCTTGCTGCCAAAGACCGAGCCCGAGGCACCGCCGCCACCGCCGCCTCCGCCAAAGGCCGCGCCGGCGTCGGCACCCTTGCCCTGCTGCAGCAGCACCAGTACCACCAGGGCGACTGAAAGCAGGACATGAAAAATCAGGATGATATTCTGTAGCATGATTAACCTGCTGCCTTACAAATGGTTAAAAAGTCCGGCGCCTTTAATGAAGCGCCGCCAATCAGACCGCCGTCAATATCCTCCATGGCCAGCAATTCAGCGGCGTTCGCGGCATTCATGCTACCGCCGTACTGAATGCGCACCTTGGCCGCCACGTCGGCATCGTGTTCTGCGATCATACTGCGAATATAGGCATGCACGTCCTGCGCCTGCTGCGGACTCGCGGTCTTGCCGGTACCGATGGCCCAGACCGGCTCGTAGGCGACCACGCCGTCGGCCAGGGCCTTCACCCCAACCGCATCAATAACGGCCTTAATCTGGCGCGCGACCACTTCTTCCGTAACGCCTTTTTCACGCTCTGCGAGGGTCTCGCCGATACACAAAATCGGTGCCAGGCCTGCTTCACGGGCCACGGCAAACTTCCTGGCGACCAGGGCGTCATCTTCACCGTAATAGGTGCGGCGCTCGGAATGCCCGACGATGACATACTTGCAGTGAAAATCGAGCAACATGGCCGCAGAGATTTCCCCCGTGAACGCGCCGCTGGCCTCGGTACTCAGATTCTGCCCGCCCCAGGCAATGGCACTGCCGGCAAGCTGCTGCTCAACATCGGCGAGATAGACAAAGGGTGCGCACACGACAACTTCTGCAGTGTTGACGTCCGCCATGCCGGCCTTGATTCCCTCCAGGAGTTCATGAACACTGTTACGTGAACCGTTCATTTTCCAGTTGCCTGCAATAATGGGCTGGCGCATCTTAAACCTCGCTATATCCTGCTGAATTGACTCGTCGATAAAATAGCGCGCAAGCTTACCCTTGCTGCCCCTGAAAATCAATGGCACGCAATGAGATTTTGCGGGATTTTCTTGGGATTACAAAAACTTACGATATCGCCGTGCGGACCACATCGGCCAGCGCATTGGCGACAATATGCACCTGCTGCTCATCCTGCCCCTCGACCATGACCCGGATCAGGGGCTCGGTCCCCGAGGCCCGCAGCAGGACACGGCCACGGCTACCCAGCTGTTGCTCGGCGTCTTTCAGGGCCTGCTGTATGGGCTGGTTGACCGTGATATCGAAGCGCTCGGCAATTTTGACATTGACCAGGGTCTGCGGGTACTTGGCCATGCCCATGCGCAATTCGGCCAGGGGCCGGCCTGAATGCTGGATGGCGGCAACCACCTGGAGGGCCGAAATCAGGCCATCACCGGTGGTGGTCCGATCCAGGCAAATAATGTGGCCAGAGGACTCGCCACCGAGAAACCAGTTTTCCTGCTGCAGCATTTCCATGACATAGCGGTCACCCACGGCGGCCCGTTTAAAGGGGATATCGGCGCTCTTCATGGCATGTTCAAAACCGAGATTGCTCATGACGGTGCCCACCACCCCACCCTGCAGGTGACCGGAGGCCTTGCGCTCCATGGCAATGATGTAGAGGAGCTCATCACCATCGATGACCGCGCCGGTGTGGTCCACCATGATCAGACGATCCCCGTCACCATCGAGGGCGATCCCCAGATCGGCACGGTGTTGCAGGACCGCGTGCTGCAAAGCCTGTGGTGCGGTGGAGCCGACACCCTCGTTAATGTTCAGACCATCGGGCTCGGTGCCGATGCTAATGACCTCGGCCCCCAGTTCACGAAACACACAGGGTGCTACTTTATAGGACGCACCGTGCGCGCCATCGACCACAATCTTCATACCGCTCAGACGGGTCTGATAGGGGATGGAGGATTTACAGAATTCGATATAGCGACCTTCGGCATCATTGATACGAATGGCCTTACCCAGTTCGGCGGGGTCGGTACAGACCATGTCCTGGTCAATCATGTCTTCGATGGCGTGCTCGACATCATCGGGCAACTTGGCGCCGTCAGCAGAAAAAAACTTGATGCCATTATCATAGTAAGGATTGTGCGAGGCGCTGATCACAATGCCGGCACAGGCATGCAGGGTTCGGGTGAGATAGGCGATGGCCGGGGTGGGCATGGGACCCAGCAACAGGATCTCCACACCGGCGGCGGACAGACCGGCCTCCAGGGCGGACTCAAACATGTAACCGGATATACGCGTGTCCTTGCCAATAACGACCTTGCGGCCGTTGTTACAGGCGAGGACCTTGCCAACGGCCCAACCCAGCTTCATAACAAATTCCGGTGTAATGGGAAACTGGCCGACGCGTCCGCGGATGCCGTCGGTACCAAAATATTTTCGCGACATTATTACTACTCCCTTAATGCTTTGTCTGTGTTATTCAGGCAATTTCACCGCACGCCACATGGCAAGGACATCTGCCGTCGCCTTCACATCGTGGACGCGAATAATATGGGCACCCGCCTGGGCCGCCAGCAGCGCCAGTGCCAGGCTTGCCGGCAGGCGTGTCGCCACGGGCGCCCCGTCTAACAAATCCGCGATCATGGATTTGCGCGACAGTCCGACCAGAAGGGGCAAACCCAAGGCCTTAAACTCCGCCAGGTGTTGCAGGAGACGCACATTGTGTTGCGTCGTCTTGCCAAAGCCAAAACCCGGGTCGAGCCAGAGCCGTTCTTTACTGATCCCGGCCTGCACGCAGGCGTCGATGCGCGCCTGCAAAAATGTCTTCACCTCCGCCACCACGTCGGCGTACTGTGGGGCGCGCTGCATGGTGCGTGGCTCCCCCTGCATATGCATGAGGCATATGGGCACCTCCAGGCCAGCAGCGGCGGTCAGGGCGCCCTCGCCGCGCAGGGCCGCGACATCATTAATGATATTGGCCCCGGCATGGACCGCCTCGCGCATGACCTGTGCCTTGCTGGTATCGATGGAGATCAGGACATCTGATTCCTGCCGCAGCGCCTCGATCACCGGAATCACCCGATCCAGTTCCGCCTGCACCGCTACGGGCTCGGCATGAGGGCGTGTCGATTCGCCACCGATATCAATAATATCGGCACCCTCGCGCAACATCTGTAGGGCATGTTGGAGCGCGATATCGCGCTGCTGAAAGCATCCGCCGTCCGAGAAGGAATCGGGCGTGACGTTCAAAATGCCCATGATCCAGGGGCGGGTGAGATGGAGCGGATTTGGAATCGTTGGACTGACTGGCATGGTGGTGTGCTAAATACGGTATCGATTCCCTAAGATCACTGGCCACACATCCCTGCTGACTACGGCCACGCGCAATTCTATGCCTATTTCAAGTTTTTGAAAACCAATAAAAAAAACGCCTCTACTGAGGCGTTTTTTCAGGGCCCAGGGCCGGCGTGCTTAGTGCTCGCTGGCCGGACCACCAATCTTGCCTTCCGGCTTGTCCTTGCCATCAGCCGCTTCGGTGGTAGCCGAGCCGGAACCACTGCGGGGTTCATGCTCATCCCAGTCCCGGGGTGCCGAGGGCGGCTTGCCGGCCATGATTTCCTTAATCTGATGTTGATCAATGGTCTCGTACTTGATGAGGGCTTCGGCCATCAAATGCAGCTTGTCCATGTTCTCGGTCAGGATGGATTTGGCCCGCTTGTAGTTGCGATCCACAATCGAACGAATCTCCTCATCGATAATGTGCGCCGTTTCGTCGGAGACATTCTTGTGCTGTGTCACGGAATGTCCCAGAAAGACCTCACCCTCTTCTTCGCTATAGGTCAGCGGCCCCAGCTTTTCAGACAGACCCCAGCGGGTGACCATGTTGCGAGCCAGCTCCGTGGTCCGCTGAATGTCATTGGAAGCGCCCGTGGTGACGGCATCGCTGCCAAAAATCAGTTCCTCGGCGAGGCGGCCGCCGAACAGGCTGCTGATCTGGCTTTCCAGGCGTTCCTTGCTGTAGCTGTAGCGGTCCTCTTCGGGCAGAAACATGGTAATGCCGAGGGCGCGTCCGCGCGGAATAATCGAGACCTTGTAGACCGGGTCATGGGACGGCACGGACAGACCGACAATCGCGTGGCCCGCCTCATGGTAGGCCGTGAGTTTTTTCTCGTCCTCATTCATGACCATGGACCTGCGCTCGGCGCCCATCATGATCTTGTCCTTGGCTTTTTCAAATTCGGTCATCCCCACCAGCCGATTACCGGCACGCGCGGCAAACAGGGCCGCCTCGTTCACCAGGTTGGCGAGGTCGGCGCCGGAAAATCCGGGCGTGCCTCGGGCAATAATCCTGGGTTCGACATCATCATGCAGGGGCACCTTGCGCATGTGCACCTTGAGAATTTGTTCACGTCCGCGCAGATCCGGCAGGGGTACCACCACCTGGCGGTCGAAACGGCCGGGGCGCAGCAAGGCCGGGTCGAGCACATCGGGGCGGTTGGTGGCGGCGATGACGATTACGCCCTCGTTGCCTTCAAAACCGTCCATCTCGACCAGCAACTGATTGAGGGTCTGCTCGCGTTCGTCATGACCGCCACCGACGCCGGCGCCACGATGACGCCCAACGGCATCAATTTCGTCAATAAAGATAATACAGGGGGCGTGCTTCTTGGCCTGTTCAAACATGTCGCGCACCCGTGAGGCGCCGACGCCGACGAACATTTCCACGAAGTCGGAGCCCGAAATGGTAAAGAACGGCACCTTGGCTTCCCCGGCGATGGCCTTGGCCAGCAGGGTTTTACCGGTACCGGGTGAACCCACCATCAGTACCCCCTGGGGAATCTTACCGCCCAGTTTCTGGAACTTGGCCGGGTCACGCAGAAACTCCACCAGCTCGGCCACTTCTTCCTTGGCCTCGTCACAACCGGCGACATCGCCAAAGTTCACCTTGACCTGGTCCTCACCCAGCATGCGGGCACGGCTCTTGCCAAACGAAAGGGCACCACGACCACCGCCACCGCCCTGCATCTGGCGCATGAAAAACACCCACAGACCGATGATCAGCAGGAAGGGGAACCAGGAAATAAAGATCTGGGTCCAGATTGACTGTTCCTGCGGTTGGGCATTGATCTTGACCCCGTAGCGCATCAGGTCACCAATGAGCGCGGTGTTGTCGGTCTCGGGACTATAGGTGGTGAATTTGCTGTTGGCCTGGGTCAGACCGGTAATATTGCGCCCGGAGATCAGGACTTCACGCACCTGATTCTGCTTTACCTGTTCGATAAAGTCGGAATAGGCGATCTTGGATTCAGTCTTGGTGGAAGTCAGGTTGTTGAAGACCGTCATCAGAATAACGGCTACCACTACCCACAAGATGATGTTCTTGGCTAAGTCGTTCAATGTACTGCCTCGTTAGTGTCTCGCGTTCTGTATCGGCACGGATGCCAGTTACCTTATACCATTGTAGCCCCTGGCCAACAAATAGACTTCACGAGAACGGGGGCGTGAGGCCTTGGGCTTGCGTACCATGACTTTTTTAAAGGAATTTCTCAGTTCGTTCAGGTAGGCATCAAACCCCTCACCCTGAAACACTTTGACCAGAAAATCCCCGCCGGGTTTCAATATCTTTTGCGCCAGTTCCAGAGCAAGCTCGGCCAGATACATCGCCCTTGGCTGATCGACAGCCTTAATACCACTAGTATTGGGGGCCATATCCGACATTACAAGGTCTATGGGCGTATCCCCCAGGAGCGCGAGCAGCTCGTTATAGACCGATTCTTCACGAAAATCCCCCTGGATAAAGCTGACATCGGCCAGGGCGTCCATGGGCAGAATATCCAGCGCCACGAGCCGGCCAGTGTCTCCCAGCCGCATTGCGGCAATCTGGGACCAGCCACCGGGCGCGGCGCCGAGGTCGACCACCGCCATGCCCGGACGCAGGAGATGGTCCTTGTCATCGATCTCCAGTAATTTGTAGACGGCACGCGAGCGATAACCGTCCTTTTGCGCCTGTTGCACATAGGGGTCGTCAAAGTGCTCTTTAAGCCAGCGTTTACTCTGTTTGGAACGTGCCATTGCTTATCCGTAAAGAATTGCGGTTTTACATGGATCAGGGCCGGGCGAGCTATTACACTAGCGCGCTGAACACCTTACTGGAACGACATTATGCCACTCTCACAGAAGCAAAAACGCCATCTCAAACAACTGGCCCACGACAAAAAACCTGTCGTCATGGTGGGGGCTGCCGGTCTCACGGAAAGTGTCATGAATGAAATAGACTCAAGCATCGCCCACCATGAGCTGATCAAGGTGAAACTCAATGTTGGCGACCGCGAAGCCAAACAGCAAATGGCGCAGCATATTGCCGCCACCCTGGCGGCCGAACTGGTACAGACCATCGGCCATGTGGCGGTCTATTATCGCGCCGCCGACAAACCGAGCATCATCCTGCCCCGGGCCTAATTCGCCGTCTGCCGCCGCGCGTCCCAGCTCACCAGGACCAGGCCCAGGATACTGTTGAGCAGATATAAAATCGACGCCAGGCCATGCAGGCGGGCAAACTGTCCGGTCTGATCCGCCTGCAGACCGGCGGCCTTCAGCTCGGCCATCATCGGTTGCAGCACAAACTGACCCACCACCACCAGGACCAGCATCAGCAGCAAGATCCGGTTCCGCCATGAACCCCAGGTCGCACAGCCCTGCTGTATCCAGGCCACGACGAGTAAGATGCCAATAACCAGCAGACCGAGATAGCTGACCAGGGTAAAGAGTTGCCCCGCGACCGTCCCCGCGACACTGCGTTCCAGTACATTGAACAGCACCGGGGCCACGAGATAACCCGTAGTCCACAGGCTGCCAATCCAGAGGGTCAGCAAGACACGTTCGCCAACGGACCACATACCGGTCACCTCTCGTTAAGGGTAAGTTGCAGGGAAATGAAAGATTACTGAATGTACTTGACCGAGACGATCTCGTAGATGCGCTCACCACCGGGGGCCTGCACCACCACCTCATCGTCCTGCTTTTTGCCGATCAGGGCGCGCGCGATCGGTGAGGTCACCGAGATCAGGTTTTGTTTGATATCGGCTTCCAGCTCACCGACGATCTGGTACGTCACTTCCTTTTCGTCATTCACATCATACAACTCGACCGTGGCGCCAAACACGACCTTGCCGCCGGCGGAGGCCGCCAGTTTGGAGATGTCGATCACTTCAGAATTAGAGAGGCTGGCCTCGATCTCCTGAATGCGGCCTTCGATAAAGCCCTGTTGCTCGCGCGCGGCGTGATACTCGGCATTTTCTTTCAGGTCACCGTGTTCACGGGCCTCGGCAATCGCCTGGATCACGGCGGGGCGCTGGACGCTTTTGAGGTCTTTCAATTCCGTGCGCAGCTTTTCTGCGCCGATCGAGGTCATGGGTATCCTGCTCATGCGTTTAGCTCCTGATGTAAATCATGCAAACGATTTACTTCATTGGTGTCACTTTGTTGCAAGGCTTCACACATGGCCTCGGCACCGGCGATCGTGGTGGCATAGGTCACTTTGTGTTGCAAGGCCTTACTGCGAAT
Organism: Gammaproteobacteria bacterium; assembly: GCA_046484825.1. Classification (GTDB taxonomy): domain Bacteria; phylum Pseudomonadota; class Gammaproteobacteria; order UBA6429; family Thiohalophilaceae; genus CAJYAN01. The sequence continues at coordinate 2,250 of JAWOIE010000028.1, read as the reverse complement.
GGTGGCTGAGTCAGCGATGGCCTTGCGCCCCTCGGTGGTGTTGACGATCAGGCTGATCTCGCCGTTGGTAATCATATCGACAATGTGCGGCCGACCCTCGGTCACCTTGTTCACATACTCGCAATTGATATCCGCCGCCTGCAGGATCTTGGCGGTGCCTTCGGTGGCAATGATTTTAAAGCCAATGGCGATGAGTTGTTGCGCCACAGCCGCGATGCCCTTCTTGTCGGTATCACGCACACTCAAAAAGGCCCGGCCGCGGGTCGGCAGGATGACACCGGCACCCAGCTGCGCCTTGGCAAAGGCCTCGCCAAAGCTACGCCCTACCCCCATCACCTCACCGGTGGATTTCATTTCCGGTCCCAGCTGCGGGTCGATACCGGGAAACTTGTTGAAGGGGAATACCGCCTCTTTGACCGAGTAATAGGCGGGAATGATTTCCTCGGTAACACCCTGCTGTTGCAGGGTCTGCCCCACCATGCAGCGCGCGGAGATCTTGGCCAGCGGCCGGCCGGTCGCCTTGGAGACAAACGGCACGGTGCGTGAAGCGCGCGGATTGACCTCGAGCACATAGACGGTCTCACCCTGGATAGCGAACTGGGTATTCATTAAACCGACAACGTTCAGGCCCCTGGCCATTTTACAGATCTGATCGCGCATCTCATCCTGCAATGCCTTGGAGATGCTATAGGGCGGTAAGGAGCACGCCGAGTCGCCAGAATGCACGCCGGCCTGCTCGATGTGTTGCATGATGCCGCCGATCAACACATCATCGCCGTCACAAATGGCGTCCACATCGACTTCGATGGCGTCATCCAAAAAGCGATCCAGTAATACCGGCGATTCATTGGAAACCTGCACCGCCTCGTTCATATAACGACGCAGTTCATCTTCGGCATAGACAATTTCCATGGCGCGCCCCCCCAGCACATAGGACGGCCGCACCACCAGGGGATAGCCAATCTCGGCGGCGAGGCGTACGGCATCTTCCTCCGTCCGGGCGGTGCGATTCGGCGGCTGTTTCAAACCCAGCTTGTCAATGAGCTGCTGGAAACGTTCGCGATCTTCCGCCAGGTCAATGGAGTCCGGGCTGGTGCCGATAATCGGCGCACCGGCCTTTTCCAGTGCCCGCGCCAGCTTCAGGGGGGTCTGGCCGCCATACTGCACAATGACGCCCTTGGGTTGCTCCAGATCAATAAGCTCCAGGACATCTTCCAGCGTCAGTGGCTCAAAGTAGAGTCGATCCGAGGTGTCGTAATCCGTGGAGACGGTTTCCGGATTACAGTTGACCATGATGGTTTCATAGCCATCATCACGCATGGCAAAGGCGGCGTGACAGCAGCAGTAATCAAACTCGATCCCCTGGCCGATACGGTTGGGGCCGCCGCCCAGGACCATAATCTTGTCACGACCCGTCGGCCGTGCCTCGCACTCTTCTTCGTAGGTGGAATACATATAGGCCGTGCTGGTGGCAAACTCGGCGGCACAGGTATCGACCCGCTTGTACACCGGGCGCACCTTGTTGTCGTGACGCAGCTTGCGCACCGCATGCTCGTCGGTGCCTAACAGTTTGGCCAGACGCCGATCGGAAAAACCCTTGCGCTTGAGTTTGCGCAGACGCCCGGCATCGAGCGCCGCCATGCCCTGCGCACGCACTTCATTTTCCAGTTGTATGATCTCTTCAATCTGCACCAGGAACCAGGGGTCAATCCTGGTGTGCTCGTGGATCTCGGCCATGGTCATGCCAAAGCGAAAGGCATCGCCAACATACCAGAGACGATGCGCGCCGGGGATGCGCAGTTCCTGTATGAGTTTGTCCCTGGCATCAGCGGCGCTCAGGTCGAGGATCTCGTCAAAACCGTCGGTGCCGGTCTCCAGCCCACGCAGGGCCTTTTGCAAGGACTCCTGCTGGGTCCGACCAATGGCCATGACTTCGCCGACGGATTTCATTTGCGTGGTCAGACGCTGATCGGCGTTGGGAAATTTCTCGAAGGTGAAACGCGGCACCTTGGTGACTACATAGTCGATGCTCGGTTCAAACGAGGCCGGCGTAGCGCCGCCGGTAATCTCGTTTTGCAATTCATCCAGGGTGTAACCCACGGCCAGTTTTGCCGCCACCTTGGCGATGGGAAAGCCCGTGGCCTTGGAGGCCAACGCCGAAGAGCGCGACACGCGCGGGTTCATTTCGATAATGATCATGCGTCCATTTTCAGGATTGATGGCGAACTGTACGTTTGAGCCACCGGTCTC
>JAWOIE010000161.1:0-2768 GCA_046484825.1 Gammaproteobacteria bacterium | reverse complement strand
TATCAACAGGACAACGCCGCATGACCAGGGCCGCGACATGAGCCGCCTGGCGGAGCGCATCTCACCGGCGCAGGCCAGCCTGTTACTGGCCAGCACCCTGGTGATCCTGCCGTTCCTGGTGCACCTGCCGCTGTGGATTGGCATTGTCAGTCTGGGCTTTATTCTCTCGCGCGCGCTGTATGACTTTGGTTACCACTCGCTGCCGGGCAAGTGGCTGCGCCTGGTGCTGATTGCCCTGACCCTGGCCGGGATTCTGTTGCAATACAAATCCGCCCTGGGCCGGCAGCCGGGGGCCTCGCTGATCATTATGCTCATGTGCCTGAAACTGCTGGAGCTGCAAGGCCCGCGCGATGAGCGCGTCGTGGTCTACCTGGGCTTTTTTATTGTCGCCGTCGGTTTTCTCTTTAATCAGTCCCTGTGGATGGGCATGTATTTGCTGCTGGTCAGTTTTGCCCTGACCCTGGCCCTGCTGTTGCAGAGCCATGACCTCGCCCGGGAAAAAAATCGTTTCGCCCTGCTGCGACTGCACGCCTGGCGTGTGGGGCGGATGTTGTTACTGGCCCTGCCGGTGACCGTATTGCTGTTTGTGTTTTTTCCGCGCCTGGCCGCGCCGTTGTGGGGGCTGCCCGAGGATGCCTTCGGGGCCCGCAGCGGCCTGTCGGAGACCATGGCGCCGGGTGAGGTCAGCCAGCTGAGTCAAGACCACGGCATTGCCTTTCGCGTCGAGTTTGACGGCCCGCCACCGCCGCAGCATCAACTCTACTGGCGCGCCCTGGTGCTCAATCACTATGACGGCTGGCAGTGGCGCCAGCACCTTAATCAGACCCTGCCCTTTGCCAGCGACAGTGTCGTCCCCCTGTCTGCCGTCGTGACCTACTCGGTCATGCTGGAGCCGCACCCGCGCAACTGGTTATTCGTGCTGGACAAACCCCTGGGCGAAGACCTGCCTGGCAGCCTCGACAGCCTGGGGCAATTGCGTCTGCACGAGACCGTCAAACAGACCCGGCGTTATCGCATGCAGGCGGTCATCGACTATCTCGATACCGGCGCACGTCCCGATAGCAGTTCAGTCTATCTGCCGCGCGCCACCGCGCCCCGCGCCAGCGCCCTGGCGCAGACCTGGCGAGCGCAGGCCAGCAGCGTCGATGAGGTCGTCAATCAGGCGCTGGCGTTTTTTCGCCGCGAGGAATTTTTTTACAGCCTGCAACCGCCGCTGTTGTTTGATGACCCGGTGGATGAATTTTTGTTCGACACCCGCAAGGGCTACTGTGAACACTACGCCTCGGCCTTTACCGTACTCATGCGCGCTGCCGGCATACCGGCACGCGTGGTCATCGGTTATCAGGGCGGTGAATACAACGCCGTGGACAATTATTTTATTGTGCGCCAGTCCGATGCCCACGCCTGGGCCGAGGTCTGGTATCCCGATCGGGGCTGGCAACGCGTCGACCCGACGGCGGTGATCCCCCTGTCGCGCATCGAGGTCAACCCGGTGCAGCTGCGCCTGCGGCCCGAGGCACAACAGCAGTCGCTGGCGCAGCAATCGCGCCTGCAACAGTGGTTGAGCGGCGGCGGCCTTTATCTTGACGCCCTCAACTATCGCTGGAAGCGCTGGGTGGTCGGCTACAATTACCGCCAGCAACTCGGTGTCTATGCTGAATTTCGCTGGGACCGTCTCGGCCCCTATGGCCTGGGCCTGATGATGCTGCTGCTCTTCGCCCTTGCCTATGCGATCATCCTCATGCCGTGGGCCCGACTCCGGCGGCCGCCGCGCGACCCCGCCGTACGGCTCTATGCGCGCTTTTGCCACAAAATGGCCCGCGCCGGCCTTGCCCATCACGACTGGGAAGGCGCCGAGGAATACAGCCGCCGCATCCTGCAGGCGCGCCCGGAACTGGCACGGCCGGTCAAACGCATTACCTGGCTGTATCAACGTTTGCACTATGGCCGCACGGCCAACCGCCACAACCTGGTGGAGCTGGAGGCCCTGATCAAGGCGCTGTGAACGCCATTAGAAAGCCGTGACGCCCTGGCCGTAATCCCCTGGCTCAGTCCGCAGGACATTTCCCCCGCAACGCGCTAGATTAAGCACCACCAAGCACCGTACAATGACAGCCTTTATCTAATTGATACTATTCATAAATGCTACCAGGCACCGAACTCGTTCGACTTGTTTACATCAGCTGGGTGCTGGCGCGCCACGGTCTGGATGAGCTGTTGCTCGCCAGCCATTTGTTTCGTCCCGTACGCCACCTGCGCCTGCTCATGCCGTGGACCTGGGTCAATCGCCGCGCCAGCCGGGGGGAACGCATCCGCCGCAGCCTGGAAGAGCTGGGGCCAATCTTCGTCAAGTTCGGCCAGATCCTCTCCACCCGCCGTGACCTGCTGCCCGATGATATTGCCCTGGAACTGGCGCGCCTGCAGGACCACGTACCCAACTTCGGCGGCGCCCTGGCCAAGAAAATTATTGAACAGACCTACGGCAAGCCCCTGCACGAAACCTTTGAACAGTTTGACATGGAGCCGCTGGCCTCGGCCTCCATCGCCCAGGTGCACAGCGCCCGCCTGTTCGACGGCACCGAGGTGGTGGTCAAGGTCCTGCGGCCCAACATCCTGCCGGTGATTCGTCGTGACATTGGCCTGCTGTATGTCATTGCCGACAAGATCGCCCGCTACTGGTCCGCCGGCAAAAACCTGCGTCCGGTGGAGGTGGTGCGCGAGTTTGAAAAGACCATTCTCGATGAGCTGGACCTGACCCGCGAGGCGGC
>JAWOIE010000015.1:0-9879 GCA_046484825.1 Gammaproteobacteria bacterium | reverse complement strand
TTCCAGACACAGAGGTCGCAAAGGTTTCAAGAGCAAAAAAATATAGTGACGAACCCTGCCAAATTTTTAAGACGATTTAATTCCATCATCAACCCCGTTACCACACACCATAAACTCAGTACGTAAGTGGCAACGATATATGATCTTTAAGCCACTCACTTGATTACATTATCTCAAACTTTGCGACCTCTGCGTCTCTGCGTTGGGTTTTGACCACGTGGTGAAATTGATCACGGCTTTCACCGCAAACGATTACATGGATGCCTTGACGCAGCGCAGTACGTTATAGTCGTACTCCCCCTGCAGGGCCTCGAATACAGATTTTAAGCGGCCGTTTTCCGCGTGTTGTTCTATGGCATGCCGCAACATTTTAATCCGGGTGGCATCCAGGCCGGTGACTTCCTCCACCGTTACCTCGCCGTTCTGGATCGCGGTGGCCAGATGGCTATAAATGGTGGTGACATTCAGGCCACGCTGTCGGGCAATGGCCTCGGCATCCATGTTGAGACGAAACAGTTGCAGGCTTTCCTCGGTAGTGCTGACGGCCGACGCTTGACCCGCGCCGGCGTGTGCCGCGATTACCTCCAGAAAGGCGTCGCCCCAGGTCTCCAGTTTGCGCACGCCGATACCGGAGATGTTGGTCATTTGTTCTAGCGTCTGCGGCTGGCGTTCGACCATTTCCATAAGCGTGGCGTCATGAAAAATCACATAGGCGGGGACACCCTCCTGTTCTGCCAGCCGGGCGCGCAGTTTGCGCAACGCCTCCCACAGGCGGTTATCACTGTCCTTGCCATACGCAGCTGCAGATTTGCGTCCGCTGCTTTTGGTTTTGTTCGCCTTGACCAACTTGCGCAGGTGCAACGGCTGTTCGCCGCGCAAGACCGGGCGGCTGGCCTCGGTGAGACGCAGGCCACCGTAGGCCTGCATATCGACACTGAGGAGGCCGCGGGAGATGAGCTGGCGGAACACATGGCGCCATTCCCCTTGCTCCAGATCGGCGCCGATACCAAAGGTGCTGAGCTGGTCATGGCCGAAGCGTTGCAGGCGCTCGTCTTTTTTGCCGCGCAGCACATCGATGACATAGTTGACGCCAAAACGCTGGCCGGTGCGGTGCACGCAGGACAGTGCCTTTTGCGCCACGACACTGGCGTCCCAGGTCTGGGGCGGTTGCAGGCAGGTATCGCAGTTGCCACAGGGCTGTTCCAGGTGGTCGTCAAAATACTGCAGCAACGCCTGCCGGCGGCAACTGGTGAGTTCACAAAAACCCAGCATGGCATCAAGCTTGTGGCGTTCCACTCGCTTGTGGGTTTCGTCGGCGTCGGAGCTCTCCTGCATCTGCCGCAGGGTGATGACGTCCTGCAGACCGTACATCATCCAGGCGGTGGCGGGCAGGCCATCACGTCCGGCGCGGCCGGTCTCCTGATAATAGGCTTCAAGGCTCTTGGGCAGATTCAGGTGGGCGACAAAGCGCACATCGGGTTTATCGATGCCCATGCCAAAGGCAATGGTGGCGACAATGATGACGCCGTCTTCGCGTAAAAAACGCGCCTGGTGCCGTTGCCGCACCTCGGCGCTGAGACCGGCATGATAGGGCAAGGCGGTCAGACCCTTGCTACTCAGCCACTCGGCGGTATCATCTACCCGTTTGCGCGACAGACAATAGACAATCCCGGCGTCGCCGTCGTGTTCATTGCGAATAAAGCGCAATAAGCTGTCACGGGCATTGCCCTGGTTTTCACTGATGCGGTACTGGATGTTGGGACGGTCAAAGCCGCTGACAAAGACCTTTGCCGTCTGCAGGCCGAGACGCTGCACGATCTCCTGCCGGGTGGCACCGTCAGCCGTCGCGGTCAGGGCAATCCGTGGCACCTGGGGAAACTGCTCGTGCAACACCGAGAGCTGCATGTATTCGGGTCGGAAGTCGTGCCCCCACTGCGAGACACAGTGGGCCTCGTCAATGGCAAACAGGGCCAGTTTGCTTTGCCGTAACAACGCCAGCATGCGCGGCATCATCAGCCGCTCCGGCGCGACATACAACAGGTCGAGCTCGCCGTTGCGCAGCGCGGCCTCGACCGCCTGTACGGCATCGCCGCTGAGGGTGGAGTTTAAAAACGCCGCCCGCACCCCGAGCGCCTGCATGGCCGCGACCTGGTCCTGCATCAGGGCGATGAGGGGCGAGATGACCACGCCGATGCCGTCCCCCAGGAGGGCCGGGATCTGATAACACAGCGACTTGCCACCACCGGTCGGCATCAGCACCAGGGCATCCCCGCCGTTCACCAGCTGTGTGATGATCTCGGCCTGCTGCAGACGAAACTCGTCATAACCAAATACCGTCTGCAGGATGTGTGCGGCGCTGGCCCCCGGCATCAGGGCACCGCCTGCCAGACGATCCGCCAGGCCGGGTCCTGGTGCTGCAGGCAAATGATAGTCCCCGGCGCCAGGCCCATCTCCACTGGCTGACCGGTAAGCTCGGCCACCAGAGTCGGCACAAACGGCAGGTGACTGGCGATCAGGGTATCCTCATCCCAGCGTTCAATCTCCGCTATCAAATCCGCAGGGTCATCATTGGGTTTCAGACCACGGCGCATCCGCGGTGTCACCCCCGGCGCCAGTATCGCGGCCATGATCTCAGCCGTTTGTCGGGCGCGGGCCTTGTCGCTGTGCCACACCTGCTTGAAACAGACACCGCGCGGCAACAGGCGTTGCGCCAGGGCCTCGATGGCCGCACGACCCGCCGCAGTCAAACCCTGTTGCGGATCTTCGAGGGGGTCAGCGGCCTGTCCGTGGCGCATGAGATAGAGGTTCATGATCAGAGTTCCGTGAGCGCAGTGAGGACCTGCTATATTAAGACCTGGCCGCGCAGAGTCAATGCGCCTGCGCCACCGCGACGTGCGCGAGCCGACCGGCGAGGGTGCTGGGAGGGGAGCTGGTGGGGGCCGGCTGAGGGCCTGGGCCCGTGCGGCCACGAGCTGCGCCACCGCCCTAAGGCATCAGCTGCGGACGAGCACCATGACTACTACCAGCACCAACAGCAGCGCGGCCGCTGACATCCCCAGCGCCAGCCGCAGCGTGCGCTGCATGCGTTTCATGGCCCGGTCATTGGCCTGCGCGATTTCCTCGATGGCCCTTGCCAGGGCCTTGGTGGATTCGCTATTGGTCTTCACCGCCTCCTGCAACTCCGCGATTTGCTGGTCCAGTACGGGATCCGGCGCTGGCACCGGATTTAACTCCGGCTCAGGCTCCGCCTTGTCACTCTTTTTTTTGGTGAACACCGGCAAGGCCACCTGTAAGACCGGCGCCAGATAGGGTAGTGCGACTTTGATAATGGGAAGCCAGGCGGCCATGTCTACTCCTTGAGAATAATGGGACCTTGGGATGAGACCTCAGTACTCGCCGTATTCAAGACGGCGGCCTACTGCGCTGTAATACAGGTTGAGCTCAACGGCCGGATAATCTCAACCCCATATTCACTCGTCACCTTTGCCACATTTTTCTAGGGCAACGGACACTGACTTTAATACCGCTCAAGCGCAAACTGTCGTCTATAAGCTAGGGCTTAAGTGCGGCTTTTGCAAGCACGGTCACCGACACACCCCGCATTACCCGAGGCTTGCTGATCCAAACTTCTGCTCAGCCCCGCTCACAGGCGCTTGCTCATGAACATAACATTGTGGTCTTCGGCGCCGGGGTGCAGCATAAACCCCAGGTTGTGCGCCATGTCCAGCATGGAGCGGTTATCCGCCAGCGCCTCGCCTTCCATGAGATGCAGGCCACGCGCCCTGGCGACATCGATCAGCCGGCGCATCAGCTCTGTGCCAATGCCTTTGCGAGACCAGGCGTCGCCGACCACGATAGCGAATTCACAACTACTGGCATCAGGATTGGTGATGTAGCGTGCCACGGCGATCTCCTGTTCTTCACCGCCGTCCTGCCTGACGGCGATCAGCGCCATTTCACGGTCGTAATCGATCTGGGTAAAGCGCACCAGCATTTGCGGGGTGAGCTCATGCAGCGCCTGCATGAAACGAAAGTATTTTGACTGCTCCGACAGACCGGAGACAAACGCCTTTTCGATACCGGCGTCTTCCGGACGAATCGGACGGATCAGAATATCGGTGCCGTCCGCCAGTTGATAGTGCGAAACATACTGCACCGGATACGGATGAATCGCCATGTGCGCATAGCGATCCAGCGCGGCGCGCTCGTGGTCAACAACCATACGCGCGTCCAGCACGATGGCGCCGTCTTCATTCACCACAAAGGGATTGATATCCAGCTCACGGAGCTGCGGCAGTTCACACACCAGTTCCGACAGGTGTCGCAACAGCTGGGTGATGGCGTTGCGGTCCACCGGTGGTTGATTGCGAAACTGGCCGAGCAGTCTGGCGACACGGGTACTGCCGATGAGGTTGTCGATGATCAGCGTGTTCAGCGGCGGCAGGGCCGTGGCGCGGTCGCGAATGAATTCCAGCATGGTGCCGCCAACCCCGAAGGTGATCACCGGACCGAAGACCTGATCCCGAATCACCCCGGCCATGAGTTCACGGCCATGCGGTTTGTGATACATCTGCTCCAGGGTCACGCCGTCGAGCCGCGCCTGCGGTCTCAATGCCTGCACGTGGTCGAGCAATTCGCGAAAGGTGCTGCGCACCGCCTGGGCGTTGTTGATGTTCAGACGCACACCGTCGACATCGGTCTTGTGTGTAATGTCCGGCGAATTGATCTTCATGGCCACGGGGAATCCCAGCGACTCCGCCACCACCAGCGCCTCATTGGCGGTGCGGCACTCGTGCACCGGCATCACAGGGATGCCGAACGCCGCCAGCACCGCATTGGACTCGGCGCGACTCAAGAGGTTGCGGTGTTCGGCGAGGGCGGCCTCGATGATCATGCGCGCGCCCTCGATGTCCGGTTCGCTGCTGGTCTTGAGCGGACCCGGCGCCTGCAACAGCAATTGCTGATTGCGTTCATACGCCACCAGATAGGCAAAGGCCTCGACCGCACTCTCGGGCGTCATGAAGGTGGGCAACTGATGTTGCGCAAACAGCCGCCGTGAAGATTCGATCTGTTCATAGCCCATCCAGCAGGTCAGGAGGGTTTTGTGCGCCGGTCGCTCCAGCGTGACCATGCGTTCCGCCACCTGCTCCGGGTAGGTCATGGCCTGCGGCGTCAGGATGACCAGCACGCCATTCACCTGGGGGTCGTGCAGACACACCGACACTGCCTGTTCATAGCGCTGCGGCGGCGCATCGCCAAGCACGTCCACCGGATTGGCGTACGAGCCGTGCGCGGGCATGATGGCATCGAGTTGCTTTACGCTGTCGGGGCTCAGCTCCGCCAGCTCGATGCCCAGGTCCAGCGCCCGGTCCACCGCCATAATGCCGGGGCCACCGCCATTGGTGACAATCGCCAGGCGATTGCCGCTGACGCGGTGTTCATTGGCCAGCAACTGTGCCGCGGCAAACAGCTGATTGATGTTTTTCACCCGCACCACACCGGCGCGTTGCAGGGCGGCGTCGAACACATCATTGGAACCCACCAGCGAACCGGTATGCGACATCGCCGCCTGGGCGCTGGCGCGGTGCCGCCCGACCTTCATCGCTACCACCGGCTTCATGCGCGCGGCACTGCGCAGGCCGCTCATAAAACCGCGCGCATCGCGAATGCCTTCTATATATAAGATGATGCCCCGGGTCTCGCTGTCCAGCGCCAGGTAATCGAGCATACTGCCGAAGTCGATGTCGCTGGCATCACCCAGGGAGATCACCGCGGAGAAACCGATGTTGCGGCTGGCGGCCCAGTCGAGAATGGCGGTACACAACGCCCCGGACTGGGAGATCAGCGCGAGGTTGCCACGCTGCGCCCGGTTGTTACTGAACGTGGCATTGAGCCCGACCTTTGGCCGCACCAGCCCGAGACAGTTGGGGCCGAGAATACGAATATTGTACTGCCGCGCCTGTTGTAACAACGCCTGCTGCAAGGCATTGGGCTGGCCGTTGTCACTAAACCCGGCGGAGAGAATGATCGCGGCACGCACCTGATGCTCGCCGCACTGGCGCAGAATGTCGGGCACGGTCGCCGCGGGCGTAGCGATCACCACCAGGTCCACCGGCGTCGGTATGGCGGTGAGGTCCGCATAGCAACGCGCCTTGCCGAGTTTTGTGTATTTGGGATTGATGGGGTAAATGGGCCCGGCAAAACCGCCTGCCTGCAGGTTATGGTAGACGCGGGTGGCGACCGCGTCGGGCCGCTCGCTGGCGCCAAACACCGCTATGGCCTGCGGCGAAAACAGATGTTCAAGATAGTGTTGTGCCATGGCTCACATCGTCCTACAGACTTGTGTTAGTGTTCATGCATTGCCACTCCAGGACGCTGCCGCTTCAAGCACTATGCCCGTCGCCTTCATCACCCACGCCGATTGCGCCTTACATTCCATGGGTGCCCTGCACCCGGAAAGCCCCGCACGTCTGCATGCCATTTCCGATCAACTGATTGCCAGCGGCCTCGACATCAACCTGCGACACTATGATGCGCCCCTGGCGAGCCGCGAACAACTCTGTCGTGTGCACAGCCCAGCGCATGTCGAACACATCTTCGCCGAGGCCCCGCAACAGGGCATGCGCTTTATCGACCCGGATACCAGCATGAATCCACACACCCTGAATGCGGCCTTGCGCGCGGCCGGCGCCGGGGTGCTGGCCGTGGACCTGCTCATGGCCGGCGAGATCGACGCGGCCTTTTGCAGCGTGCGCCCGCCGGGACATCACGCCGAGCGCGAGCGCGCCATGGGGTTCTGTTTTTTTAACAACGTCGCCGTGGCGGCGGCGCACGCCATGACACAACACGCACTGCAGCGGGTCGCCATTGTCGATTTCGATGTGCACCACGGCAATGGCACCGAAGACATCTTTGCCGACCATGCGCAGGTGCTCATGTGTTCCACCTTTCAACACCCGTTTTATCCGCACAGCGGCGCCGACACGCAACGGTCGCACATGGTCAATGTGCCACTGGCCAGTGGCAGCGGCAGTGCCGAATTTCGTGCCGCCGTGCAACAACACTGGCTGCCGGCGCTGCATGCCCAGCAACCGCAATTGATCCTGGTCTCCGCCGGTTTCGATGCGCATCTTGAGGATGACATGGCCGGCCTGCGCCTGACCGAGGCCGACTACGCCTGGGTCACCGGGCAAATTCGCACCCTGGCCGAGCAGTACTGCAATGGCCGTATCGTCTCCATGCTCGAAGGCGGCTACGCCCTGTCGGCGCTGGGGCGCAGCGTGGCCGCGCATATCAGGGCGCTGTTGTAAAACGGGCTACGTGTAACGCAGGCCTCGGCCAACCGCAGCGCAGATAACGTCTCACGGTACGGGGATTGACGCTATAATCCAGCACATACAGCAACCGTTATTGAGAAACCGCCTTATGATCACCCTCGGCAAGACCTACACCCTGAATGTCGTCAAGACCGTGGACTTTGGTGTCTACCTGAATGCCGGCGAGCTGGGCGAGGTGTTGTTACCGAAAAAATATGCGCCCCGGCAGGCGGCGGTCGGTGACACGCTGGAGGTCTTTTTATATCGCGACAGCGAGGACCGCCCGGTGGCGACGACCCAAACCCCCAGGGCGCAGGTGGGTGAGTTTGCCTACTTAAAGGTGGTGGCAGTCAACGAGGTCGGCGCCTTTCTCGACTGGGGTCTGGACAAGGATGTGCTGCTGCCTTATTCCGAGCAGCACCGCCCCGTCGAGGTCGGTCATTCCTATCTGGTCTATCTCTATATCAACCATGCCGATGGCCGTATCACTGCCTCGTCCAAGGTCGACAAGTTTCTCAATAATGATACGCCGCACCACTACCAGCCGCAGCAGGCGGTGGACCTGATCATCGCCAACAGTACCGACCTGGGTTACAAGGCCATTATCAACCATCGCTATTGGGGTGTGCTGTACAAGGATGAGGTCTTTCAACGTCTCAGTTTCGGCCAGAGCATCAAGGGCTATATCAAACGTATTCGTCCCGATGGCAAGATTGACCTGACCCTGCACATCGGGCCGCAGAGCCGTGACAGGCACCAGCAACTGATTCTCGATTATCTCAACACGCAGGGCGGCTTTGCCCCGCTGCATGACAAGTCAGACCCCGCGGTCATCTATGACCTGTTTGCGATAAGCAAGGGCGCATTCAAAAAGGCCATTGGCGGCCTGTTCAAGCAAGGGCTGATCGAGATCGGCGCCAACGGTATTCGCCTGACTGAACAGACCGCAGACAAACCGACACCTTAATTTTCGCTATTTTGTTACACTCATCATCGGGGCCTTCCACCGTGAACATAACCACAAACACACATAGCGATAAGCACATGCCTCCGGCCGCCGTCAGCTACGGGCAGGCCTTGGTCTACTGGCTCAAACTTGGCTTTATCAGCTTTGGCGGCCCCGCCGGCCAAATCAGCATGATGCATCAGGAACTGGTTGAACGCCGCCGCTGGATCTCCGAGGCGCGCTTCTTACATGCACTCAATTACACCATGGTGTTGCCGGGGCCAGAGGCGCAACAACTCGCGACCTACATTGGCTGGCTCATGCACGGCGTCTGGGGCGGCATTACCGCCGGGGTCCTGTTTGTCCTGCCATCGTTTTTTATGCTTGGGGGACTGACCTGGCTCTATCTCAGTTACGGGGACGTGCCGGCGGTCGCCGGGATCCTGTATGGTATCAAACCCGCTGTCACGGCCATTGTCGTGTTTGCCGCCTATCGCATCGGCGCACGGACACTGCACAATCGGCCCCTGCAAGTCCTCGCGGTCGTGGCCTTTGTTGCCATATTCGCCCTGGATGTATCTTTTCCCTATATCGTCCTAGCTGCCGCCCTGATTGGCTATGTCGGTTCACGTTATGCCCCGGATAAATTCCGCACTGCGGGCCACGCTGGCGGCGGCGCCAGTCACTATGGCGCCGCCTTAATCGATGATGACACCCCGGTACCGGCGCATGCACGTTTCCAATGGTTGCGCATACTCATCTATGCCCTGCTGGGTTTGTGCCTCTGGCTCGGGGTCATGCTGGCGCTTTACCTCAGTCAGGGCTGGCAAGGCACCCTCACCCAGATCGGCTGGTTTTTTACCAAGGCCGCACTGGTCACCTTTGGTGGCGCCTATGCGGTCCTGCCCTATGTCTATCAGGGCGGCGTCGAACACTACGCCTGGTTGAGCGCCACCCAAATGCTGGACGGTCTGGCCCTGGGTGAGACCACGCCCGGACCGCTGATCATGATCGTGGCCTTTGTCGGCTTTATTGCGGGCTGGTCGAATGAGCTCTTCGGCCCCGAGAGTCTGGCCCTGGCGGGTGCCGCGGGCGCGGGCATTGCCACCCTGTTTACCTTTTTGCCGTCGTTCTTGTTTATTCTGATTGGTGGCCCCGCCGTCGAGGCGACCCGCCATGACCTGAACTTTACCGCGCCACTGACGGCCATCACCGCGGCGGTGGTTGGTGTGATTATTAATCTGGCGGTGTTTTTTGCCTATCATGTCCTCTGGCCAGAGGGGTTTGCCGGCAACTTCGAATGGCCCGCCGTCTTCATTGGCCTGCTGGCCTTCCTTGCTCTGTTTAAATATCAGATTGGCGTTGTAACAGTGATCGGCGCCAGTGCGGCCCTGGGTCTGGTACTCTCACTGGGAATGACGCTGATTTAAGGAATCTCTGCATAAGTATGCAGAGATTCCGTGCGGGGCAGGACGACCCGCCGCTTCAATCACGTAAGTGATTGAAGCGCGCGAGGAAAGCGCGGACACGAGCCGCGCTTTCCGACTGGGGCGCAGCCGTCGCGGGCATGACCGAGGCGTTCGCCCGCTGGATGGCGCGGCAGTCGGGCGTGGCCGG
>JAWOIE010000271.1:0-9451 GCA_046484825.1 Gammaproteobacteria bacterium | reverse complement strand
CCCTTGTCCAGGTTCGCCATTTTGGTCAGGCGCTGGCCCAGGGCATCCAGGCGAATCACATGCGCCTGAAGCTGACCCAGCTTGAGGGCCATGGCATTCATATTGTCACCCGCCTCACGGGTAGCCTCGACCACCTGCAGGCGCTGTGAGTCCAGTTCGGACTGCATGGCCAGGGTAATGTCGTCGGGATTGGCTTTGATATAGGACTTACCCATGTGGTAACCGGCGAATAAAAAGCTTGCCGGAAGTATCACAAAAATGCCCATGAACAAACAGGCAATTTTCTTCTGTGACAGGGTGACAAAGCCCGAGCACCCTTGTTTCCGTTTCAACAGCAAGATATTCATAGTTCCCCTTATGCCCGCTCGGCAAACATATCCTTTACGACTAACTTATTGTATCGGTTCTTAATTTGTCGACTTTAATAATTAGCCCACGTATTCTATAACGAAATATACGGGATTGGCCAGAAATCCCCGCCACTAAAGCCCATGACACTAGGTCAAGTATGAAACGTCCAGAATCATTAGACAAGTTCCTGAGCGCCCCAAGTGGCGAGCTTGAGTCCCTGGTCACACATGCCCGGCAATTACAGCGTCTACAGGCCCAATATCGGCAACAGGTGCCAGAAAAACTGGCAAACCATTGCCAGGTGGCCAACTTTCAACGCGGCGTCCTCACCCTCTGCTGCCAGTCATCCGCTTGGGCGACCCGGGCCAACATGGAAAAAGCTCAACTCCTGCTGCGATTGCGTGAGATAAGCGCCTTTGGGCTCCTCGAGGACATTGAGGTGATTACGCGACCATTAACGCAAGCTGTTGAAAAAAAAGAAAAAACTATAGAAATTTCCATGAGCCACGAAAGCGCCGAGATCATCTCGGGCATGGCCGAGGCCATCTCCGATCCGGGCCTGAAAGAGGCGTTGCGGCGCCTGGCGCAGCATAAAAACGACTGAACCCGCCTAAAGCGGGTTCAGTTTCAGACAGTCTTTCAGTTCAGACGCTCAGTGCGCCGGTACAGGCTGCATAAAGGAAATGGGCGCCTTTTCCTCGTTTTCGAAGGTGACCAGCTCCCAGGATTCCTCATGGGCCAGCAAGGTGCGCAGCAGACGATTATTCAGTTCATGGCCGGATTTGTAGCCGGAAAACTCGCCAATCAGGCTGCGGCCCAATAAATAGAGGTCGCCGATGGAATCGAGAATTTTGTGTTTTACAAACTCGTCCATGTAACGCAAGCCATCTTCATTGAGAATACGGTAATCATCCAGGACAACAGCATTATCGAGGCTGCCACCAAGCGCCAGATTATTGGCACGGAGGGTCTCAATCTGGCTCATAAAGCCGAAGGTGCGCGCCCGGCTAATCTCTTTGACAAAGGAGGTGGTCGAGAAATCGACCTCGGCGGTCTGCTGGTGGTTACTGAACACGGGATGATCAAAATCGATGGTAAACGTCACCTTAAAGCCATCAAATGGCTCGAAACGCACCCATTTATCACCATCTTCCACCGTAATAGGCTTCTTGATGCGAATAAAGCGTTTGGGGGCATTTTGCTCCTGAATTCCCGCGGACTGGATCAGAAAGACAAATGGTCCGGCACTGCCATCCATAATGGGCACTTCTGGTGCATTCAGGTCGATATATGCGTTATCAATGCCCAATCCGGCCAGAGCGGACAACAGATGCTCCACCGTGGAAATGCGCACGCCATCCTTAATCAGGGTCGTGGACAGGGTTGTGTCACCCACGTTCTCCGGCGTTGCCGGAATTTCCACGGGGACATCCAGATCCACGCGCCGAAAGACGATTCCTGTGTCTGCCACGGCGGGTCGCAGGGTCAGATAGACCTTTTGTCCTGTATGTAAACCAACGCCAGTGGCGCGAATGACGTTCTTCAAAGTACGCTGTTTTATCACCTGTTTCTTCCCGAAATTGTTTTGCTATGCTGTCATATTAAGCAAAAAGCAGGCCATCTCTTTCCGTGATGGTAAAATACGACCTGCGATTGTACGCCAATTAACCGTCTGTTTACAAGGTATTAAGTATAGCGTCTTGGACCGGCAAAACTTTATACAATTCCAGGGACTTTTCCACTAATTTGTTGAAAAGCATGACCTTCTCCACATAATTAGTCTGCCTGCCGGCGCAAAAAGGCCGGAATATCCAGATAGTCCATGCCTGCCTCCGGGGCAACTGCTGCACTTGCGCCACCCTTGTTACGCGACACGGTGGGGCGTTCATAGGCGCTGTAGTCCACTTCGCCATTGGCACGGTCAATCACCAGCTTGGGCTTCTCGGCAGGGCGAATCACCTGTCCCAGCCCGGTGGCCACCAGGGTCACGCGCAACTCGCCGGTCATTTCGGGATCGATAACGGTGCCCACCACCACCGTGGCATTTTCAGAGGCAAACTCCTTGATGGTATTGCCGACTTCTTCAAATTCACCAATAGACATATCCAGCCCGGCCGTGACATTGACCAGGATACCGCGGGCACCTGACAGGTTGACGTCTTCAAGCAGTGGACTGGCAATGGCGGCCTCGGCGGCTTCGCGCGCACGCCCCTCACCCGAGGCACGCCCCGTGCCCATCATGGCCATGCCCATTTCGGACATCACGGTGCGCACATCGGCAAAGTCGACGTTGATCAAACCGGGGCGGGTGATCAATTCGGCAATCCCCTGCACCGCGCCTAACAGCACATCATTGGCGGCCTTGAACGCATCCAGCAGACTGATGTTTTTGCCCAGCACACTCAGCAACTTTTCGTTGGGAATGGTGATCAGGGAATCGACATACCCCTTGAGTTCCTCGGTACCATCGAGGGCAATGTCCATGCGCTTTTTGCCTTCGAAGGGGAAGGGTTTGGTCACCACGGCAACGGTCAGAATGCCCATCTCCCTGGCGACCTGGGCGACGATGGGTGCACCACCGGTACCCGTCCCGCCACCCATACCGGCGGTAATAAACACCATGTCAGCGCCCGCCAGGACTTCCTGAATGCGCTCGCGATCTTCCATGGCCGCCTGTCGGCCGACCTCGGGATTGGCACCGGCACCCAGTCCCTTGGTGATATTGCCACCCAGTTGCAACAGCGTCTTGGCACTACTGTTCTTCATGGCCTGCGCATCGGTATTGGCGCAAATAAAATCCACACCTTCGATGTTTTGTTGCACCATGTGTTCAACGGCGTTGCCACCACCGCCGCCAATACCCACGACCTTAATAACTGCCGTTTGTGAGTAATTATCCATCAGTTCAAACATTGTTCTACCCTCCTCAGTGATTTCACTGCCTTAAACGTTTTTGATTACTATTAAAAATTACCCTGAAACCAGCTCTTCATCCGTTTCAACACACTCGTCACACCGCTTCCCATTCGTGCCTCACTCTCCCGCAGACCGCGATTCTGATGTCCGAACAGCAACAACCCCACACCCGTGGAAAAAATCGGATTACGGACCACATCAACCAACCCCGTAACATACTGCGGGCAGCCCATACGCACCGGCATATGGAATATCTCTTCTGCCAGTTCGGTAACACCTTCCATTTTTGCACTGCCACCGGTCAACACCACACCCGCCGCGCAGAGATCCTCAAAGCCACTGCGGCGTAATTCCGCCTGTATTAGTGTGAATAACTCTTCATAACGCGGCTCCACCACCTCGGCCAGCGTCTGCCGTGCAAGACGTCGCATGGGCCGCTCGCCAACACTCGGGACTTCAATGGTCTCGTCAGGATTGGCCAGTTGCGTCAGTGCACAAGCGTATTTGATTTTGATCTCTTCGGCATACTGGGTCGGTGTACGCAAGGCCACCGCAATATCATTGGTGACCTGATCGCCGGCGATGGGGATAACCGCCGTGTGACGAATGGCGCCTTCGGTAAAAATAACAATATCCGTAGTACCGCCACCAATATCCACCAGACAGACGCCGAGCTCTTTTTCATCGTCAGTGAGTACGGCATAGCTTGAGGCCAACTGCTCCAGGATGACATCATCCACCTCGAGACCGCAGCGACGTACACACTTGATAATATTTTGCGCGGCGCTTACCGCGCCGGTCACCATATGGACCTTGGCCTCGAGACGCACACCGGACATGCCAATCGGTTCCTTAATGCTCTCTTGCTCATCGACAATGAATTCCTGCGGCAGTATGTGCAATATGCGCTGGTCTGCCGGGATGGCGACCGCACGCGCGGCATCGATTACCCGATCGACATCCGCATGAGTTACCTCTTTGTCGCGGATGGCGACAATACCATGCGAATTCAGACTGCGAATATGGCTGCCGGCGATACCGGCATAGACCGAATGGATCTGACACCCCGCCATCAACTCGGCCTCTTCCACCGCCCGCTGTATGGATTGCACCGTGGACTCAATATTGACGACCACGCCTTTTTTCAAACCGCGAGAGGGATGCGTGCCAATACCGATAATATCGACCTGATTGTCATGAGAGATTTCACCTACAATCGCCACCACCTTGGAGGTGCCGATATCGAGGCCTACAATAAGATTCTTTTCTGTTTTCTTTGTCATGCTGTCTTTCCTATCTCTGTGTCTTCACAGCATCTTGTTTCCATTCCACGGTCATACCGTGCGGGTAACGTAAATCTATACGCGCGATTTTATCCAGCTTGTCGGACAGGACCCTGGGATAAACACGGGCGAAGCGTTCAAGCCGCGCGGTTTTCTGGTCTTTGCCCAGCACCAGCACCAGTTCATGATTTAATTCCAGCAGTAGGGCACGCCGTTCATCCAGGACGACCCGTGTCACCGACAGCCCCAGGGGCTGCAATCGTTGTTGTGCTTCTACAAAATACTGCGTCACCATTTCACTCATTCCTTTTGGTCCATCAAAATAGGGTAAGCCCTCCGGATACGTCGTCGGCTCCGGAGAAAAGACCACGCCCTGTGGATTCACCAGCCCTTCCTCCTTCCAGTACGCCAGGGCCTGTTGTTCACGCACACTGATCGCCAGCGTATCCGGCCAGACACGCCGGACACTGGCCTGGGCCACCCAGGGCAAGGTCTCCACCGCCTGCTGTACGCGGTTGACATCAACATTAAAATAACCACCACTCACCTCGCCCACGGACCGCTGTAACATTTCCTCGGTGACGTGGGAAAAGGTCCCCTGGGCGCGTACCATTTTAATAGGCAGGGTCTCCGGGTCGTTGAGCATCACCAGCAACCCGCCGAAGGCAGACAGCAGGACGGCGAGACCAAGCACGCGCAGGGCATACTTCAGCCAGTCCGCGGACGGCGTGTCAGCACTCAAGCGTACGGCCTGGCGTTCTTTCATACTCATGACCCCGCTCACGCTACCGTCCCCGCTGACGGCGTTATGGTCAGCGTCAGGATTGTCCCGACGAGGTCGGTAAAACTCATACCGGCGGCCCTGGCCGCCATGGGCACCAGGCTGTGATCGGTCATGCCCGGGATGGTATTGATCTCGATAATCCAGTAATGGCCCTGCTGGTCCCGCATAAAATCCACGCGCCCCCAGGTCTCCGCGCCAATCGCCTTGAAGGCGGACAGGGCCAGTCGCTGCAATTGCTGCTCTTCCTCGGCGCTCAGGCCCGTGGGACAGATATATTGTGTATCGTTGGCCTGATACTTGGCCGCGTAATCATAAAAGGCATGCGACGTCTTCAGCTGTATCACCGGCAGCGCCTGCTCACCGACAATGGCGACGGTATACTCATCGCCCTCGATCCACTGCTCGGCAAAGACGTCGCCGGCGTATTCCGTGGCGATTTTCCACGCCTGAGCAAAATCCTCAACCTCGTTGACCTTACTGATACCGATACTGGAACCTTCCAGGGCAGGTTTGACCATGACCGGCAGGCCCAGAGTCGCGGCGACATATTCGTAATCGGCGTCCGCATCCAGGGCGATATATTCAGGTGTGGGTAAACCCACCGCCTCAAACAATTGCTTACTACGCAACTTGTCCATGGCCAGGGCCGAGGCCAGCACACCGCTGCCGGTATACGGGATATTTAAAATCTCCAGCACCGCCTGGATGACACCATCTTCACCGCCCGGGCCATGCAGAATATTAAAGGCGCAGGCAAAATTCCCGGCTTGCAGCGTCGACAAAATACTCTCGCGTTGCACATCGATCGCCACCGCATCGACACCGAGTGATAACAGGGCCGCGTGGACGGCGTGTCCACTATTGAGCGACACGGCCCGCTCCGACGACCAGCCGCCCATCAGCACCGCCACCTTGCCAATCGTTTCTGGTGAGAGGGTATGTGTCGTGCCTGTCATGCGCCCTCCTGTGCCGGTCGGCCAATAATATGCACCTCGGTCTGCAACAACACCCCGGTCTGTTGCTGCACGATACTTTGCACATGGGTGATAAGATTTTCGATATCACTCGCGGTTGCCGTGCCGGTATTGACAATAAAGTTGGCATGTTTGTCCGACACACAGGCGCCACCGATACAGACACTCTTTAAACCGCAGGACTCAATCAGGCGGGCGGCATAATCACCGGCGGGGTTGCGGAATACCGACCCCGCATTGGCCTGTTGGGTGGGCTGTGAGCCACTACGCTTTGCCAACAGATTTTTGATGGTCTGCTGCGCCACCGCGGCATCACCCGACTGCAGGCGCAATACCGCCGAGACAAACCAGGCCTCGGCCGGGCGCTCCACATGCCGGTAACTGATCTTGAAATGCTCCGGCGTATAGGTATGGACGGTGCCGTGACGGTCGATCATCTTCACCGACTCGACGATGTCCCAGGTCTCACCACCAAAGGCACCAGCATTCATGGCCAGGGCGCCGCCGAGCGTACCGGGGATGCCACAGAGAAACTCGGCCCCCGTCAGGCCCTGTTTCGCACACAGACGCGCCACCCGGGGACAGGCCATGCCGCTTTCCACATAGACTCGCTGGTTGTCGAGAAACGCGTGTGCCTTCAGGACCCCGCTCAGACAAATCACGGAACCGGCCAGACCACCGTCGCGGACCAGCAGGTTGCTCCCCAGGCCTATCCAGTAAATCTCGTCATGTGCCGGAAGCTGTTTTAAATAGGCAATCAAATCATCAAGGTCGTGCGGCTGATAAAAATTAGCGACAGGACCACCGACCCGCCAGGAGGTATGGCGGGAGAGCAGCTCATTGCGGCGCAGGGTACCGCGCAGCTTGAGTGTGTCCTGTGGCTTTTTCATATTCACTATCATTTCATTAATGCGATTTCTTGTTGCCGTGCGTCTTGTGCAGCAGTTTTTTACCGGCATTGTTTTGGGCCGCCGGCAACGGTTTGAGGAGTAAGGCCTCCCAGCACGAACTCGACAGATTTTCGCCACAGCCCATGTGATAACGTCGCAGTGTCCGCGTCATAGCTCTGCCTCCCTGGCATCCTGCTGCTTGAGCAGCTCGGCCAGTTGAGTTGCGGTCGCGCCAATACTGCCAGCCCCCAGGGTCAGGAGCATGTCGCCATCCTGCAGCACGCCGAGCAAGGCTTCGGGCAGGTGGTGAATGTCTTCGACAAATACCGGTTCCACCTGACCACGGGCACGAATGGCGCGACTCAGGCTGCGCCCATCGGCGCCGGCAATGGGCGTCTCGCCGGCGGCATAGACCTCCAGCAAGACCAGGACATCGACATGGGACAGCACCATACTAAAATCTTCAAACAGGTCACGGGTGCGGGTGTAACGGTGTGGCTGGAAAGCCACCACCAGGCGACGCTCCGGCCAGCCCTGACGTATGGCCTTGATAGTGGCCTCGACTTCACGGGGGTGATGACCATAGTCATCCACATGCATGATGTCGCCGCGTGACAGGTGTACGGTGTCGTAGATCTGAAAGCGCCGGCCAATGCCTTCAAACTCCTGCAAGGCCTTGCCAATGGCGGCGTCCGCGACGCCGACTTCGTGCGCCACGGCAATCGCCGCCAGGGCGTTGAGGACATTGTGATGTCCGGGCATATTCAGTTGCACATCAAAACATTTCTGGTCTTTGCTGTAGCACACCGTAAAACTGGTCTGATGGCCCTGCTGGCTAATATTGGTCGCCAGCAGATCCGCCTGCGTGGTAATACCGTAGGTAATGACCGGACACGTCAGTTCGGGAATCAACGACTGCACCACGGGGTCATCGGCACACAACACCGCCAGACCATAGAAGGGCAAGTGGTGCAGAAACTCCATGAAGGTCTGCCGCAGTTGCTCAAAATCACCACCATAGGTTTCCATGTGGTCGGCATCGATATTGGTGACAATGGAAATCATCGGCTGCAGGTGCAAAAAGGAGGCATCACTCTCATCCGCCTCGGCCACCAGGTATCGACTTTCACCCAGACGCGCATGGGTCCCGGCGCTGTTGAGACGCCCGCCAATCACAAAGGTCGGGTCCAGACCACCCTCCGCCAGCAGGCTTGCCACCAGACTGGTGGTCGTGGTCTTGCCGTGTGTGCCCGCCACCGCTACGCCATAGCGAAAACGCATAAGTTCGGCGAGCATCTCGGCGCGTGGAATCACCGGAATACGCTGGCGTTTGGCGGCCACCACCTCGGGGTTGTCCGCCTTGACCGCGCTGGAGATCACCACCACATCGCAACCCTGGATATTGGCCTCGCTATGCCCCTGGGTCACGCTGGCGCCCAGTTGTTGCAGACGTTGGGTTACATTATTGCTGCCCAGATCAGAGCCGCTGACCTCATAACCCAGATTGAGTATGACCTCGGCGATGCCCCCCATACCGGAGCCACCAATGCCGACAAAATGAATATGCCGAATGCGCCCCATTTGTGGGACGGCGCTCATTTCCTGTGGGTGTCGTTCAGACACGTGCCACCTCCAGACAATAGCGGGCGACATCGTGTGTCGCCTCGGGCTGCGCCAACTGGCGGGCCTTTTGCGCCATGTTCAGCAGGCCGGCGCGGCCACTGGCCAGCAAGCCTTGCAAGGTCTCGCGCAGCACCTCGAGACTACAGCTTGCCTGTGGCAGCAGCCGCGCAGCTTGTGCCTTCGCCAGCCACTGCGCATTTTTGGTCTGATGATCATCGACGGCGTGGGGAAACGGGATCAGCACCGCGGCGACGCCGGCCGCCGCCAGCTCCGCAATGGTCAAGGCCCCCGCGCGACAAATCACCAGGTCGGCCCAGGCATAGGCCTCGGCCATATCGTCGATAAAGGCGGCAACCCGGGCATGCACACCGGCATCAGCATAGGTCTCGAGGGTCGCCTCCAGGTGGCGTTCACCACATTGATGCCAGATCTGTAACGGCGGTTGCACACCGAGTCGGGCCAGCGCCGCGGGCACGATCTGATTTAATATCAGCGCCCCCTGACTGCCACCCAGGATCAGGATACGCAGGGCATCCTGGCGTTGTGCATAACGTTGTTCCGGTGGCGCCAGGCGGCTAATGCTGTCGCGCACCGGATTACCGGTGAGTCGCGCCTTTGGCAAACTATTGG
>JAWOIE010000256.1:0-10944 GCA_046484825.1 Gammaproteobacteria bacterium | reverse complement strand
AAACGTTATACTGCGGGCACAAATTCAGCACCGAGAGTATTCATGAGTAGCCAAAACGACAAGCCCTGGGCAGGAAGATTCACCGAAGGCACCGATGCCTTTGTCGAGGCCTTTACCGCCTCGGTGGGTTTTGATAAACGCCTCTATCGCCATGACATTGCCGGCTCCGTGGCCCATGCCCGCATGCTGAACAAGATCGGCGTGCTCACGGACAAGGAATGCGAGGCCATTATCAACGGCCTGGCCGAGCTGCAACTGGAGATCGAACAGGGTCAGTTTGCCTGGTCGGTGGCGCTGGAGGATGTGCACATGAACATCGAGGCGCGCCTCACCGATCGCATCGGCGACGCCGGCAAGAAACTCCATACCGGACGCTCGCGCAACGATCAGGTCGCCACGGATATTCGCCTCTATTTGCGTGACGAGATCGACGCCATTCTCGTCGAGTTGACGCGCCTGCAACGCGGCCTGCTCGATGTGGCCGAGCGCGAGGTGGATACCATCCTGCCCGGCTTTACCCACCTGCAAACCGCGCAGCCCATCAGCTTTGGTCATCACATGCTGGCCTGGTATGAGATGCTCAAGCGCGATGCGGAACGCCTGCACGACTGTCGTCGGCGCGTCAATCGCATGCCCCTGGGTTCGGCCGCGCTGGCCGGCACGACCTATCCCATCGATCGCGCCTATACGGCGGAGCTGCTGGGTTTTGACGGACTGTGTGAAAATTCCCTGGATGCGGTCAGCGACCGTGACTTTGCCATTGAGTTTGTCGGCGCCGCGGCCGTGATCATGATGCACCTGTCGCGTTTTTCCGAAGAGCTGATCCTGTGGAGCTCGGCGCAGTTTAACTTTATCGACCTCGGCGATCGCTTCTGTACCGGCTCTTCCATTATGCCGCAAAAGAAAAACCCCGATGTGCCGGAGCTGATTCGGGGCAAGGCCGGGCGCATCCAGGGCCACTGGGTCGCCCTGGTCACGCTCATGAAGGGCCAGCCGCTGGCCTATAACAAGGACAATCAGGAAGACAAGGAACCCCTGTTCGATACGGTGGATAACGTGCGCGGGAGTCTCAGGGTGTTTGCCGACATGGTGCCGCAAATGCAGGTCAAGGCCGAGGTGATGCGCGAGGCCGCGCGGCGGGGGTTTTCCACCGCGACTGACCTGGCGGATTATCTGGTGGTCAAGGGCGTACCCTTTCGCGAGGCCCACGAGATCGTCGGCAAGGCGGTGCGCTATGGTATTGAGCAGTCCAAAGACCTGGCCGAGATGTCGCTGCAGGAGTTACAGCAGTTTGCCGGGATTATCGATGAAGAGGTGTTTGCGGTCCTGACCCTGGAGGGTTCGGTGGCGGCGCGCAACCATCTTGGCGGCACCGCCCCGGCACAGGTGCGGGCGGCCATCCAGCGCGCCCGCGCCCTGCTGGCGGAGTAAGGAGGCAGGACAAAATAATATTTACATTCGGCCCAGGCACGCCCTCGGTGTTGACAATATTATTTCGACCTGCCTCCTAAGTTCTCAAGCGTTGATGGCCACCCTGGCCTCAACGCCATGTTCCATCATCTCCCGGGCATGGCGCATTAACAGCGCCGCATCCTCGCCCTTTTGCCACTGTGCCATACCAAAGCGGGTGCAGATCTCAAACTTCCTGTCCGCCAGCGCCGGCACCAGCAGTTCGGCCAGGCGGGTCTGAATCTTGTCCGCCAGTTGCTGGGCCGTATTGGCCTCGGTCTCGGGCAGGACCATGAGGATCTCATCTTCATCGAGGCGGCCGATGGCGTCCGCCCAGCGCATTTGATCATTGAGTACCTGGCTGATGGCCAGCATCAGGGTGTTGAGTTCGTCAGCGCTGAGCTGTTGTTGCAGGGCGGCATAGTTGGCGATCTTGATGGTCAGCACCGACAGCAGATTGTTATAGCGGCGGCTGCGCGAGACCTGAGGTTCGAGCGCCTGCAAGATGCCGCGACGATTGAGCAGGCCGGTGGCCGGGTCCTTGACCGACAGGGCCTCGACCTGGGCGCGCAGTTGCTCCCGTTCGTTCAACAGGCTGAGCAGATTGCTGCTGTCGAGCAGGTAGCGGGCCTGATACTGGCCAGGCAGTTCGTGGCTCGTGCTCAGCCAGGTGGTGGCCCCCAGACAGACTTCCCCCTCGGTCTTGAACAGGTCGCGCAGGTCGTCATCGACGTTGTCGACGGCGGCGCCGATCAGGGCCAGACCGCGCGGCCCCAGGGCCTCGGCCAGACGCTCGTTCATCCAGTTGACCTTGCCGTCGGCATCCAGTAACAGTACCCCGATGGGGGCGGCATTGAGCATCGAGATCAGTTGCGGGGGGGTGAGTTGTTCGAGCATGATTTTAGTTCCTTCTGATAAGTGCATTCCCTCTATCGGCGTCGCGGCAAAAAAGCTTGAGCCCACCGCAGCCGGTGGCGTTTTCTCCTTCTGAACAAGGGATTAGAGGGCGGGGCCTGAGTCGATCAAGAGTCCATCGCGAGACGGCGGGCGGCGCGGGGCGGGTCGCCAATTTGGCTGGAGAAACCGCCCTGCATGCCGATAACCATGGGCATATGGAGCAGATCGTGACACCCGCCGCCGCTGAGAGTGGCCCCGACTTCCGGCGCATCAAGGAACGCTTTTTTGCCATTAACAAAAAGCGCCTGGCGCGCACGCGTGCCGATATGGGCATCCGGGAACAGGAGTTTCTGGAACTGTTGCCGTTTTGTTTTCACAGCAACCACCCCCTGTTGCCGGGCTATGTCGCCAAGGATGCGCCGGCCGGTATCCCCGACTACACCCCCAGTAGCCTGGCGCTGCAATTGTCCAAGCGCATGGCCCGCAGCTTTACCTATAAAAAACGCGCCTATCGTCAGTACGACATTCATGCCATTTATCTCATGGGCAGTACCGGCACCATTGCCTATTCCGACAAGAGCGACCTCGACATCTGGGTCTGCTATGACAGCCAGCTCAGTCGGGACCAGGTCGAGGTGCTGGCGAACAAGGCCCGCGCGGTGGAACGCTGGGCGCAGGCCATGGAGGTGGACGCCAATATTTTTCTGGTTGACCCGGAACAGTTTAAACAGGGACTGCATGGCCCGCTGAGCAAGGAGAGCAGCGGCAGTGCCCTGCACTATTTGCTCCTGGAGGAGTTTTATCGCACCAGTGTGCTCATCGCCGGGCGTTATCCGGTCTGGTGGCTGGTGCCGCCGGACCAGGAACGTGACTACGACGCCTATGTGGAAGACATCCGCACCAAACGCTACATCCACAGTCGCGAGCACATCGACCTGGGTGGCCTGCAGCATATCCACGCCGAGGAATTCTACGGCGCGACCCTGTGGCTGCTGTATAAAGGTATAAACTCGCCGTACAAGTCCGTGCTCAAGACCCTGCTCATGGAGGCCTATGCCAGCGAGTACCCCGGCATCGATCTGCTCGGCACCACCTACAAGCGCGCCATCTATAACGGCGAAGAGGATGCCGATCTACTCGACCCGTATGTGATGATGCTCAACAAGGTCGAGACCTACCTGCAGGCGCAGCAGCAACCGGACCGTCTGCAACTGGTGCGCGAGAGTTTTTACTTCAAGGTCAACGAACCCCTCAGTCAGGAAAAGGCCGGTCCCCCGCACTGGCGGCGCCAGCGGCTGGCCAAACTGGTGCAGGGCTGGCAGTGGACGCCGGCACAGCTCTACACACTCGACACCCACAATGACTGGAAAATCCGCAAGGTCAGCGAAGAACGGCGCAAGCTCATCACCGAGCTGACCCGCAGCTATCGTTTTCTCTCCGACTTCGCCCGCAACTATGCCGGCAGTATGAACCTGATTCGCCAGTCCGACCTGAATGTCCTGGGCCGAAAACTGTATGCCGCCTTTGAACGCAAGGCCGGCAAGATTGAGATTCTCTACAAAGGTATTACCGAAAACCTGCTGGAGACGCACCTGTCCTTTCATCGTCGCCAGGGTGAAGACGGTCGCCATTACTGGCTGGCCTTTTCCGGTCTGGTTACGGAAGAAGAGGCCGCGGCGGCCTCGCCCCTGAAGCGTACCTATAACGTCATGGAGCTGCTGTCCTGGTGCTATTTCAATAAGCTGGTGGACCGCACCACCGTGATCGCCCTCTACACCCAGGGAGGTGATCTGCATGAAAAGGAATTGCGCTATATCGTCGAGCACATGGAAAAACTCCTGCCGCACAGGATCTTTAACGACGTCGACATCTATGACCTGCGACAGCCACCGCGTATTGCCAGTATGGCGACGTTTATCAATGTCGGCTTTGATCCCTTTTCACGCCACAGCAAGCGCGGCGACCATCTCACCAGTGACCGTACCGATGCCCTGAAGTATGGCGGTCGTCTGGAGAATCTGGCCCTGGTGATCGACTTTGTCATTATTACCACCTGGCAGGAGGTGCTGACGCTGCACTATTCCGGCGTGGATGGCCTGATCCGTTGTCTGAGCGCCTATTTTCAGTGGACCCCGCCGTCGTCCGGGCGGCGGCCACCGAAGATCAATGCCTTCAGTTTTTCCTGTTATCGCGGCGTCTCCATCGCCCGCCGCATCGAACAGTTGTTTGAGGATGTGGTCCGTTGCTTTTATGACAGCGAGCACCCGGAGGCGATGTGTTATGTGCTGGGGGTTGAGTGGGACTATCTGTTACTGCGCATGGACAAGGATATCCTGCACTATGAGCGCGCCCCGTCCATGGAGGGCCTGCTGAGTCATCTGTCACAACCGCGCGCGCAGTTTGTCAAAACCGTCTTCGATGTCGAGGCGCTGTCCAAGGATGTCCTGCCGCTGATCTATGAGCAGAACCGCGCCGGCGAGGTGCAGTTTTTTTATTTCGTCAAGGACGAACTGGTCTATATCTATGTGCTCGATGAGAAGGGCGCACTGTTTTACCAGCAACGGGAGTTTCATGATGTCGCCACCTTGCTGGGCAACTTTCAGAAATTTTTTGATGTCATCCATAATCGCCTGCAATTTATTACCGGTGAGAACGGTCCCGGTGGTGGCAGCAGTGCGGTCAGCTATCATCGCATTGAAAAACTCCGTGGCGGCGACTGGCGCATTGAGCAACACGGCCTGGGGCGGCAGCACGGCCTGGTAAACAGTATTTATCTCCAGGTCATTGTCAGCCGCCTGCACGACGACAACGTCTACAACCTGTATTGCGGCGAGCGGGAGTTTTCCTCTATCGAGCATGGTGAGCAGTTATTTTACGCGGTGGCGGAACATATTATGTCCCTGCGCGCCAGTGGCGAGGACTACCCGATCCACGTCACCGATATCGACCTGTCCGAGGAGATCCTCAGCAGCTCACCGCTGCCGCTACAGACCGTGCACTATCTGAAATACAAAATGCTCATCGAGGACAAGTTGCTGCAGGCGCTGAGTCAGCGCGGCCAGCGCCCTCAGTCCGACTGAAGCTTCATGGCGGCCAGCAGTTTCTGCAGGTCGGCCTCCCAGCTCGCCAGTTGCTGTTGTAATGCCGCGGGGGCCCCGGGGGCGAGGATCACCGGGTTTGCCGCCACCAGCAGGGTGTCATCGGCCTCGGCAAAAATGGCAATCTTCAAGGGCAGGTAGGGCGTCATCTCCGGGTACTGCTGGCTGATATGACTAATCTCGGCGGGTTTGCCATAAAACACCAGGCGGTATTTATCGGTCTGGTAACCGCTGGCGGTCAGGCCGATATCGACGCGTTGTACGCGACTGACGGTGTAGCCCAGTTTGGTAATTTCCGCCTGGAGGCGCAACATCGCCTCGGGAAAATCCTGATGAATACGCGCCATGAGCAGTTCATCGGCGTGGGCACTGCCCAACAGCGTCAGCCCGCAGACCAGGCCAGACAAAAGTGTGCGCATGAAATTTTTCATAGGGTGGACTCCTCAATGATCTCCTGATACATGGCATCCATTTGTGTGCAGAGCTTGTTGAGCTCGGCATTGTTAAAGATACGGCCCAGATACTTCGGGTTGATGGCCAGGACCTCAACCTTGCCCTGTCGCTCGATCACGGTAATGCGACAGGGCAGAAACAGCCCGACCCGCGGGTCCACCGCCAGAGCCTCATTGAGAAATTCAAAATTACAGAAGTAGATGATGGCCTGCCGCGGGTTTTCCTTGCCCTCCTCGACCAGGCCGTGTTCCAGCTGCTGGACGCGAATAATGCGAAAGTTCTTGCCGGTGGCGGCGCGCTGGACATTCTCAATGGTGGTCTGCATGTCATGGGGCGATTCATAGCGAATGACGGTGTGCTCCGTGCCCGTCATGGCGACCTGCTGGTCATGGGGGGCCTGGGCAAAGCTGCGTACATAGCTGACCAGATCATCGATATCCTGCTCGGACAGGCCCTGCTGGATAAACGAGGTCATGGGGGTGCCCTGGCGCCCGTGGATCAGGGTCGACTTGATCATGGCGTCGCTGGCCGAGGCGAGAAAGCCGCTGTTATTCAGCGCCGGGGCGATAATCGGCAGGTCCCGCGGGCGGGAAAAGGTGACGCCGGTGCCGTGGCCGCCTTCACCCTTGGCGCCGTGGCAACTGCTGCAGTGATTGGCGAACAGTTGCTGGCCGCGTTGCACATCGCCGGGGCGGACCGTGACCGGCGCATGGGGGGGCGCACTGGGCCGCCAGCTGCGCAGGTGCTGCACCAGGAGCGTGATCTCGTGGTCGCTCAGGCCCTTGAAGGCGGGCATGACGCGGCCGGGCCGGCCATAGCGAATGGTGTCGGCGAGAAATTGATCCGAGACGCTCTGTTGGAAGTCGGGCAAGGCCAGGGGCACACCGACCCCACCGTTACCGTGGCTGCCATGACAGGCGGCACAGTTCTGGGCGTAGAGCGTGGCGCCGTTTTGCGCCAGGGCGTTCGGTGCTTGAAGCCCCAGGCCGCAGAGCGTGGCCAGTAAGATGCGCAAGCATTTCATCATGTACTTCCCCTGCATTGGTGTCGTTGACGGATACTGTATAGTAACGGTCTGTATATTAGAATGTATTGATATAGGTCAATACTCCCTGTCCATCACTGGAGTTTGCCATGCAAAAACCCTATGCCGAGTCCGCCGAACAGAATAAGGCCGCCATTCTCGCCATCCTGCGCGAGGAGCTGGCCGCGGCGACAACGGTACTGGAGATCGGTAGCGGCACTGGCCAGCACGCGGTGTTCTTCGCCCGGCAGTTGCCCCATCTACAGTGGTATAGCAGTGAACAGGCGGAATATCTGCCGGGTATCCGCCTGTGGCTGGAAGAGGCGGGGCTGGCAAACCTGCACGGTCCGCTCAGTCTCGACGTCAATGACCCGCAGTGGCCGCTCGACAGCGTCGACGCCATATTCAGCGCCAACACCGCCCATATCATGAGTGAGGCCAGCGCCCTGTGCATGTTGTCCGGCGCGGCGCAGCGCCTCAGACCCAGCGGACGGTTTTGTCTTTACGGCCCGTTTATGTATGACGGCCAGCACACCAGCGAGAGCAATGTCCAATTTGATGCCTGGCTCAGGGCGCGCGATCCGCAGAGCGGCGTACGTGATGTAACGCGGCTCGCCGGGCATGCCGCCAGCGTCGGTCTGCAACTGGTGCGCGACCACGCCATGCCGGCCAACAACCGCATCCTGGTCTGGGAAAAGTCGGGATAAAAAAATGGGCCCATATCAATGAGCCCGAACAACGCAACGAGAGGTACGCGTTAAAAGCGTGTGCCCACGCCAAGGGAAAACACCCAGGGATTGATGTCGACCTCGATATTGCCCAGATTGGTGGCCGCGGTGGTTTCAATGTTGATGTACCGCAGATCGGCATTCCAGAACCAGTTCTTGTTGATATCGCCATCCACACCCGCCTGCACGGCCAGACCGGTTGAATCATCCAGACTGATAGAGGTGATGGTGGCCGTGGCCTTTTCACTGAAAAAGGTGGTGTAGTTCAGGCCGGCGCCCACATAGGGACGAATGCTGTCTTTGGGAAGAAAGTGATACTGCACACTGATGGTGGGTGGCAGCTGTTTGGTCTCGGCGATTTTACTGCCATTCAGGGTAATGTCGTGCTTGAAGGGCAGGGCCCCGAGGACCTCCAGGCCAATGTTGTCGCGGAGCATATAGGTCAGATTGACAAAGGGCTGGGCATTGGCGTCAACATCGATGGCGTCATCGGCCACTACCCCGCGACTGGCATCATTGGGGCTGACCTGGGCGCCGCCAAAACGCAGGAGCCAGTCGCCCTGGCCGATGGCATGCGTGGCGCCCAGTGGCAGCAGACAGCTGAGCAGTAAACAGCCTTGTAATGTAGTCGGAAATTTCATGGCAAACCTCAATGGAAAAATTAATGAGGTGCCATTGTGCGGGGTTGTGACAACGGGGTATTGATGTGGATCAATAAACCCCGCGGCAACATGGCCGTCGCGGGGAGTATTTTAGCGGCTTACGAATGTCCCAGTGCCTGCACCAGTTTTTGCAGGGCCTGGCCGCGATGGCTGAGCTGGTTCTTGACCTCGGGCGCCAGTTGCGCCGAGGTGCAGTGGTGGGTCGGGACAAAGAACACCGGGTCATAGCCAAAACCGTTGTCCCCCCGGGGCTCGAGGGTGATCACGCCTTCCCAGGTGCCCTGGCAGATGAGCGGGGTGGGGTCCCGTGCATGCTGCAGGTAGATCATGAGGCACTGAAAGCGCGCCGTGCGCCCGGCTTGCGGTACATCCTTAAGCTCGCGCAGGAGCTTGTGCAGATTGTCGGCATCGCTGGCGCCGGGGCCGGCAAAGCGCGCCGAGTAAATCCCCGGCGCACCCTGCAGGGCATCCACCTCCAGGCCGGAGTCATCCGCAATGGTCGGCAGACCGCTAAGCTCCGCCGCCTGCCGGGCCTTGATAATGGCGTTCTCCACAAAGGTGAGGCCGGTCTCGTCGGCATCGGGGATATTAAACTCCGACTGCGGTACGACCACCATGCCTGAGTCGGCGAGGAGCTGATTGATCTCGCGGACCTTACCGGCGTTGTTACTGGCGAGGACGATTTTCGTCGACATATTATTCACCTACGTTAACCAGGTTAGAATCATTCATGTGGATAATATAGTGTTATCACCGCAAAGACGCAGAGAAAAATAGATTAAAAACTTTGCGTTCTTTGCGCCCACGCGGTGCGATCTTTTAAACCTCAAGAGCCTTTCACCGCAAAGACGCAGAGGACGCAGAGAAGATCAGATTGGAAATCTTTGCGTTCTTTGTGCCTTCGCGTTGCGATCTTTTAAACCTCAAGAGCCACTCACCGCAAAGGCGCAGAGGGCGCAGAGAAGATCAGATTGAAAATCTTTGCGTTCTTTGCGCCTTCGCGGTGTGATCTTTTAAACCTCAAGAGCCTTTCACCGCAAAGACGCAGAGGCCGCAGAGAAAAGCAAAATAAAACTTTGCGTTCTTTGCGCCTCTGCGGTGCGACCTTTTAAACCTCAAGAGCCTTTCACCGCAAAGGCGCAGAGGGCGCAGAGAAGATCAGATTGAAAATCTTTGCGTTCTTTGCGCCTCTACGGTGCGATCTTTTAAACCTCAAGCGCCCTCACCGCAAAGTCGCAGATGGCGCAGAGAAAAACAGATTAAAAACTTTGTGTTCTTTGCGCCTCTGCGGTGCGATCTTTTAAACTTCAAGCGCCTTTCACCGCAAAGACGCAGAGGGCGCAGAGAGAAACAAAATAAAATCTTTGCGTTCTTTGCGCCTTCGCGGTGCGATCTTTTAAACCTCCAGCGCCCTCACCGCAAAGACGCAGAGGGCGCGGAGAAAAACAGATTAAAAACTTTGCGTTCTTTGCGCCTCTGCGGTGCGATCTTTTAAACCTCAAGCGCCCTCACCGCAAAGCCGCAGAGGGCGCAGAGGGCGCAGAGGGCGCAGAGGGCGCAGAGAAAAACAAAATAAAACTTTGCATTCTCTGCGCCTCTGCGGTGAAAATTATCAGCCCGTAGATTGGTATTGTTTATTTGGGACAAGTTAAAATATGACGAATTGATCTTTTGATTAAAAAAACATACATGCTTGCTTTGCTTATAAATCAGTTGCGGGTGCGCTGTGATGATGCCCAATACGTGCCTCACGGGGCCCTCATACCAAACACATAAAATAGAATTTCCGTTACAAAGACGTTCGAGTAAAAACCATGATCGATAAATTAATAACCTTCTCTGTCAATGCGATCGACCTGGAAAATAACGAGGTGACCGGTAGAGGCTACCCCAGATGAGTCTGTTAAGGTACGTTGCTGTGTCACTGCGGCAATATAAAGTCCTGCACCTCAAACACGAAGGCCGTCGGGTTGGCGTGAAACATCATGTGCCCAGCATCAGCAATAGTAGCGTTATTGACCTGTTTGATACAGGGTCGTAGTGCATCCTGCATGTGGCCATGAAGTTTTGTTCTACGATCACCGGTGATCAACAATACCGGTGCGGGAATTTTAGCCGCCATATTGCAACTAAAAGGTGTTTCAATGTCGCTCAGTAAACTGGTCTGCGTCCATATATTAGAACGCAGCGTACTACGTCGGGCCTCTGAGGTCTTTTCCCAGGCATTTTGGCCTGCGATATAATTCACATAACTTCGTAGCCCACCTTCCGGATCACCTTGTCGATAGAAATCAATCACTTCTTCTAATTTTGTTTTGAGCGCACCCACATCTGCTTGTATATCGGGGCGTTTTGCTAATATCGCCGTGAGCGGCGTCGGATCCGCAAGAATCAGTTTATGTACAAGTTCCGGGTGCTGACTCGTCATTAACAACGACACGGTTGCACCCCGCGAATGACCTAATAATGACACTGGCCCAATATTGAGGGCCCGAATAAAGGCCGCCATGTCATCGGCGTGTTGTTGCAGAGTCAGGTCGTCGCCCTTACCTCCCCACTGTTCGGGATAATAATGCCGTAAACTTACCGCAATCGTACGGTTGCCCTCACCAAACTCTTTGAGTAACGGCAAC
>JAWOIE010000204.1:0-9081 GCA_046484825.1 Gammaproteobacteria bacterium | reverse complement strand
GTAGGGATAGCCGTATTCACTCACATCCCAATTCACGGCGCAAAACACCACCGGCAGATCGGCGTCCTGATAATATGCCTTCACCAGATAGCGGGAGGCAGCGTCATCGGCGGCAATCAGCACATCGGGCTGGTAGCGGTCGATGAACTGCTTCGCCTGCAGGGCCATGGCCCGCGCATGCTCGGGATGCTTGTGGCGTTTGGTATCCATATAGAAAATCTGCAGCGCGCACTTATCCGCCAACACGCGCTCCACGCCCTGTTGTACACCATCATTCCAGGCATAACCCTGGTGATACGACATCACCAGCATGCATTTGGCGGCCATGGCGGTCTGCCCGCCCAGCAGACCAAACAGTATGAGTATCAGGCCACATGATTTAAGCATATTCAGATTACCCTGTGCTGTCTGCCGGTGTCTGGGCGACCAGAGGAAAATACAAACGAAAACAGCTGCCTTTTCCCGGCTCCGAGTGAACGCTGATTGCCCCCTGCGCCTTGGTAACGATGCCATAGACCACTGACAGACCCATGCCCATGCCCTGGCCGACAGAACGGGTGGTAAAAAATGGCTCAAAAATATGTGGCAGGTGGCGGGCATCAATACCACAGCCGTTGTCCGCCACCTCCAGCAAGGCATAGGCACCACGGGGGATGACACACACTTCAGTGGTCAGCGCCTCGGTCAGCACACGCTTCGACAACGAAATCTCAATCCGCCCATCTCGGGTCCCGGCCAGGGCATGTTTGGCATTGACGCAAAGATTCACAACCGCCTGATGCAACTGCGTTGATGACATGGCGACCGATATTTGCGTATCAATATGGCCACACTGTACAACAACATTATCCGTCAGCAGGGTCTTGAGCAGTCCCAGAGCCTCTTTAACCACCAACCCCGGTCTGAAGGTGGCCACCTCATCAGCCTGTTTGCGACTAAACAAAAGGATTTGATTCACCAGCAGTTTGGCGCGACGTGCGGCCACCAGAATTTCCTGTTGATTGTCCCAGGTCTCCGTGCCCTCCTGCATGTCAAAACTGTTCAACTCGGCATATCCCATGATGGCCGTCAAGATGTTATTAAAATCATGCGCAATACCGCCGGCCAGGGTACCAATCGCCTCCATTTTTTGTGACTCATGCATTTTCTTTTCGACTACGCGCAGTTCATTTTCTGCGACCTTGCGCGCAGTGATATCCTGCACCGTCCCCAGCATGCGCAGCGGACGTCCCTGCCGATCCCGTATCACATTGCCTTTTTCATGCAGCCAGTAGACCCGGCCATCAGCGGCGTTAATCCGATGTTCCACATCGTAATCGCTGCCATGATAAAGGCAATCATCAATGGCGCACTTCACCTTCATGCGATCGACCACACTGACCATTGCCATAAAA
The DNA here is from genome assembly GCA_046484825.1 of Gammaproteobacteria bacterium. Classification (GTDB taxonomy): domain Bacteria; phylum Pseudomonadota; class Gammaproteobacteria; order UBA6429; family Thiohalophilaceae; genus CAJYAN01. The sequence goes on along the minus strand of JAWOIE010000204.1, from coordinate 7,687 downwards.
TCATCAATGTGTGTTTCACGCACATCTTCGGGCAGACTAAAAATGGTCGGGACATGCCCCGACCATCTGACCTTACCCGTCTCGATATCCCAGTCCCAACTCCCCATATTGGCAAAGGCCTGACTCTGCTCCAGTCGCCGCTGACTTCTGGTCAACTCTTCCGTCAAATGTTTTAGCGCAGTAATGTCAGTTCTGATCGCAACATACTGGTAGGGCTTTCTGTGCACATCCACAAACGGCACAATGGTGGTCTCCAGCCAGAACAATTTTCCGTTTTTACCCTTGTTGCAAATTTCGCCCTTCCATACTTTTCCTTGCAACAGGGTCTCCCATAGGTTTTTATAGAAATCATTGTCATGTAAGCCTGATTTTATAATGCGATGATTTCGCCCCAACAGCTCCGCCTGCGTGTAACCCGAGACCTCGCAGAATTTTTTATTGGCATATGAAATATTGCCATTGACATCCGTAATACTGACAATCGAGTGGTGATCGAGCGCGGTCTTTTGCAGCTCCAGCGCCTGCAATGCCGCCCGCATGCCGACCTCCTGTTGTTGCAGTTCATGTGACACCTTGTTCAGGGCGCTTCCCAGCCGGTTCAATTCATCCGTGCCCACCTGAATCTGCACCGTCTCCCCCTGCTTCTGATCCAGGCGCCCGGCAAAGTCTGTCAGATGCTGGAGTACCTGCATGGGGCGGCGCATGTAAAACAGCATCGCAGCAAGGATCAGTAAAAGAATGAGTCCACCCAGGGCCAACATATTCTGATAAATGGCGGCCTGTTTCTGCTGCAATTTTTCCAGGTCCATTTCCACCCTGACCCAGCCCTGCAGGATACCGCTGACCATGGGTTGCCAGATGATGATGTGCTGCTGGTCCTGCTCTACGGTGTTGGCGGCGATCTGTCGCGGTACTGTGTACTGCTGTTTGTGGCGGAAGATCTTCACCACGCCATTACCGAGGTGCCTGGCCTGACGAATCAGCTTGCCGGTGGGGTCCAGGATCTCCAGCTCCACCACATTGGGGAAGTCGGCGGCCTGCAGCAATAATTCTTCCAGCGGTTGATAGTAGGTTGAAAACAAATAGGCGCTGCCGGTAACGCTGACATTCTTGGCCAGCACCTCACCACTTTGCTGAATGCGAGTAATGGTGAATTCCTCGTATTCCCTGGCGACATGGACTGAAAAAAAGGCAATGCCCAGGCTAAAGAGCAAAGTGATCAGGAGAGTGACCTGATACGCCAGCCGCCGGGGCCAGAGTCGCTCAGAGAGATTGAAGGGCGGGCGTTCCATGCAGGGAGGTGGTCATGTCCTGTTTGTCATCAGTGCCGATGCTCAAACAGGATATCGACGCCTGCCACCAGTAACTTTAAGGAATCTTTATATTTTTACCATAGATTTCATGGGGATATGAGGCTACTCGGGGTGTTCTGGCGGACGCGCTACCCATACACAGGGTCGTCAGATAACGCGGCTAGCTTCGCAGCAACTCATCTATCCCCCGGTTGGCCAGCTGATCGGCACGCTCATTCTCGACGTGACCGGAGTGGCCTTTGACCCACGCCCAGCGAACGTGGTGCTGTTGCACCAGTGCGTCCAGACGCATCCACAGGTCCTGATTCTTGACCGGTTTTCTGGCTGCGGTGAGCCAACCACGCTTTTTCCAGTTGCTGATCCACTCGGTAATGCCCTGCTGAACGTATTTCGAATCGGTGGTAATGGTCACCTGGCAGTCGCGGGACAGGCTCTCCAAAGCCTTGATGGCCGCCAGCAGCTCCATACGGTTGTTGGTGGTCTCGGCCTCGGCGCCATAGAGTTCCTTCTCATGCTGGTTATAACGCAGCACCACGCCCCAGCCCCCCGGCCCGGGATTGCCGCGACAGGCGCCATCGGTAAAGGCATGCACGTGATCCGGCGCGCTCATGAGACCTTACGCTGGCGCTTGGCCCCGGTGTACGGCTCCACCAGGCCGCCGGTGACCCAGCGGGGCTGCTGCCGCTTGTGCCAGCGCGGTCGAATCGGCGTGAGTGTGATGACCCGTTTTTTCGCCACTACCAGGCTACTGCCGGCGGCAAACGGCACAAAGCGCTGCCCCGGCTGCTCCAGCCAGTGCAGACGCCTGGCGAGATGGGAAGTATTCCACGGTGGCATAAAACCATAGCCGTGCTGCTGGACAGTCTCGAATCCCAGCAGCGCCAGCCAGTCACGCAAGCGTGTGCTACTCAAAAAGTGGCCACACCAGGGCAACTGCTGATTCCATGTGGCCAACAGGCGCCAGGCCCCCCACAGGCTGAACGGGTTAAAGCTGAGCATCACCACATGCCCCTCGGCCACCAGGATGCGTTCCACCTCACGCAGGACCTCATGGGGGTGTCGGGAAAACTCCAGCACATGCGGTAACAACACCACATCGACACTGTCAGAGGCGATGGGCAGGCGATCAGACGCGCCACAAAACTGGACCGTCGGGTTAGACCGGCTGGGCCGACAGGCGGCCATCGTGACCCGGTGCGAGATACGGCTGGAGGCGGTCAAATCCGCCGGGCCGATTGCGCCAATCTGCACCAGATGATAGCCAAAGAGGTTCGGCAGAACCAGTTCCAGGGCCTGCTGCTCCAGTTGCTGCAGGCGTTGCCCCATGGGGGTGTGATACCAGGCCTCTAGGTCCGACCAGATTTCTGCCGGCGACGGCGCACAGCGATGAAAATGCCGACGTTTGAAGCGGTCGAAAAGACTCATGCGTGTTTGACACCTGTAGTGGGGTACACCATCATCCCATCCTTGAATTTATAGGTAGAATTTTCGACGCTCTCTACAAAACCCGGGAAAGCTACTTGACCCGGACTCAATCTTAACATTATATATAGAATACTTACTTAACCTAATAATTTATCAAGAAAAATGACAAAATCTAGCTTGCTGATCTGTATCGCCCTGTGCGCCTCCGGCTGCGCACAACTGGCGCCGCCCGTCGCTGAATCCACCCATGTGGCTGACAACAGCACCCCGCTGACGACAAACCCGAGCCTGGTCGCGCCGCCACTCGAAGCCCTGGGCACAGCGGATGCCGAGGTCACCGAACTCAGCGAGGTCGAGGCGCCTGAGCTTTTCGGACCGGTCACCGATCTGTGGAGCCGCATTCGCCATCGCTTCAGTCTCGCCGCCCAGGATCACCCGCGCATTGACAAACAGCTGGCCTGGTATACCCGCCACCAGAGTTACATGGACCGGGTCGCCGAGCGTGCCCAACCTTATATGCACTTTATTGTCGAGATGCTGGAGCAGGAAGACATCCCCAGCGAACTGGCGCTGTTGCCCATTGTCGAGAGCGCCTTCCAGCCGTTTGCCTATTCGCACGGCCGCGCCGCCGGTATCTGGTAGTTTATCCCCTCTACGGGACGCATGTATGGCCTGGAGCAGAACTGGTGGTATGACGGCCGTCGTGATGTCCACGCCAGCACCCTTGCCGCAATCAAGTATCTCAAGGCCCTGGCGCGGGAATTCGACGGCGACTGGATGCTGGCCCTGGCCGCCTACAATTCCGGGTCCGGCACGGTACGCCGCGCCGTACGCAACAATCTGCGTCTGGGCAAACCCACCGACTTTTTCTCCCTGAATCTGCCCCCGGAGACCCGCGCCTATGTGCCCAAGCTGCTCGCCCTGAAACGCATCGTGGCGGACCCGCAGGCCTATGGCCTGAGCCTCACCCCCATTGCCAACGAACCCTACTTCAAAGTCGTAGATGTCGGTGCGCAAATTGACCTGTCCCTGGCCGCCGAGCTGGCCGAGATCCCCATCAACCATCTCTACGCCCTTAACCCCGGCCACAACCGCTGGTCTACGCCACCGGAAGGACCGCATTATCTATTGTTACCTAAGGATAAGGCGGAGGGCTTTGAGGCGCGCCTGGCCGAGATCCCGGATCGCCAGCTGATCAAATGGGAACGCCACCGCATCCGCCAGGGTGAAACCCTGAGCACCATTGCACAGAAGTACCACACCAGTATTGATGTGATTAAGCGTGTCAACGGCATCAAGGGCAAGACCATTCGCGCCGGCCATCACCTGACCATTCCCGTCGCCAAGCGCGATCCGGCAAGTTACAAACTCAGCGCCAGCCAGCGCCGCAGCGAGAAACAGAATATCCCCCGGGGTGGCGTCAAGGTGACGCACATCGTCCGCGCAGGCGATACCTTCTGGGACCTGTCACGGCGGCACAAGGTGGGCGTTCGTCAGCTGGCCAAGTGGAACAGCATGGCCCCCGGTGACCCCCTGGTCCCGGGGACCACGCTCGTCATCTGGTCGCAGACCGGCGAGCAACTGTCCCAGGGCGGGAGTGCCCAGCTGGACATTCCGGAACAGCGCCAGATTATGAAGCGCGTGGGTTATCGGGTGCGCAGCGGCGACTCACTGGCGCGGATTTCGCAGAAATTTCGCGTCTCGGTGAACCAGCTGGTCCAGTGGAACAAGCTCAGCGTAGACAAGGTCCTGCGCCCGGGGCAGTTGCTGACTCTGTTTGTGGATGTGACGCGACAATCTGGCAGCTAGCGTCGATAACTTTGTTATTCTGCTGAGTACAGGGAGGCGTTCAGCAGGGTTCGGGTATAGTCATTCGCCGGCCGATTGAACAGGGTCTCGGTGGGTCCCGCCTCGATCAACCGGCCGTCCTTCATCACCATCACCCGATGGGCAATGGCGCGGATCACCCGCAGGTCATGGGTAATAAACAAATAACTGATGTTGTGTTTGTTTTGCAGCTCGCGCAACAGACTCAGGACCTGTTTTTGTACCGAGACATCCAGCGCACTGGTGGGTTCATCAAGCAGGATCAGTTTTGGCTCCAGGATAATGACCCGGGCAATGGCGATGCGCTGTCGCTGACCACCGGAAAACTCGTGCGGGTAGCGTGACAGCATGGTCTCGTCCAGGCCCACCTCCTGCATCACCTTGACGATACGCTCATAGCACTGTGCGGCGGTCAACTGCGGAAAATGCACCCGCAAACCTTCGCCGACAATGTCTTCGATGGTCATGCGTGGCGACAGTGAGGAAAACGGATCCTGAAAGACGACCTGGAAGTTTTTGCGCAATGGCCGCAAGGCACGCTGCGATTTTTCCTGCAAGTCTTCGCCATTGAGGACAATCCTGCCCTCGCACTCCTGCAGACGCAGCAGACACATCCCCAGGGTGGTCTTACCGGAGCCGGACTCGCCGACAATCCCCAGGGTCTCGCCCCGCGCCAGGCTCAGGGAAATATCATCCACGGCCTTGACGTCACCGACGCGTCGATTTAAAAAACCGGCCTTGATAGGAAAATAACAGCGAATATCCTCTGCCGCCAGTAACAAGCCGTCGCCATCCGCGACGACATCATGTTCCACACCCAGGCTCTCGGGCTGGCTATTGAGCAGATGAATGGTGTACGGGTGGCGCGGCTCGGCAAACAGACCGGCGACGTCATTCTCTTCTACCAGCCTGCCGTTTTGCATCACACAGATCCGCTCGGCAAAGCGGCGTACCATATTCAGGTCATGGGTAATCATCAGCACCGACATGCCAAAGTCCTGTTGCAGGTCTTCCAGCAATTCCAGTATCTGTACCTGAATGGTCACATCGAGCGCCGTCGTCGGCTCATCCGCAATTAACAGTTTGGGTTTGCAGGCCAGCGCCATAGCGATCATGGCCCGCTGCCGTTGACCCCCGGAGAGCATATGGGGGAAGGCGTCGATACGTTTGTGCGGCTCAACAATGCCGGTACGATCCAGTAATTCAATCACGCGTCGTCTGGCCGTAGGCCGATCCAGGCCTTCATGGATCAACAGGGGCTCGATCAACTGCTCACCGATGCGATACACCGGGTTAAAGGCGGTCATGGGTTCCTGAAAGATCATGGCAATGTCACGGCCACGTATACGGCGCAGTTGTGGCTCTGTGTAGTCCAGCAGGTTATGGCCTTCGAACTCAATGCGGCCGCTGGCGTAACGACTCAGCACCGGGTCGTGTAACTGCAAAACCGATAGCGCCAGCACCGACTTGCCGGAGCCGGACTCGCCCACCAGTGCAACCTTCTCGCCCTTGCCGACGCTGAGACTGACCTGATCCACCACGCGGGTATAGGGCCCCGGGGCACGACCAAACTCGACACTGAGGGCGTCAATACGCAACAACGGTGTCGTGCTCATCCGCCCTTCCTTGTGTCCATGGCTTCACGCAGGGCCTCGCCAATAAAGATCAGCAGCATCAGCGTCCCCACCAGCACGACGAAGGTGCTCAAGGACAACCACCAGGACTCGATGTTCTCCTTACCCTGGGCGAGTAATTCACCCAGACTCGGCGTGGACGGCGGCACACCCAGGCCAAGAAAGTCGAGACTGGTGAGGGCGAGAATAGCGCCACTGATGCGAAACGGCATAAAGGTGATTACCGGGGTCAGACCATTGGGTAACAGGTGACGCCACATAATGGCACGATTGGACAGGCCCATGGCACGCGCCGCCTTGACGTAGTCCATATTGCGACCCTTGAAAAATTCCGCGCGCACATAATCGGCCAGCCCCATCCAGCCAAACAGGGACAGCAGAATAATCAGCAACAACACACTCGGTTCAAACAGCGAGGCGAAAATGATCAGCAGGTACAACTCGGGCATGGAGGCCCAGATCTCGATCAGGCGTTGTGAAAACAGATCCAGACGACCTCCGAAGTACCCCTGTATCGCCCCGGCGATGACACCGAGGAACACACCAATGGCCGTCAGCGCCAGGGCGAACATGACCGACAGTCGAAAGCCATAGATCAAACGGGCCAGCACATCCCGACCCCGGTCATCGGTGCCGAGCAGGTTCTGCATGGAAGGCGGCGCCGGATTGGGATGCGTGTTTTGATAATTGATCGTGTCATAACGAAAACTGTTGAGCGGGTACCAGGCCCAGTTGTCACCCTCGGTGATCAGCCGGCGCACATAGGGATCGACATAATCGGCCTCGGTCTCAAAATCACCGCCAAAGGTCGTCTCCGTGTAGCTCTTAAAGAGCGGAAAATAATAGCCGCCCTGGTAATAGACCAGCATGGGTTTGTCATTGCTGAGGACTTCCGCAAACAGGCTCAGGACAAAAAGAATGCTAAAAATGATCAGGCTGTAATAGCCACGCCTGTTGCCACGAAAACGCCGCCAGGCACGACTCACCATGGTCGCGGATGGCGTACCGTTCTTCGTCACGGGCAGGACCGCACTCGGCTGCATAGTACTCATCGGCCCACCGTTCCGAATTGAATACGCGGGTCAATCAGGACATAGCACAGGTCTGTGAGCAGCTTGGCGATTAGACCCAGCAGGGTAAAGAGATAGAGCGAGCCCAGGACGACCGGATAGTCGCGCTTGAGTATGGACTCGTAGGCCAGCAGGCCAAGACCATCCAGGGAGAAAATGGATTCAATCAGGATGCTGCCGGCGAAAAAGGCACCGATAAATGCCGAGGGAAATCCGGTGACCAGGGGGATCATGGCGTTGCGAAACACGTGCTTGTACAGCACCGTCCGTTCACCCAGCCCCTTGGCGCGCGCCGTCAGCACATATTGCTTGCGGATTTCTTCGATAAAACTGTTCTTGGTCAACATGGTCATCACCGCCAGGCTCCCCACCACCAGCGAAATCACCGGCAGGGTGATATGCCAGAGATAATCCTTGA
>JAWOIE010000102.1:0-19981 GCA_046484825.1 Gammaproteobacteria bacterium | reverse complement strand
CAATTTTTAATCCCTCCGTCCCCTTTCTGGCTTTGGTATACGGTCACCGCAACTGGCTGAACCCCATCCGGTAATAACCAAATAGCTCCCGGAGCTTTGCGCGAGCATAATCTCCGCGGGATAAAAACCGCTTCTCGATCTGTTCTTTATTATCTGCCAATTCTCGTGGAACCTCCGTTGTATCGCTCTTTCTAGCGAGATCTATTAGCGTCTGCAGTATTTCAGTTTCCGTAGATTCATCGCTTTCCATCAACAAAAATCGCAGCGTTTCGGGAATAGCTCGAAATGCTTCTTCCGGCGACATGCACCCAACCTGTTCACCACGAAATCTTTCAAAAAGCCATTCATCTTCGATAGGGTCCTTTTTCCACTCTTCAACAGCTCTGGCCAGCGCTTCCCGGTACGGCCCTGCTCCAGCAACAGGCGGCGGATGCGGAACTGGAAAAATATCGCCAGACCGTCCAGCCCCCGCCGCCGGCAAAACCCGCCCAACCGGCACCCGCCTTCGTCAATCCCTTTGACTAACACAAGGCCCCCAGAATCAAAGGGGTGCCATGCCATAACATTGCGGTGGCAAATACTGCGTAACACGTGACACACCTTTTCTGCCACGACCTAAACCACACGCGCTGCCCTATCTTAATCCCAGGACGTGGGCTAAAATGCCCGCTCTTTGTTCACACAAGCACTCGCGCACATGAAGACCTATAACCACCCTGACTGGGCCATGACGGTCCCCGATCACTGGAGCGTCGAGGCGGAAAGCGACTTCACCAGTTTTTATGATCCCGATGGTGTCGGCGAATTGCTCATCAGCAGTATGCTGCATGAGCAAGCCCTTAGTGATGATGACCTGGAAGAATTTGCCGCCGATCATATCGATACGGAGGTCGAGTCCGAGGAAGTGGAATACGGCGAGTTTAGTGGCTTCTCGTTTTGTTACGAGGTCGAAGATGAATATCTGTGCGAATGGTACTTACGCGCAGGCAAGCTCATGCTCTTTGTGACCTATAGCTGCGCCCTCGAAGACGAAGAACATAGCGAAGAAGATATCGTCGAGACCATGCTTGACTCACTCCGGCGCAGCCAGGATACATTCTGATATCAGCTATATGACCCGATGGGGGTTTTCATGATGACGAAGTGATGCCGTATCCTGGAAAATTTTTTATCGTAAAAAAACGGGGCTGATGCCCCGTTTTTTTACGCCACACTTTCCTGGCCTACTGCTTTATCTGTTGCAACACCTGAATGAGGCGTTCCGCCGGGAAATAGCCTGGCAACATCTGACCGTTCTCCAGAAAAATTGCTGGCGTACCGGTGACACCCGCCTTGGTGCCGGCCATAAAATGTGCCGTCACCGGATTATCGCAGGCTTTGGCGTCTACACTCTTGCCATTCTTGGCATCGGTCATGGCCTGTTTGCGGTCCTTGGCGCACCAGACATTTTCCGCCTTTTTAAACGAATCGGTGCCGGGACCGGAACGTGGATAGGCCAGATAACGAACCTTGATGCCCAGCGCGTTGTACTTCGCCATTTCATTATGCAGTTTGCGACAATAGCCACAGTCAATATCGGTAAACACCGAGATCGTATATTTAGTCTCCTTGGGGGCAAAGACAATCATGCTGTCTTCGCCCAACTGATTAATGCTGTCCAGTCTAATCCTGGCGTGTTTCTCCTGGGTAATATTGCGATCCCCCGGCAGGTCGATCAGGTCTCCATTGAGAATATATTTGGCATCCTTGCTGATGTAGAAAATATGCGGTGGCATTTCCACCTCATAGATATCGGTGAGCACCGTTGGCTCTACCCGACTGATTTGTGCCTGTGGAAACTTCTTACTCAGAGCCTCGCGGATGAGTTTTTCGCTAGCGGGATCGGCCTGGGCAAAAAAACTGCTGAGCAGGAATGCCACCAGGGCCATCATTAACTGTCTCGATTTAATCACAATGTGTCCTTATAAATTTACTGCGCATTTGCCAGCGCACCCGGTCTTTCGAGTACGCCCGCACAAAAAGGTTCAGCCAGGAGGCCCAGGACCTCAGCCACGGGGATGATGTTCGGCATGTAGCTGTTGTAACCGCGCCTGGGCGACATGAGTATAAATCTGCGTGGTGGATAAATCACTATGCCCCAGCAGTAATTGCACTACCCGCAGGTCCGCCCCGTGATTCAGCAAATGCGTGGCAAAGGCATGCCGCAGGGTGTGCGGTGACAAATGACTCTGTATGCCGGCCTGTTGGGCATAACGCTTAATGGCATACCAGAAGGTCTGCCGGGTCATATGTCGGGTGCGATTGCTCGGGAACAGCACCTCGCTGGATCGCCCCTTGAGCAGACCGGGGCGCGCCTCCAGCATATAGTGTTCCAGCCACGCCTGCGCCTCCTCGCCCATGGGTACCAGTCGTTGCTTGTCACCCTTGCCCGTAACGCGCAGGACCCCCTGACGCAGATTGAGTTGCGTCACGTCCAGTCCCACCAGTTCCGATACCCGCAGGCCACAGGCATACAACACCTCCAGCATGGTGCGGTCACGCAAACCCAGCGGGGTGCGAATATCCGGCTCGTGTAATAACGATTCCACTTCCGCCTCACTCAAGGCACCGGGAAGTGGCCGACCGATCTTGGGCGAATCCAGCAGCGCGGTGGGATCATTACGCATCAGTTTGGCGCGACGCAGGTAGGCATAAAAGCGGCGCAGACTGGACAGGCAACGGGCCAGACTGCGCGGCCGACTGGCCCGATCCTTGCGCAGCGCCAGGTAGTCCTGGATGTGATGTCGCTCTACCTGCAGCAGGGAACAGGCCGCATCCTGCACCCGCAGCCAGCGGACAAAACCCTGCAAGTCACTGCGATAGGCCGCAAGGGTATTGTCACTCAGGTGCTGCTCACTCCACAGCTCATCCAGATAACGTTCGATGAGCGTGTCGGTTGCCACACTGTTGGAATCGGACGCTGGCTCGGGCCTGGACATGAATCCGACTAACGATCCAACTGGTAGCGCTCACCGGCAGGGTCATTCAAGCTGACCTTGACGCGGTCCTGACTCCAGCCATGTACCTTGTCGTGGGCCTCGACGTAGACCTCGTCGAGGTTTTCGGGGATGTGCAAACCGGAAAGACTGCGGGTAAAGGGTTGTTCATTGACGTGCGGGTGATACAGGGTGCGGCTTCCCAGTACATTGCCCTCGGCGTCCACTACCCGCCAGCCATCGGCATAGTGCTCCCAGCCGGTGTCGGCATGTTCCACGGTGACGTGGACGGTCCAGGTGCCATTGGTGTAGGTAAACCTGACATTATTGATGCTGACTTCGTTCGCCAGTGCCGGCGTGGAAAATATCAGCAGACATGACAACAGAATGTATCTCATTTTTTTCTCCCGTCACAAAAACCTGCACAATAGAAGATCTCGGGAAAATACTGCAGCCTGCAGCATTTCTTTAGCGCCTCTGCCAGCCACCTGGAGCAGAAGGAAAATGCCTCCGTGGCCAGGCGCGTAAAACCATACCGTCGATTTACCGTTGCCGACACTGACCCTCCCGGAAGGCATGGCGTCACACCACCCCCGATAGAAAACGGTTTAGCCACCAAAATAGTATAGCAGTAGCTGCATCACCACCAGACCATAGAAACCGGCCAGGACATCGTCCAGCATAATCCCCAAACCACCGCCGATCCGGTGATCGATCACATTTATCGGCCAGGGCTTGATGACATCAAAAAACCGAAACACAAAAAATCCCGCCAGCAGCCACGGCCAGGTATTCGGCATGGCGGCCATGGTAATGAGATAACCGACAAACTCGTCCCAGACAATGGCCGAGTGATCGTGTTTCCCCAGGGCGCGGGTGGTAAAACCGCAGACATAGATACCGAGCAGCAACATCGCCAGAACGACCAACAGGTACTGCCACAGGGCCAAGCCGGCCATGAAGTAAAAAATCGGAATCGCGGCAAGCGTCCCGGCCGTGCCCGGCGCCCACGGTGAATAGCCGGAGCCGAAACCAAAACTGAGAAAGTGCCAGGGGTGCGCCAGATACTTGAGCGCCGGTGGTGTTCGATTGAGTTTAATGTCCATACAGCAGCATCTAGGTGAAGTGTTCATAGCCTAAGGTATCGACCGCGATTTCGCTACCCTCGGTGGAGTGTAATGTGATCCCTGTAGACATCGTGATGTGACCAATCACGCTCGCGGGGACGTCAATATCGGCCAGAAGGGCCTGCACCGTCGCGCACTGCTCAGCGCCCACGGTAAAACACAGTTCATAATCATCACCGCCGCCCAACGCCAGTCGATACTTGTCCGCCACGGGCAACGCATCCGCCTTTAAGGTAGTCGATAGCGGTAGCTGTGCCAGTTCGATGTGTGCACCGACACCGCTGGCCGCAGTAATGTGCGCCAGATCCGCATAGAGACCATCCGAGATATCAATACACGCGCTGGCATAGTCGAGCAGTACCTGTCCCGCCTCTACACGCGGGCGCGGGCGATTCAGTCGCGCACGATATTCGGCGGCAATATTTGCATTGCCCTGTTGCAGCAGTTGCAAGCCTCGAGCGGCATCACCGAGCGTGCCGGTGACCAGAATGGCATCACCGAGCCTGGCACCGGAGCGGCGCAGTGCGCGCCCCGATTCCACCTCGCCACCAATCTGTAGTGAGATGCACAGCGGCCCCTGGGTGGTATCACCACCCACCAGGGCGACGTGATAGGGCCGCGCCAGAGAGAACAGACCGGCGGAAAAGGCCTCTAACCAGGCGTCATCGGCCTGCGGCAGGGTCAGCGCCAGGGTCATCCAACGGGGCGTAGCGCCCATGGCGGCGAGGTCACTGAGATTGACCGCCAGGGCCTTGTAGCCAATATCAAAGGCGGGAGTGTCGCGCGGAAAGTGAACACCGGCCACCAGGGTATCAACCGCTACGACCAGTTCCCGATCGGCGGCGAGACTCAATACGGCGGCATCATCACCGATGCCGATGCGCACCATCGCATTGTCGGGTGTTTTGTCTTGGAAGTAACGTCGGATGATGTCAAATTCCGGCATGGCGCAGACGACCGGGGCTCACGAGTTCTTTTTAGCAGACCGGGAGGCAATCTCGATGGCGCGGACTTCCGCCGCCAGTTTATCGAGTATGCCGTTGACGAATTTATGCCCCTGCTCACCCCCATAACGCTTGGCCAGTTCCACCGCCTCGTTGATGGCGACACGATAGGGAATGTCCAGGCGGGCGATCAGTTCATAGGCCCCCAGACGCAGGGCGGCACGTTCGACCCAGTCGCTCTCACCGAGTTCACGATCCATAAAGACCTGCAACTGCTTGTCCAGGGTGTCGACCTGCGCCGGGATCTGCTGCATCAACTCCTGAAAATATTCGGTATCCATACCCTGCGCCTCTTTCGTGTCCTTGAGACGCGCAATTATTTCGGCAGGCGTATTATCACTCATCTGCCATTCATACAAACCTTGCAACGCCAGACGCCGGGCGCGAGTACGGGAAACACTCATATCGTTTTTAATCCGGAATTAATCGATCTTTTTCAGCAGGTTCACCATTTCAATGGCGGACAGGGTAGCCTCGGCGCCCTTATTGCCTGCCTTGGTGCCGGCGCGTTCAATCGCCTGCTCAATGGTGTCCACGGTGAGGACGCCAAAGGACACCGGCACGTTGTGCTGCATCATGACCTGTGACAGACCCTTGGTACATTCGCCGGCGACATAATCAAAATGCGGTGTGCCGCCACGGATAACCGCGCCAAGGGCAATGATGGCATCATATTTTTTTGTCGCCGCCATGCGTTGTACCGCCAGGGGCAATTCAAAAGCGCCGGGGACGCGTACCACTTCGATATCGCTGCTTTTGGCACCGTGGCGTTGCAGACAATCCACTGCGCCATCGAGCAGGCTCTCCACCACAAAGCTGTTAAAGCGGGCTACGGCAATGCCAAATCTGGAACCACTGACGATTAGATCGCCTTCTATTGTATTGTATTGACTCATCGCACATTCCTTACTGCATTGATAAAAGTTAGTTTACTCGGCACGTCTTTCCAGAGCCGCACGACTCATGCCCTCATTACAACCACCCCTCCAGGGGCATCCCTGCAACACCCGTCCTTTGCCGGTGAAACACAGGCCCTTGCCCGTCCGTCTATTTTGCATCGTAGACGTATTCCACCACTTCCAGACCAAAGCCGGACAGGGCATGCATTTTTTTCGGTGCACTGAGGACACGCATTTGCTGCACCCCCAGGTCGGTGAGGATCTGTGCTCCCACACCAAAGGTACGCAGGTCTTCGGCATAGTCCTGGTCGGTCAGGGCGACGCCCTGGTCTTCCCTGTCGTAATTACGGATCTGGTTTACCAGCATATCGGACTCTTCGCTCAGGCGCAGAATAATCACCACGCCACGGCCTTCGTCTTCAATACGCTGCATGGCGTCGCGCAACGGCCAGCCACAGTGGCGGCGTTGGCTGCCGAATATGTCGCACAGACTGTTTTCCACATGCACCCGCACCAGTACCGGTGCGCCGTCATCGATCTTGCCCTTGACCAGAGCCAGATGCACCTGGCCATCGATACTGTTGCGATAGGCGTGCAGGCGAAACTCACCCTGCTCGGTGGGCATCCTGGACGAGGCGACATGCTCCACGGTCTTTTCGTTTTGCATGCGGTAGTGAATCAGATCCGCCACGGTGCCGATCTTCAGACCGTGCTGCTGGGCAAACACCTCCAGGTCGGGGCGGCGCGCCATACTGCCGTCTTCATTGAGAATTTCGACAATCACCGCCGCCGGCTCCAGGCCCGCCAGGCGCGCCAGGTCACAACCCGCCTCGGTATGTCCGGCACGGGTCATCACCCCGCCGGGCTGTGCCATGAGCGGAAAAACATGTCCGGGCTGGACCAGGTCCGCGGGGCTGGCGTCGGCCGCGACCGCCGCCTGTATGGTGGTGGCGCGATCGGCGGCGGAGATCCCGGTGGTGACACCCCGCGCCGCTTCGATGGACAGGGTAAAGTTGGTGGCGTGCTTTTCTTTGTTGTCGCGCACCATCAAGGGTAGCTGCAGGCGCTCGCAACGTTCCTGGGTGAGCGTCAGACAGATCAGGCCGCGGCCAAACCGGGCCATGAAATTAATATCCTCGGCGCGCGCGCACGCGGCCGCCATGATCAGGTCGCCTTCATTTTCCCGGTCTTCATCATCCATCAGCACGACCATTTTGCCCTGACGAATGTCTTCGACGATTTCTTCAATACTGTTCAATGTCATTGCATAAAGCCTGTGTCACGTAATAACTGTTCACTCACACCGCCCGCATCCGCCTCGGCGGCTCTGTCGCCCAGGAGCAGGCGTTCAAGATAACGGGCAATAATATCCACTTCCAGGTTCACCGGGCTTCCGGCCTGCAGGTGCTGCATGGTGGTCTCTTGCAGCGTATGCGGCACAATATTCAAATCAAACTCGGCACCACGCACCGCGTTTACGGTCAGGCTGATCCCCTCGACACAGATAGAGCCTTTTTCCGCGATATAACGGGCCAGGGCCTGCGGCGCGCGGATGACAAACTTGATGGAGCGTCCCGCGGGGGTCCGCGACAGTACCTCACCCACCCCATCCACATGACCACTGACCAGGTGACCGCCGAGGCGGGTCGTGGGGGTCAGCGCCTTTTCCAGATTCACCGAGGTGCCCACCTTGAGGCGTGCCAGGGTCGTCCTGGCCAGGGTCTCGGCGGAGACATCGGCGACATAACCGTCGCCGGGCAGTTCCACCGCGGTCAGGCAAACACCATTCGTGGCAATACTGTCACCCCGTTGGACATCGCCAAGGTCGAGCTTGCCGGTATGGATGCGCATGCGCACATCCTCCCCTCGGGGCTCAATGGCCTGGATCGCGCCAACGGCTTGTATGATGCCTGTAAACATATCGCTATTCTATTTTATATATCGTTATCAATCGTCACGCTGGCCCGGCATCCGCCGCCGAGACCACTCGGGCCCGCAGCCGCCAGTCGCGGCCGACCTGGCGTTGTTCAAAGATCTCCAGGGGCAGCCTGTCCGCCATGCGCTCCAGGCCCGGCAGGTGAAACAGACCCCGGCCCGCATCCCCCAGAAGCACCGGCGCCATATAGATCACAAGCTCATCGATCAGACCAGCCTGCAACATGGCGCCACTCAGGGTCGCACCGCACTCCAGGTGCACCTCGTTAATGTCACGCCGCGCCAGGCTGTCCAGGACTGCGCCGAGATCGACACGCCCCTGTATCGCGGCTACGGTTTCAACCTCGGCGTTCGCCAACGTGGCGTCTGCCGCGCAGGTAAACACCAGGGTCTTGCCGGCCTGCGCCAGCAGCGTGCAATCCGCACGCATGCGCAGGGTGGAATCGACCACAACCCGCAGGGGTTGCCTGTCGAACCCGGGCAGACGCACATTCAGGCGCGGGTCGTCCTGCAGGACGGTGCCAATCCCGGTCATGATGCAATCGGCGCGGGCGCGCCAGTGTTGCACATCCTGGCGTGCGGCCTCGCCGGTAATCCAGGCGCTCTCGCCCGAGGCCATAGCCGTGCGGCCATCCAGGCTCATGGCCATTTTAGCGCGCACATAGGGCCGGCCACGGCGCATGCGTTTGACAAAGCCGGGGTTCAGAGCTTCGGCCTCGGCCGCCAGCAGACCCACGGCCGTTTCAATCCCGGCGGCTTGCAATTGCAACAGGCCCTTGCCGGCCACCTTCACGTTCGGGTCCTGCATGGCGGCAACCACACGGGTGATGCCGGCCTGAATCAGGGCCTCGCTACACGGTGGCGTACGCCCATAGTGACAACAGGGCTCCAGGGTCACATAGGCCGTGGCGCCTTTGGCTTTATCACCCGCGGCCTTTAGCGCGTTGATTTCCGCGTGCGCGGCACCGGCCCGTTCGTGCCAGCCTTCACCAACCACCCGGCCCTCGTTGACCAGCACACAACCCACGCGTGGATTCGGATGCGTCGTGTACAGTCCACGTTTCGCCAGCTCAATCGCACGCGACATATATTGATAATCGTGTGCAGAAAACGTCATCGCCGTGCCTGCCCCGGCAACCGATCTGGCGATGCACAGATAAAAATATCATTGCTCTGCAGGCGCGGCGCCTCGGCGCGCCTGCAACTCATGGCGTCACTTTTGCCAGGCATCAGTTCTCCTCATCCGGCAACAACGAGTGCTGGCGCTTTTTTAATTCCGGTGAGGGAATATTCTTCAGCTTGTCGATCTCTTCCTGAAAGGCGCTGACATCCTGAAAACTTCGATACACCGAGGCAAAGCGCACATAGGCGACCTGATCCAGATCTCGCAGCTCGTCCATGACCCAGCCGCCGACAACGCTGGCCGGGATCTCGCGCTCGCCCAGGGAACGAATGCGCTTGAGGATGCGATTGACCGCCGCCTCCACATCCTCGGTCTGCACCGGCCGCTTTTCCAGTGCCCGCCAGATACCCGCCACCAGCTTTTCACCATCAAAGGGTTCGCGGCGATCATCGCTCTTGATAATGCGCGGCATCACCAGCTCGGCGGTTTCAAAGGTGGTAAAGCGCTCATTGCAGGAGAGACACTCCCGCCGCCGCCGCACCGCCGCGCCATCGCTGGCAAGGCGCGAATCAATGACCTTGGTATCGTCAGCGCCACAGAAGGGACAGTGCATCTTACAAGCTCCTAGATCCTAGCACCTAGATCCTAGGACCTGTATGTTAGCCATACACTGGTAGGCGTTTACAGATCGCCAGCGCCCTGGCCTTGACCTCGGCAATGACCTTGTCATCACCTTTGGCATCGATGACATCGCACATCCAGTGGGCCAGCTCGCGGCATTCGGTTTCATTAAAACCACGAGTAGTCACGGCCGGGGTGCCAACACGGATCCCGCTGGTAACAAACGGTGACTGCGGGTCATTGGGTACGGCATTCATGTTGACGGTAATATTGGCGCGCCCCAACCAGGCGTCCACGTCCTTACCCGTCAGACCGGCCTTGATAAAGCTGACCAGGAACAGGTGATTGTCGGTGCCACCGGAGACCACATCATAGCCGCGCTCGATGAAGACCTCGGCCATGGCGCTGGCATTGGCCTTGACCTGTTGCTGATAGGCCTGATACTCGGGTTGCAGGGCCTCCTTGAAGGCCACAGCCTTGGCGGCGATGACATGCATCAGCGGACCACCCTGCGTGCCGGGGAAGACCAGGGAATTCAGTTTCTTTTCAATCTCGGGATTCGACCTGGCCAGAATAATACCGCCACGGGGACCGCGCAGGGTCTTGTGGGTGGTGGAGGTGGTGACATCGGCAATGTTCACCGGCGAGGGATAGACACCGGCCGCGACCAGACCGGCCACATGGGCCATATCGACAAACAGGTAAGCACCCACCTCATCGGCGATGTCGCGAAAGCGCTGCCAGTCCACCACGCGGGAATAGGCGGAAAAACCGGCGATGATCATCTTCGGCTTGTGCTCGCGGGCCAGTGATTCAACCTGCTCATAGTCGATCTCGCCAGTCGCCTCATCCAGGCCATACTGCACGGCATTAAACAGCTTGCCGGAAAAATTGACCTTGGCGCCGTGCGTGAGGTGGCCACCGTGGGCCAGGCTCATACCCAGAATGGTGTCGCCCGGCTGGCACAGGGCAAAATAGACCGCCGCATTGGCCTGGGAACCGGAGTGTGGCTGCACGTTGGCATAGTCGGCATCAAACAGTTGCTTGACGCGGTCGATGGCCAGTTGCTCGGCCACATCGACGTTCTCACACCCCCCGTAGTAGCGCTTGCCGGGGTAACCCTCGGCATACTTGTTGGTCAGCACCGAACCCTGCGCCGCCATGACCCGGGGACTAGCGTAGTTTTCAGAGGCAATCAGTTCGATATGCTCTTCCTGGCGGACTTCCTCCGCCTGTATCGCCTGCCACAATTCGTCATCAAAGCCCGCGATGGCCATATCTTTCTTGAACATTAATCCCCCTGAATACAATCGGTTAGCTAAATTTTGGCGGCCAGCACCGCTGAATCAGGCGGCCGACGAAAGGTCGTAAATGTTACCCGATCCGCCCGGGATTTTCATTGTTTGTTAGGGGCTTACCACAAAAAAGGCCGCTCGGTGAGCGGCCCTTGCCCTGCGGGACAGGTGTGTAGACGGTGGTCGACCGGCCCGCGGAGGGCCTCGCGGCGGCACCTGCCCCCCGATGAGGGTGGTAGATGATGCCTGCCTCCAGACTTGGCGACGCACCGCCGTGGCGTCCGCGCGTGCCATGCACCGGGCAAAGACAGGAATCATGCTCGCCTATCTGTGAGCTATGAGCCCAACCCCACCTCGAGCGCTGGTAGCAGCCGCTTTACATCTTGCCACCGGCAGCGGCGGTGAGTGCTTCTTCTATGGCATTGGGGGCGCACATGATAGAGGCAAAGCTGTTGCTACCCATCATGGACAGGTCCGGAAAGCTAATGGCGATGCGAAATTCCGCCGGCAAGGCATAGATATTCTTGCCGGAGACGACAATTTCATAAGGCAGATGACCGCTTGATTTCACCTCTTTAAAATCAATACGACTCATGATGTATTGATCACCACTACAGTCATTGTTTTCAGGGCCACTCATGTGCACGCCAATCACGGTCTTTTCCATGCCCGGCAGGTCAACCCGATAGACCTTGGCAACGCCGCCCGCCCTGGCCGCCAGGTTTTTTTCGAGCGTGGCAATGGCCGCCTCATAACTCTTATGGCTGGCCAGGTGCAGACGGTTGT
Source organism: Gammaproteobacteria bacterium (assembly GCA_046484825.1). Lineage (GTDB taxonomy): Bacteria > Pseudomonadota > Gammaproteobacteria > UBA6429 > Thiohalophilaceae > CAJYAN01. Next base: position 8,216 of record JAWOIE010000102.1, on the reverse strand, counting down.
AAAAGTACGGCATCAGGAACTTGTAATGATATTTACGCAGGGCCTCTGCGCTCAGGCCTTTTTCCGGGCCGTATTCACCCTGGTGGCCGAGGGCACTGCCCAGAGCGGCCGCCACATCGGCCAGGTCCTGTTCCATGCGATAGGCATGCGCCATATAGACAGGATTGGTATAGCCCACCTGAATACCCGTGGCCGCACTGGTGACCGTAACGCGCTGCGCCGCCCCGAAGACACCGTACTCCGTCAGCGCGGCATTGGCTTTCAGCGCATCATTGGTGATCACCACAATCGTAGTATCGGCATAGGGGGAGACCTCGCCTACCACCTCAAAACCCGCGTCTGTGAGTTTTTGTTTTACCGTGGTGACGACCTGAGCCACATCACCATCGATTGCCGTGGCCTGAATAAAGGGTTTGTGCAGCGTCTCGGCAACAACGCCGCCCGCCGCAAAGAGAAAAAGCAAACCTGCAATTATTGATTTCATCTTAAATGTACCTCAAAAAAGATCTCTGGAAAAAAAAGGGCTATGCGAACATAGCCCTTTGTTGTTGCCGTAAAGTCTCAAATTGACAACTTAGAACTTCCAGCCCCAGCTAGCTTCCAGTTCATACTGGGTCATTTCCAGTGTGATATTCTGGTTCGTGTTAAAGGCATTGGCGCCGGTAACGGAGTTCTTCGGTGCGTACATGGCCGCAAAATTGAACTCACTGTCGGCACCTGTTTTCTTGGTGAAACCGAAGGTGAGGTGTTGCTCCATGACCGCAGGCGCCAGGATATTAAAGAGCACCTGGTTTTCAGGTATGGGTTGTTCACCATAGCTATAACCTACACGCCAGGTCATATTATCATCCTGCTTCCATTGATAACCCAGCTTGTAGATGGTCATATCTTCCCAACCAAAGCCAGCACCGCTGGCACCACCCAGACAGCCTGGGCCTGTCCCAGATGCGCCACCTCCGCCAGGGGTACAGGTGCCGTTCGTCAAATTTCCAATGGGGTTACCAATGGCCGCGACGTCACTATAATTGATCTGCTGTATGTCAAACGTCAGGGTTGATGTAGGCGCCGTCTTCCAGGCCAAGCCGATCGTCCAGGTCTCAGGGATGTCGAAATCGCCACCTTCCGCAAACAGGCCCTTATACTTGCTAAACTCTTCCATATCCATTTTCGTCTGGTAAGAGGCCGCCAGGGTCAGGCCGGGCATGACATCTTCCTGGATGCCGAACTTGAAGCCAAAGCCCATGGAGTCATCCACACCCATGTTAGTCAGGCTATTCCCGTCTACTGAATATCCAAAAAATGAGGAAAGGCCCTTGGCCTCAAACCGCTGGTACGCCAGGATCGGCGACACACCCCAGGAGCCCGTGGCGGAGAATTTACCGGCATAAGTTACCGCAATGAACAACTGCTCGAGATTTACCCCCGCAGTGCCAGCACCATATGTACCGGCTGTAGTTGTATAACCACCATTAGTACCATCAGTACTATAGGTTGCCACACCACCCTCGTACTCAGTGTTCATGCCACCATTTCCATAGACAGAAAGACCCAGAATATCACCACTTCCCATGGCCCAGGTGTAGGCAAAATGCGGAATCAGGAAATAGTCATTTTCACTTTCAATGGTTTGGCCTGTGCTGCCCGCACCTGCGCCAACAACAGAACTGCCAAGCGTAAACGCACATTGACCGGGTGCACTACAGCCACTATTGGCCGCAGTTGCTGAGTAAGAACGCGGGCTCGGGCTGAATACCGCTACGCCAAGATCCATGCGCTCCCCTACATGCGCCATACCCGCCGGGTTGGTGGCGGCAATCATGGCGTCCTGCGGCAGTGCCACACCACTACCGGCGAGGCCTTTATTTTTGGTGCCGTAGCCGTGTGAAAAATAACCATTGGTGGCATTGGCGCTGAACGACGCGACCAGGCCAGCGGCAACCAGACCCGCCATCAGGCTTTTATTAAACTTCTTCATTGTGACTCTCCTCCACATAACATATTTATAAATTAACGAATTGCTACGTTTTTATTCACTCTAAATATACAGACAAATATCCGATTCGCCAGCGAATTCGAAAAAGGTGGCGGCGCCACCGAATTCAATGCCGTCGACAAATTCGGTCGGGTTCATGTCAAACAGGTCCACGGTCATCTGACAGGCTACCATTTTCACTTCGGCCTCGCTGCACAACTCGCGCAGTTCTTCCAGGCTGGCAACACCCTTGGACTTCATTTTGGACTTCATCATCATGGTCATGATGCTTTGCATGCCGGGGATGGCGGTGCCGATGACCGGGAACCACTTGTCCATGCCCATGGGCATGGGCATGCCGGGATTACCCAGCGGGCTGACCTGGACATTCATTTTTTTCTTAAGGAGTTGCAGGCCGTAAAAGGTAAAAAAGATTTGTACCTCATAGCCCAGGGCGGCGGCGGTGGATGCCAGGATGAAGGGGGGATAGCCCCAGTCAAGCGTGCCTTTGGTGGCAATAATGGCAAGTTTCTTTTCGCTCATATGTATTCCTCTGTCTCTGCCGAGTCTTGAATGAATGGATGGGCGTATTGTGCGGGTTGTACACAGGATTTCAGTGCCTTTTGGCACATAAGGTCAATTTCTTTTGCATTGATGTGCCCACGGGCGGGGCGAGGCGCGCATAACCGAGCCGGCCCCTCAGGAATACGGCCAGGTACAGCGACAGTGCGGAGGGAGGTACAGTGTTAGCCGGCGAGGTCCTTACGCACCCTGCCCTTGCCTTCTCCCACCAGGTGCAGAGTGTGCTTGCAGAGCAGATGAATACGGCCACGGGCCAGTTGAATGCAGCGCTTGTGCTCAAAGTCCTTGAGGATGCGGCTGATCATTTCCCGCGTCGTCCCCAGCTCGTGAGCAATATCACTGTGCGTGGCCTGAACCGGGCGGCCACAATTGCGTTCAAACTGCTGGTTCAGCCAGCAGGCCACACGCAGGTCGAGGCGGTCAAAGGCAAAACCTGAAACCAGATTGGCCATATGCGCCATGCGTTCCGTCAGATTACGGAGCACATAATTGCGAAAGGTGCGCGATTCGGCCAGGGCCTTGTGAAAGGCTGTTTTTGAGATGACCAGCCCCCGCATGGCGGTTTCGGAACTGGCCATTACGGCAAACTGGATACCATCGACCAGATTGTTGAGATTGTGAATACACAGCTGACCGGGCTCAACCCGATACAGCGTGACCTCACGACCTTCATCAGAATTCTTGTAGACCCGTACCGTGCCTTCGACAATCAGCATCAGGTGCTGACACTCCATGCCGGCGCGAAACAGTACCGTATTGGCGGTGCAGGCATGCACCTTTGCCCCGGACAGCATCTCCCAGCAGGAGGCATCCGCGTTTTCAATCAGATCGGGATAATCGGCGAGTAATTTCCTGAGCTCAGACTGCTCATAGGAAGCCAGGGGTTGTAACAGCGGGCTTACAGTACTCATTTGTTTCTAACCTCAAACAATTCAACGCTCGATGTGTTTTAAAGGTGTCGCGAAAAGGCCGTGTTTGTTGTCCGGGCCCTGGCGCCTGCGGCAGCTCTGCGTGGCCACTGGCGTCGCGTCATGTGACATCTTTACAACAGCCTGTGCTCTCAAAGCAACATCTACGCAGTGCATCGGACAACTATATTTGACGAGCGGGGTCTGTGAGTCAAGGTATATTTTGGCTTGTCTTAATATAAGTATATTATTATATTGATAATTATACGCCGTCACCAAGCCCCCCGACACAAACCTTGCAGGGGTTAGAGTAGCCAGCTTAACTGCACGCTCAGAATATCGGCGCTTTGCTCATAGCTACCGGTCACAGAACCAAACAGCGCATGTTGGTTATCGATGCTGGCGTCATCGACAAACAAATGGGCGTAGCCGAGATCAAGCTGGAAGCTGTCGGATGTCCTGTAACCATAGCCCAGGCTTAGCCAGAGACGATCATTGCCGGGACTGCTCGCCGGGCGCAGGGCCGTGCTGGGTACGATCGTCTCGTCCAGCGCCAACCCAAAGCGATAGACCCGTTTCTCATCCGGCATATAACTGGCGCCCACTGAATAGCGCCAGCTGTTTTCACTATTACGGGTTGAGGTGGAATCGGTTTGTGCGGGATTGGCAAAGTCCACCACCAGCTTGTCGTAGCGCTCCCAACGGGTCCAGGTGGCATCGGCCATGAGCACCCAGTTGGGATTGAGATTGTGGCTAATACTCAGGGCCAGGGACTCAGGTAGATCGATTCCGGCGGTAATGCCCGTATCACTAAACGCCGTACTGGTCGCAGCATTCAGTATCGCCTGTAGACCTGCATTTGTAGTGAAATCCACGCTGCCGTTCAGTTGATGATCTACATTCGAGCGGTACGCGATACCAAGCCGGGTGGAATCACTCAGGTCATATAACATGCCGATATTCCAGCCGAAACTCCAGTCATCTCCGGTCATGCTTTGCGAACTGTCAAAAGCACTATTGCCAACGTTCGCCTGTGTTAAACCCACCGCATCACAATTTGCATTTGTTAATGCACCACCACTAGCGGGGACAAGCGCTCCCCGGCATATTGCTGCCGAATCCAGCTTACTGGTCAGGGTGACGTCAATGTATTGCGCGTTGACACCAAAGCCTATAGACAGCTTTTCGTTGACCTTGACCGATGCAGAGGGGTTGATGTTGATAGTACTTATTTCAGATTTGACCGCATGATAACGGCCAACCCAGTTTTCATCGTATTCCGTGCCCAGACCAAACGGCACGGTAATCCCCAGGCCATAGCTCCAATCGTTATTGAGTCGATGAGCATAGAAAAAACTGGGGATAATCGATGACTTGCCACCATCCGCGTTGGGACCCGACAGGGGACCACCGCCGAAAGTGCTGATCTTGGCCGAACCGGAATTGGTAAAGTCGATCTTGGTGTCGATGTAGTGCCCGGCAAAGACAAACTCCCGGCCGGGGAGTTTGCTCATACCCGCCGGGTTAAAATAAATCGTACTGGCATCTTCGGCAACGGCCGCGGCTCCGGCATAGGCATTACCCAGACCGCTGGCGCCATTTTCAATTAAGGCAAAACCTGCGGCCTGGGCGTTTGGGCTGTAAGCCTGACCGAGTGCCGCCAACGCACAGGACACGAGTAAAGTCGATGCTGTCTTTTTTGGTATGCTTGCCGCCCTGTTGGCCTCCATCGCGTCCCCCATAAAACCCCTCCTGAGTATCCCAAGGCCTGCTGCTATCAGGTCATTGTTTATATGTGTTTAGGGATACTATACGACGGGATCGCAAAAACCCCAAACGCTTGCGGCCTAAAGGTAAGGCGTCAGTAAAAACAGGGGAAGAAACGCTCAGAAAACTGGAAATGAACTGCAGGGTGTGGGGTTGGGGATCCTGGACAAAATAAAACTACCTTCTCTGCATGCCCCAAACCAGAGAAGGTAGTGTATTCAAAAACCCGTCGCCGGGTTTCTTTAGGCCTTCTTGATCAAAAAGAAGAACTTGCCGCCTTCTTCCTTTGATTCCATCAATTCATTGCCTGTTTGCTTGGCGAAGGCTTCAAAATCCTTCACGGAACCGGGATCCGTAGCGATAATGTGCAGTACCTGGCCAGCCGACAGGCCCGCCAGTGATTTCTTGGCGCGCAGAATGGGCAGTGGGCAGTTCAGGCCGGTCGCGTCGAGTTCTTGATCAAAATTAGCCATTTTTTATACTCCTGGGTTAGCTTTGGTTGATACACGGACACTATGTGTGCCGTTCATTAGAAAACAATTGTGTACTTATATGATAACTGCACTCAGAACACAAATTTAATCAGGGCGCCTTTATAGCAAATATCCGCCAATATTTGCAGAGAAATATCTTGATGGAACTAATATCTGTTATTTGAATCAATTATATCAACGGCTTAGCTATTTCCATATTTTTTTCAGGTTTTTCTTCACTCATTCACGACAGTCATGCCCAATAACCGAACTGAGGTTGTGGAAAAATACCCTGAAATATCATTTAGTATAGGACCTATGAATTCTCGACTCTTCAAAGTCGGCGTGCTGCTGGCGCTCCTGGGCGCGGCCATCCCGGCATTTCCCCAGACCACCCATCTGCCGGATATCGGCGGAGTGGCCAATGCCCCGTCCCTGGAAGATGAACGGCGCATGGGCCAGGCAGTCATGCGCAATTTGCGCCGTGCCGGTGCCCTGGTTGACGACTTGCTGGCGACGACTTATATAAATAATCTCGGTTACCAGCTGCTCTCGGCCCACCGGCAGACCGAGCACGAGTACCACTTTTTTCTGGTCAATGACAAAGCCATCAACGCCTTTGCCCTGCCGGGGGGTTACATTGGTGTGAACTACGGCCTGGTGCTGGCCTCGCAGAGTGAGGACGAGCTGGCCGCGGTCATGGCGCATGAAATTGCACACGTCACCCAAAAACACCATTCACGTGCCTATGCCCATCAATCCAACAGCCAGATACCGATTATTGCCGCAATCATCGCCGCCGCCCTGATCGGCGATGCGCAAGTGAGTCAGGCGGCCATCGCCAGCTCCATGGCCTTTCAGATGGAACAACAGTTGAGTTTTACCCGCGCCAACGAGCACGAGGCGGATCGGATTGGCATCAATGTCCTGGCGGAAGCAGGCTTTAATCCGCGCGGCATGGCGGATTTTTTTCAGCGCCTGGATGAGCAATCACGCTTGTATGGACCACAGGCGCCGGAGTTTTTGCGTACCCACCCAGTCAATGTCAACCGCATCACCGATGCCCTCAATCGCGCTGAACAACTCCAGTCCAAACCTCGAGTCAACGGCAGTCAGTATGAACTGATGCGCAGTCGCCTGCAGGTGCTGAGTGCGGAGCGCCCTGCCGATATTCTGAAAACCTTTACGCAAAAAAAGGCCGACAACCAAACGCCGGATGCCGCCACAACGTATGGATATTTGCTGGCACAGCTGGCCAACCAGGAATATCAGGCGGCCCACCAGACCGCCACGCAACTCAAGCAGCAGGGCAAACCGACGCTGGTCATCGAACTGGCCGCCCTGCAGGCCATGGTGAAGGTCAAGCCTGACCGTGCTCTCAAGCAGTATGAGGAGTTGCTGCAATTTTATCCCAGTCACCCGGCGGTCATTCATGACTATACCGAGACACTACTGACGCTGGGGCAGGCGAACCAGGCGCGCAAGGTCCTTAATCACTACCTGAAAAATCGCCCCGAACAGCCGGTCTTTTTTCGCCTGTTGGCGAAAACCGAATCCTTGCTCGACAATAGCGCTGCCTCACACCAGGCCATGGCGGAATATTATTATCAGGTCGGGCAGATTCATCAGGCTATCCAGCAACTGGAACTGGCCTTAAAGACAAACACTCTGGATTTTTATCGTCTCAATCAGATCGAGGCGCGTCAGCAGGAGTTTAAGGAAGAACTCGTGTTGATGACCGATCTGCAGAATCGTTAGTCATTTTTTTATAGATTATTAAGTATTTAAGAGTTTGCTTATTTACTAAAATTTATTTTACCCCTTGCGATTCAACACCTTTTCTGTATGCTACTACCCCATAGCGTATAACATTCATTTTTTGTTATAAGCATAATAATTACTCGGCTTAATCACCGAAAACTTCGTTATTAAATTCTTTAGGAGGAGACCATGCGGAAACCCGCCAAACTGATCGCTGCTTCCAGTGCTATTGCGGTATTGCTCGGCACTTTAGCCGTAGCGCCACAGATCGCATTCGCTGACATGGTGGCAGAAGGTAAAAAAGTTGCTGAAGATCGCAGAAAAGGCAACTGCTTTGCCTGTCATAGCTATGAAGGTGCCGACATGCCCGGAAACATGGGCCCACCCCTGGTGGCAATGAAGGCGCGCTTCCCGGACAAGGCTGTACTTCGGGCTCAGATCCATGATGCCACCAAGAACAACCCGAATACTGCCATGCCCCCTTTCGGCAAGCATGAAATGCTGTCTGACAAGGAAATCGATGCCATCACAGAATGGGTATACACACTTTAATTTTTGGGGAGAATCCAAATGCAACGTAGAACTTTCATGAAAGGCACCCTGGCCGGTGGCGTCGTCGCCGTCGCGGTAAGTGCTGGCCTGTTAAGCCCCCGTGCCGTACTGGCCGCCTGGCCCAAAGGCGCGTTTGAAGCCAAGAGTGTTCAGGATGCCCTGAGCAGCCTGATGGGCAGCGCCGACACCAGCCCCAGTGGC
>JAWOIE010000281.1:0-2985 GCA_046484825.1 Gammaproteobacteria bacterium | reverse complement strand
GGAATTTCCTCCCCTTCCGCCCCGGCCTGGTGGGTGGCCATTGCATCAGCGTGGACCCCTATTACCTGACCCAAAAGGCAGAGAGTATCGGCTACCACCCGGATATTATTCTTGCCGGCAGACGCATCAATGATGGTATGGGGGGGTACGTTACCGGCCAGGTCATTCGATTGATGACGCAAAAGCGTATTCATGTCGTTGACGCCCGCATCTTGATTATGGGCTTTGCCTTTAAAGAGAACTGTCCGGACTTACGCAACACCCGTGTCATTGATATTGTCCAGCAGCTGTCCAAACACAATGCGAAGGTGGATGTCTTTGATCCCTGGATTAACGCAGAAGAGGCCATGCATGAATATGGCATACAGCCCATTGGCGCGCCACAAAACAATACCTACGACGCCATTATCCTGACCGTGGCGCATTCGCAGTTCAAGGAGATGGGGGCCGCTGCCATACATGCCTTAGGCAAGGCGGAACACATTATTTATGATGTGAAATACATCCTGCCCAAAGACCAGGTGGATGGGCGGTTGTAAGCTGGGAACTGGGAACTGGGAACTCAGAATTATATCCTCGCCCCTAGGACCTGGGCCCTTGAATTTAATGGTCGGGGTGAGAGGATTCGAACCTCCGACCACCGGCACCCCATGCCGGTGCGCTACCAGACTGCGCTACACCCCGAATTTGAAAACTTCTGCGTTTTGAAGGCCGCGTATAGTACCGCAGCAGATTAGCGCTGGCTAGCGCTTTAGGATTTCGACGACCGCTTCCAGTTCCATGCGCAACTGACGAATGGTGTCGGTGTCGACCACTTTGCCGGCCTCAGGCTTACTGGTCTCGGAGAGTTGCAGGCGTGCGCCACCAATGGTGTAGCCCTGCTCGTACAACAGGCTGCGGATCTCGCGGATCATCATCACATCCTGGCGCTGGTAGTAGCGACGATTGCCTCGACGCTTGACGGGCTTGAGCTGGGGGAACTCCTGCTCCCAGTAGCGCAGCACGTGCGGCTTGACCTGACACAGCTCACTGACCTCACCGATGGTGAAGTAGCGCTTGGTCGGGATCGGGGGTAATTCGTTATTGTTGCTGGGTTCCAGCATAAGCTTCAACTCTCGCCTTTAGTTTTTGGCCTGGACGGAAGGTCACGACCCGCCGTGCGGTAATCGGGATCTCCTCACCCGTTTTAGGGTTACGTCCAGGGCGTTGTTTTTTATCGCGTAAATCGAAATTGCCAAAACCGGAAAGCTTGACCTGCTTGCCATTTTCCAGGGCACCACGGATCTCCTCAAAGAACAATTCCACCAGTTCCTTGGCTTCGCGTTTATTGAGCCCCAGTTCTTCGAATAGCCGATCCGCCATTTCCGCTTTGGTCAGCGCCATACTTTTACTCTCTTTTTTTATTCTCGCAATGTCGCTTTTAATTCTTGTTGTAATGCGGACAGGACATTCTTCATCGTCTGCTCCACATCCTCATCCGTAAGGGTGCGCGAAAGATCCTGTAAGGTCAAGCCGAAAGCGAGACTTTTTCTACCAGAATCAATACCTTTGCCCATATATACATCAAACAACTCTAACTCTCGAAGCTGCGTCCCAGCGGCCTTGCGCATGCAATGCATGACCGTTTCGGCACTAATGCTCTCGTCCACGACAATTGCCAGATCGCGCATTATTGCCGGAAATTTTGACATAGGTACGAATTTAACCACATTTCGCTGCAATATTGGCGTTAACTCCAGTTCAAACAGGTACACCGCCTGACTCAAACCCAGGGCCATTTGCCGCGCCGGATGCAGCATGCCCACCCAACCTAGACGCTGCTCACCACGATATATCGCCGCCGTTTGGCCCGGATGCAGGGTGTCATGGGTATCGCTGACAAAACGGAAACCCGCCAGGTCGCCGCTCAAGCGGAGTATGGCCTCGACGTGTGCCTTGGCATCAAAAAAGTCCACCGCCTCTGCTGAAGCAGACCATTGCAACGGCAAGCGGCGCCCACTGAGCGCTCCACCAATATAACGAACCTGTTTAATTTCAGCATCTTGCATAATAAAGTTAAGACCGCACTCGAATAAGCATATACGATCCTGCTGACGATTCAAGTTATAGCGCAGGGCACCAACCAGGCCGGGCCACAGACTGGTGCGCATGACCGCCAGGTCCGCCGAGATCGGGTTGGCGAGCGCCAGTCCCGCCGCTGCAGGCGCCAGCACTGTCTGGAGTGCGGGGTCCACAAAGCTGTAGGTAATGGCCTCCTGATAGCCCAGGTCCACCAGGGTCTGACGAAGGTGCTGCAGGGACACCTGGGTCTCGGTCTGGGGCTGTATCGCCATGGCACCGTGCGGGCGGCTGTCCGGCAGATTGTTGTAACCGTAGATGCGGGCCACCTCCTCTATCAGATCCTCCTCGATCTCGATATCAAAGCGAAATGGCGGTGGCGTCACCTGCCAGTCCTGGCCGGCAGTGCTGACCTGCATACCGAGATGCTCCAGGATGACGACGATTTCCGCCGCCGGAATGTCCATACCGAGGACCCGCGCAATGCGCTGCTGACGCAGCGTTACAGGCGTCCTGACAGGCAGCGCCTCGTTGTGGCATTCAAGGGTAATGGGGCCGGGCTCGCCGCCCACAATGTCCAGTAAAAGCGCTGTAGCGCGCTCCAGGGCCCTGACCTGCAGATCAGGCGAAACGCCACGCTCGAAGCGGTGGGAGGAATCCGTGTGCAGGCCGTAGGCGCGCGCCTTACCGGCAATGGCCAGCGGGTTGAAATAGGCGCTCTCGAGAAAAATATCCCGGCTCTGGCCCGCGACCACGGCGGAAGCGGCCCCACCCATAATCCCGGCCATGGCCAGCGGGCCATTGTCGTCGGCGATGAGCAAGGTCTGTTCGAGCAGTTCGTGCTCGGCGCCATCCAGGGTGGTGAGCCGCTCGCCGGCCCTGGCATGACGCACGACAATCGCGCCCTTGAGTTTGCTCAGGTCAAAG
>JAWOIE010000171.1:0-3662 GCA_046484825.1 Gammaproteobacteria bacterium | reverse complement strand
GTGGATACTATATTATAAATCGTCACATGATGACATCGACGATGGCCTGATCGCGGCCTGGCTGGCGCAATTACCCGCCGCCAAGCGGGCGCACCTGCAACGCCGCCTGCAGCACGACAAGCAACTACTGTCCCTGATCGGCTGGCAGTTGCTGCGTTATGGCATGCACCAGACCGGGCAGACCGACTTTGCCCTGCAGCAGATCGAATTCCCCGAACACGGCAAACCGCATATCCCCGGGGGCTGGGACTTCAACCTCAGCCACAGTGGCCGGCTGGTGGCCTGCGCCTTCAGCCGCGAGGGCCGCATCGGTATCGATGTGGAGCAGCATCGGCAGCTTGTACCACAGCGCTTTGCGCGCTACTTTTCCGCGGCGGAACTGGCCTGGATGGGGGATGACAGCGATCGCTTTATTGATCTGTGGACGCGCAAGGAGGCCGTCATCAAGGCCAGTGGCATCGGTCTGAAGGGGCTCCGCCAGGTCGTGACGCAGGCGGATAGTATGGCCCACGACAGCCAGGGCCAGTGGTTTTTACACAAACTGGAACTGGATAGCGGTTATCATGCCCACGTGGCCACCGATTGTGCCCACAGCCGGATTCAACACCTGCAACAGGTCCCACTGGCGCAACTCCGCGGTACCTGACTTGCACAGTGGCGTCGGGATTTCTGATAATGCGGCTAAACCACAATAATCACTAAGGCAAGAATCATTAAGGTAAGTGCATGCGCCGACTATTACGAAACCCGGAACCCGGCAAACACATTGCCAGCCTGTTGCTCAGGGGCCTGCTCAGACTCCTCTGGTCCACCTGCCGGGTGCGCACCGTCATCGGCGCCGCGCATTCCGAACAGCTACTGCAGACCGGTAAGCCCTTTATTCCCTGCTACTGGCACCAGCAACATATCTTTTGTTCCTACTATCTTTTTCAATTAAAAAAACAGGGGTTAAAGCTCGGCTTTTTGATCAGCCCCTCGGCCGATGGCGAGATCGCCGCGCGCGTCGTCGAGTCCTGGGGGGCGCAGGCCATTCGCGGCTCTGCCACCCGCACCGGTGCCAAGGCCATGCGCGACATGTATCACATTGTCGTCAAACAAGGCATCTCACCCGCCACCACCTCGGACGGTCCGCAGGGCCCGGCGCAGAAATTCAAGGCCGGCGCCGTGATGCTGGCGCAACTCACCCAGGCGCCCATGCTGCCCATGGCCTGTGCCGCCAGTCGCGCCTGGTATCTCAAGTCCTGGGACCGCTTTATGATCCCCAAACCCTTTAGCACCGTGGTCATTGCCCTCGGCGCCCCGCAGACCGTGGATAAGACACAGAGCCTGGAACATCTGCAACCCCTGCAGGATAAAATGGAACACAGCATTAACGATTTGATGGCACAGGCTCAATCCGCGCTCGCCGATGTCTAATCAGCGCCTGCTTGCCGTCGGACTCTTGCTGGCGTGGGCTTGCCTCAGCACTGTCGCCGGCGCGGAAAGCGCGGCGGCGCCTGAACCTGACGAGCCCCTCCCCTCCCCGGCGCCTGCCGAGCAGCCCGCAGACGACAGCCTGTTTGAATTTTTGAATGCACCCCACCATGAAGTCTCGACGGGACTGGAGTGGCTCTCCAAACGCATGGATACCTTTTTTTCCAATGAACGTATCTATGCCGAGTCCACGGGCAGTTACGCCAAGCTTTCCGGCAGCACCATTATTCGCGAGAACGGCGAACAGAGTTTTTTCGGTGACCTGAGTGTGCGCGTGGAGTTGCCGCACACCAAGGAAAAACTCAAGCTCATTATCGAGACCGATGCCGATGAGAATCTGGAAAATCGTCCCGACCAACAGAGCCAGCCCACTCCCAATGATACCCTCCGTTCAACCAGCTACTTTGCCGGGGTCGAGAAGGCAGTCGCTGAAGACGGGGCCTGGCAAGTCAAGACCTCTGCCGGGCTCAAGGTGCGCTCGCCACTGGACCCTTTTGTGCGCCTGCGCATCTCCCGCGACATTTACTTTTCCTACTGGAAATTCCGCTTCACCGAGACCCTGTTTCATTTTCACTCTACCGGCACGGGCTACACTACGGTACTGGAGTGGGATCGCCCCATGAGCAGGACAGACCTCTTTCGCATATACACCTCGGCCACCTGGTGGGACAACAGCGACCACTATGACCTGAGTCAGAGTTTTATTTTCTATCATCAACTCACCGAGCGCCGCGCCCTGTCGTACTCCATTGGCGCCTTTGGCACCAACAAGCCAAGCATACAGGCGGACACCTATTTATTCGACATTCGCTATCGACAACTACTGCACAAGGACTGGTTATTTGCCGAAGTCAACCCGCAGGTGTTGTATGAAAAGGCCCGTGACTTTAAACCGGAGCATAGCCTGACACTGAAACTGGAAATGATTTTTGGTGAGGATTATCTGTAGCCCGCCAGGGTTATTCAGGCCTGTTTTTTCGCAAATCCCGAACATGGCCTGACCGCAACGCTGAGTCCGACCTTGGCTGGAGGCGGTTAACGCTACTTTGCAACCCAGGGACACTGGCGACGTTTAGCAAAAAAACCCGGAGGCCGTTGTCGCGACCTCCGGGCGCGTGGCGTACGACTGTATGGCTTACTTGAAAATCTTTTTGAAAAAGTCCTGCATCCCCTGCCAGGAGGTGTCATCGGCCGTCTTGTCATAGGCCAGCGGCAGTTCGAATTTCTTACCCAACGCATCCGCGCCGGGGTTGGTAAAGCTGTGTTTGGCGCCGGGCAGATTGACAAACTGGTAGTCCACATCGGCGGCGGTCATTTCGCGCTTGAACTCCTTGATCGACTCTGCTTTGACGAAGGGGTCATCGGCGCCATTGTAGACGCGCACACTGGCCTTGACCGTGCCCTTTTGCGCCGGTGCGCCGGCGCCCAGGCTGCCGTGAAAACTCACCACCCCTTTCAGGTCCACGCCACGGCGCGCCATGGCCAGTACCACACCACCGCCAAAGCAGTAACCAATCGCGGCGATGTTATCGCTGTCCACATCATCCCGTGCCTTGAGCACCGCCATGGCCGCCTCAAAACGCTTTTGCGCAACGGGCAGGTCCTGCATGACCGCCGAGGAAAAGGCCCCGGCGTCCTGGGGATGGGCCGCGGTCTTACCGTCGCCGTACATATCCACCGATAGGGCGACATAGCCCAGTTCGGCCAGCATGCGGGCGCGTTGACGCGCGTAGTCATTGTGTCCCCACCACTCATGCACCACCAGCACCGCCGGGCGCTTGCCTGCGATGGCGTCATCCCAGGCCACATAGCCCTTCATCACCGTATCACCACTGCGATATTCAACGTCCTGGGTCTTAACTGCCGCGTGCGCGCCCCCTGCCAGCAGGGCGCCCAGCAATAAACTCATCAAGCTTTTCATGTCTAGCCTCCTTAGTAAATTATTGCGCCAGAGATTAATCCGGGCTCACATCTCTGTCCAGACATGTTTACAATAACGCCTATGAGTGAGCATGACCGTACAAAACCCCAAAAACATCAGGGTGGTGATAACACCTCACCCTACCCGGTCAGCCGGCTATCCGCCGCGATGCCGCTGGTCGACCTGGCCCGCGAGATCAGCGCCGCCGACAACATGGTCAATAGCCGGGTCACGGGCCAATTGCAGGTGATTGCCAACCAGATTCGTC
>JAWOIE010000155.1:0-3715 GCA_046484825.1 Gammaproteobacteria bacterium | reverse complement strand
ACCATTATGGAATAGGTTTGGTAGGTTAGAAATATTACGACTTATAACTTCCCCATAGCTTGTTGAATTGAAAGGCTCTGGAAGCTCTCTTGGCAAATAACCTTTAGCTAATAATTCTCTGAGCACTTTCTTAATCCTTTTGCGGCTAACAGTTAAATAGACGAACGTTCGTCTAATACGGTAAAACACGCACAGTGGTCAAATTGTTGTCAATACTACGTGATTAGACAATAATTTTTATACAAGATACAGCGCTCTCGTTTCTCAAATTTTTAATTGCTCAGGATCTAATCTTCGAGATAAGTATAACCATGCAGGCCTGCCTCCAGCTCACCGAGGATGCGTGCCTTGACGTCGGCCTTGAGGTCGGCCGCCTCGGTCTTGTCGCGATAGCGCTGTAACAGCTCTGTCGGGTCGAAGTTGACGTAGCGCAGGACCTCATCCACGGTGGTGCCGCGGGTCTTTTCCTGCAGCCGATAGCCCCCCTCGCCATCAAGCTCCACGTGGACCGAGTCGGTGTCGCCAAACAGGTTGTGCATGTCGCCGAGGATCTCCTGATAGGCGCCGACCAGAAAGATGCCGAGCAAATAGGTCTCGCCCGCTTGAATAGTGTGTACGGGCAGACTGCCTTCGAGGCCTTCGCTGTCGACGTAGTAGTCGATGCGGCCGTCGGAGTCGCAGGTGATGTCTTCCAGCACGGCGCGGGCGGTGGGTTCTTCCTGCAGGCGTTGCAGGGGCACGATGGGGAAGATCTGGTCTATGGCCCAGATATCCGGCAGGGACTGAAACAGGGAAAAGTTACAGAAGTATTTGCTCGCCAGTTTTTCATTGAGGGCATCGGCGATTTCGCGGTGCGCCTTTTTGCTGTTGTCGAGCTGGCGCTGGATCGCAAAACAGGTTGCGTAGTAGAGCTCTTCGGCCTGGGCGCGCTGTTCCAGGCTCAGTTTGGCCTGGGCATACTCACGCTGCGCCTCACCCAACAGCTTGACGATGTCATGATAGGTCTCGACCAGTGACGCGCCGTTACCCTTTTGTACCGACGCATAACTCTGCCACAGCTCGTGCAGGACGGGCTCTGATCGATCCGGCGTCGTGATGCTCAGCGCACTGTCCGCCTGTGAGGTATCAATGACATTGGTGATCAACATGGCGTGGTGGGCGGTCATGGCGCGGCCGGATTCGGTAAAGATCTCCGGTTGGGGCAGGTCCTGTTGCTGACAGGTCTTCTGCAGGGCCTGCACGATGGCCTGGGCATAATCCTCCACGCTGTAATTCATGGAGCAAAAACTCCGCGAGCGGGTGCCTTCGTAGTCCACCCCCAGGCCACCGCCGACATCGACGACCTTGAGTTCGGCGCCCAGACGCCACAGCTCGGCGTAGTAACGCGCCGCCTCCTGCACGCCGGTCTTGATGTCCTGCAGATTGGCCAGTTGCGAACCGAGGTGAAAGTGCAGCATGTTCAGGCTGGGCAAGAGCTTTACCTCTTGCAGTCGCGCCACCGCCCGGATCAACTGCGTCGCGGTGAGACCAAACTTGGACTTTTCGCCGCCGGTGTTCTGCCACTTGCCGGCACCGATGGACGCCAGTTTGACGCGCATGCCGATCAGCGGCGTGACCTGCATCTGCCGGGCCTCTTCGATGACCAGCTCCAGCTCGGAGGGTTTTTCCACCACGATATAGACACGGATACCCAACTGCAGACCCGACAGGGCAAGGCGGATATATTCGCGGTCTTTATAGCCATTACACACCACGCGGGTCCCGACCTCGGCCACCCCCAGGACGGCCATGAGCTCCGGCTTACTGCCGGCCTCCAGACCGACGCGGCCGGCGCCATAGCGGTGAAATTCCTCGACAATGCTGTGCTGCTGATTGACCTTGATGGGATAGACCGCCGTGTAGCGGCCCGTATACGCGTTGGCGGCGATGGCGGTAGCAAAGGCCTGACACAGGGTATCCACACGATGGCGCAGGATATCGGTAAAACGCACCAGCACCGGCCAGGTCAGACCCTGCTCGCGCAGCACCTGCGCCAGCGAGAACAGGTCGACCTCGGCGCCCTGCGCCCCCGCCGGTCGCACCGCCAGGTGGCCCTGCTCATTGATGTGGAAATATTCGCCGCCCCAGTGCTTGATATTATAGGTGCGCCGCGCCTGTTCCGGTGTCCAGTCAGTCATGTCTTGCTCTCATTGCTTAGGGGGCCAGTCTACTCTACAACGGATTCGCGCCAAACTGAATTGTTGTCCTGGCCTGTAATTCTCGGTATGGTTGCGCCTTTATTCTTCGCCGCGGATATTCTGAATATGACACTCGACAACAACTGGTTTACTGAAGTCGCTGACGACATCGGCTCGGCCTTTTCGCTCAAGATCAAGGCCCGGCTCGAAGCGGTACAGACGCCGTTCCAGAACATCGAGATCTACGACACCACCCACTATGGCAAGCTGATGATTATCGACGGCTATACCATGGTCAGCACGGTCGACAACTTTCTCTATCACGAAATGATGAGCCACCCCGTGCTCTATACCCACCCCCAGCCGGAAAAGGTCCTGATCATCGGCGGCGGCGACTGCGGCACCCTGCAGCAGGTACTAAAGCACCCCGAGGTCCGGCTGGCGCAACAGGTGGATATCGACGAACAGGTGACGCGACTGGCGGAAAAATATTTTCCCGAGCTGTGCACCGACAACAACGACCCGCGCGCCGAACTGCACTTTGCCGATGGCCTCAAGTGGGTCAAGGATGCGGCGGACGGCTACTACGATATTATTATTGTCGACAGCACCGACCCGGTAGGACCGGCGGAGGGTCTGTTCAACGAGGCCTTTTATCGTGACTGCCGGCGCGCCCTGGGCGCGCAGGGCCTGCTCTGCCAGCAGAGTGAGTCGCCGTTGTCGCACGTCAAACTGATTGGTGAAATGAAACAGGCCATGCGCGCCGCCGGCTTTGCCCACACGCATACCTTTGACTTCCCGCAACCGCTGTATCCCTCCGGCTGGTGGAGCGCCACCATGGCCGGCGCGGACGGGGCCTTCGACGGCTTTCGGGAGGCGGCGGCGCGCGACAAACCCTTCGCGACGAAATTCTATAGCCATGCCCGCCATCAGGTAGTCATGGAAGGCGTGCCGTTTTTAAATCAGTAATTCCCCATCCGCTCTAGCTGCCGCACCATTTGCGCACTTCCGCACGGGCGCGCTGTATGGATTTGTCGCGTTCGCTGCCCGGCAAGGTAATGCGATTACCCGCATCGTCAACCTTGTAGACCGAGCTGGACGATTCATAGCGTCGCAGGTTGTCTTTGGCGTTGGCGCAGTTGCGTATCCGCTGCTGCTCCATGCGCTGGGCCTTTTCCCGTTTCTCCTGTTTTAGCTGGCGCTCCTCGGACATGGCGCGAATCAGTTTTTGCTGCCTTTCCAGACGACTCTCACCTGCATTCGAACTGCTGTCGGGCTTTTCGGCACGAGGCGACGTCGCCACGCCGGGGTCGATCTGCAATTGTTTGCTACGCTGACCGGCGGGGGGCTTTTCACCGTAGTGCGTCTGCCCCTGTTCGTCCACCCACTTATAGATCTCGGCCGACGCGCCCAGGGGCAGCAACAGGCCCAGCACGGCAAACAGCAATACGTTCCTTGATATCCGCATGTTGATTCCTTGTTTCAGGTTTGACTGCTACGCAGGCGTTCCAGACGCAGACGCTGGCGCTCATCGAACA
>JAWOIE010000084.1:0-23613 GCA_046484825.1 Gammaproteobacteria bacterium | reverse complement strand
ATCTGGTCCTGCCCCTGCTGGGGCCCCGCACCCTGCGCGATACCGGCGGCCTGCTGGTGGACAGCAGCTATGACCCGCTCCTGGACATTAGCGATGACGAGGCCCGCTGGGCGGTGCTCGGCCTGAAGGCGGTCGATACCCGTGCCGGTCTGTTAAAGGTGGATCGCATGGCCGAGCAGTCCGGCGTGGACAAGTACAACTTTATTCGCGATGCCTATCTGCAGCATCGCAACAACCTGGTGCATGACGGCAAGCCCCCACGCACGGCACCCGAGCATGTGCCGGTGAGTGAGCAGGAGTCACTGGAACTGGAGCTGGAACTGGAACGCGCCCTGCAGGCGCCCGGCAAATAACCGTCGGCACTGACGAGGACCGCATCACATCATGAGCTACGCAATGATCCTTTCCCTTCTGGCTGTGGCCGGCGGCCTGGTGGTGCTGGTCTGGGGCGCGGACCGTTTTGTTAGCGGCGCCTCGGCCACCGCCAGCAACCTGGGGGTCTCGCCCCTGATCATTGGCCTGACCATTGTCGGCATCGGCACCTCGGCGCCGGAAATCCTGGTCTCCATCGTTGCCGCCTGGCAGGGCAACCCCAGTCTCGCCGTCGGCAACGCCATCGGCTCCAATATCACCAATATCGGCCTGGTGCTGGGTTGTACCGCGCTCCT
The DNA here is from genome assembly GCA_046484825.1 of Gammaproteobacteria bacterium. Taxonomy (GTDB): domain Bacteria; phylum Pseudomonadota; class Gammaproteobacteria; order UBA6429; family Thiohalophilaceae; genus CAJYAN01. Next base: position 22,945 of record JAWOIE010000084.1, on the reverse strand, counting down.
CATGCCCCTGGTGGTCAAATCCGACACCCTGCGGCGCGAGTATCCGCTCATGTTTCTGGTCATGCTGGTGTCCCTGGCGGTGCTTGCCGATGGCCACCTCGGGGTGCTGGATGGCGTCATTCTGCTACTTGGCCTGGGTCTGGTGCTGTTTTGGATCGTGCGCCTGAGCCGGAGCAAACAGCGGCGCGCCCCTCCAGAAGCGGACTTACTGGAACAGGACCCGCAGGAACCGGACCCCCTGGAACAGGAATTCGCCAGTGAGATCCCCCACATGAGCACCCGTTGGGCGCTGTTCTGGGTGCTCTTCGGCCTGCTGATTCTGCTGCTGGGCTCACGTCTGCTGGTCTGGGGCGCGGTCAATATCGCCGCGGCCCTGGGGGTCTCGGACCTGGTCATTGGCCTGACCATTGTCGCCATCGGCACCAGCCTGCCGGAGCTGGCCGCCTCGGTCATCAGTGCCCTGAAAAACGAGCCCGACATTGCCATTGGCAACGTCCTCGGTTCCAACATGTTCAATCTGCTGGTGGTGCTGGGCCTGCCGGGGCTCATCGCGCCCCATGTCCTGGATAGCGCGGTGCTGAGCCGCGACTTTCCCGTCATGATTGTCCTCAGTGTGGCCCTGTTTGCGGTTTCCTATGGCTTTCGCGGCCACGGCCGCATTACCCGTGTGGAGGGCGGCCTGCTACTGGGGGCCTATTTTGCCTATCTGGGTCTGCTCTACTGGCAAATCGGCGCCTGATAAAATAGGCTCATGGTCGCGCGAGTGTGGCGTATTGCACATGCAACAGGAGTATGAAATGTCGGCATTACAATTACAGGCACAAAACATCAAATGCGGCGGCTGTGCCAGCACTATCCAGAACGGCCTGGGGGACCTCCCCCAGGTCGAGGCGGTCGAGGTGGACATTGCCACGGGTATAGTGCGCATCCAGGGACAGGAGCTGGACGCGGACCGCATCCGCGCCAAACTGGCCGAGCTGGGTTACCCCGTCGCCCAGGACGAATAGGCATGCAGGATATTCTGGCCCGGGCCGCCCAGATCAAACTGGTCATTTTTGACGTCGATGGCGTCCTCACCGACGGCAGCCTGTTCATCGGTGATGGCGGCGAGGAGTACAAGGCCTTTTATTCCCGCGACGGCCTGGGCATGAAAATGCTGCGCGCCACCGGCATTCAGGTGGGCATTATCACCGCCCGCACCTCCAACGTGGTCGAGCATCGCATGGCCAGTCTGGGGGTGGAACATATCCACCAGGGACGCCTGGACAAACTGGCGGCCTGCGAAGAAATCCTCGCCACGCTGGGACTGCCCTTTGCGCAGACGGCCTATGTGGGCGACGATGTCATCGACCTGCCGGTCATGAAAAAGGTCGGCCTGGCCATTGCGGTGCAGGACGCCCATCCGCTGGCCAAACAGCACGCCCACTGGCAGACCGAACACCCCGGCGGGCGCGGCGCGGCGCGGGATGTCTGTGAACTCATTATGCAGGCCCAGGGGACACTCGAAGCCCAACTGACCCGCTTCTGAGCCCATGAATACCCTGCGCTATCTGGTCATTTTTGTCACGGTGCTGATACTGGCCAGCCTGTCCGGCTGGTGGCTGTCCGAACTGCGCAAGCGACCGGCGCCACTGCCGCCGCCCGACGCGCGCCACTATGATTACTATCTGACAAACTTCCACTCCACGGTGCTCGATGCCGCAGGCAAACCGGCCTATCGTATTCGCGCCGCCCATCTGGAGCACTACCCGCACGACGACCGCGCGACCCTGCGCCAGCCGCACTTTACCCTGCTGGAGGCCGACGCCACCTGGGAGGCTCAGGCCGAGCAGGGTGTGGTCTTTCTGGAACAGCAGACCCTCGATATGAGCGGTGCGGTGATCCTGACCCAGACCTCGGCCGGCGGGCCGGAGGTCACCCTGCACACGGAACAGCTGCACATCGATGCGCAGGAAAAGACCCTGACATCCACCGTCGAGGTGAAAATTGCCAGTGGAAGGGATACCATCGAGGCTATCGGTCTGAAGGCCAATCTTGCCAATGGGCAGCTGGAGTTACTCTCACATGTACAAGGACGCTACCATGTCACACCGCGCTAGTCTGATGGCCCTGCTGCTGTGTGTCGCGCCCCTGGTGCAGGCACTGAGCTCCGACCGTGAGCAACCCATCCATATCCAGGCCGACTATGTGCAGATCGACAAAAAGGCCGGGGTCAGCGAATACCGTGGCAATGTCCATCTGGTGCAGGGCAGCATGGAGATCACCGGCGAACTGGTCCGGGTGCGGCAGACCGATGGCGCGCTCAGCAGCATTGTCGTCAAGGGCGAGCCCGCCACCTTCCAGCAACAACCCGACAACCAGGCCGAGCTGGTGCGTTCGCAGGCCCGGGAGATGGAATATCAGGCCCACGAGGAACGCATCGTCCTGTCCATCGACGCCGAGGTCAAACAGGGCAACCAGCACTTTGCCGGCAATCGCATTGTCTATAACACCCGCAACAGTTCGGTGGTCGCCCAGGGCGACGAACAACAGCAGCAACGCGTGCGCGCCGTGATTGTGCCGAAAAAAGACGAGACCACGCCCCCATGACGTCCCTGACGGTGACCGACCTGGCAAAGCGTTATCGCGGCAAGACGGTCGTCAAATCCGTGTCCCTGGAGATCAACGGCGGTGAGGTCGTGGGGCTGCTCGGCCCCAATGGTGCCGGCAAGACCACTACCTTTTATATGGTCGTGGGCCTGATCGCCGCCGATCAGGGCCAGATCTGCCTGCACGATCGGGACCTGAGCCCCATGCCCATGCACCTGCGGGCCCGCTGCGGCATCGGCTATCTGCCCCAGGAGGCCTCGGTGTTTCGCAAGCTCAATGTCACCGACAATATCATGGCCATTCTCGAGACCCGCCGGGACCTGTCGCCCATCCTGCGGGAGCAGGCCCTGGAGGAACTGCTGGAGGAGCTGCACATTGGCCACATTCGCCAGAACATGGGCATGAGCCTCTCCGGCGGGGAACGGCGCCGCGTCGAGATCGCCCGCGCCCTCGCCACCCAGCCGCAGTTTATCCTCCTGGATGAACCCTTCGCCGGGGTCGACCCCATCTCGGTACTGGATATCCAGAGCATTATTCGTCACCTGAAAGAGCGCGGCATCGGGGTATTGATTACCGACCACAATGTCCGCGAGACCCTGGGCATATGCGACCGCGCCTATATCATGAATGCCGGCGAGGTTATTGCCCAGGGGGAACCCGCCCTGCTGTTACAGGACCAACAGGTGCGCAAAGTCTACCTCGGAGAACACTTCCGCCTATAAATAGCGCTGTATTCGTGATGGAAATACGCTAGAATTTGAACAAGCGGGAAGCAAAAACCAGACCATCCGGCTTAACTGAATCCAAAACATGAAACAAGCCTTACATCTTCGTCTCGGACAATCTCTCACCATGACGCCGCAATTGCAGCAGGCCATCCGCCTGTTACAACTGTCGTCGCTTGAGTTGCAGACCGAGATCCAGGAGGCCCTCGATTCCAATCTCATGCTCGAGGTCGGTGAAGAGGGCGACGACAATCGCTCCGCCTCGGAACCGCAAGTGCAGGATGCGGAAGCCCCTGACGACACGGGCGCCCAGGTCGATAGCGACACCAGCGCCAGCATGGACAGCGAGGCCATGCCCGACGAGCTGCCCGTGGACAGCAACTGGGATGACATCTACGAGAGTATCCAGGCGCCGTCCTCCCAGGCCGCCACCGATTTTGATGACCGTGAGTTTGAGATTGGCGATGACAGCGGCCAAAGCCTGCAGGAGCTGCTGCGCTGGCAACTGGGGCTGACGCCGTTTAGCGACACCGACCGGATTATTGCCGAGAGCCTCATCGATTCCATCAACGACGACGGCTATCTCACTACCAGCCTGGAGGAGATCCACCAGAGCCTGGCCAGCGATCAGGACAGCGACCTGGAACTGGACGAAGTCGAGGCCGTGTTGCACCGCATTCAGAATTTTGAACCGGCCGGCGTGGCGGCGCGCGACTTGCGGGAGTCCCTGCTCATTCAGCTGCGCCAGCTCAGCAACAGCGCGCCGGTTCGGGAACAGGCCCTGCAGCTGGTCGAACACCACTTTGACCTGCTCGCCAACCGTGACTACAGCCAGTTGTTGCGCAAGCTGAAGGTCGAGGAAGAAGAACTCAAGGACATTATCAGTTTTATTCAGACGCTCAATCCCCGCCCCGGCGGCATGATTAGCGACAAAAAACCCGAATACGTCATTCCCGATGTGTTCGTCAAAAAGATCAACAACAAATGGGTGGTGGAGTTAAACCCCGACACCGCCCAACGCCTGCGGATTAACCATCATTACGCCAGTCTCATCAAACAGGTCAGCAATAGCGCCGACAACACCTATATGAAGAATCACCTGCAGGAGGCGCGCTGGTTTATCAAGAGCCTGACCTCACGCAATGAGACGCTCCTCAAGGTCGCCACCTGTATCGTCGAGCGCCAGCGCGCCTTTCTCGAACACGGCGAGGAGGCCATGAAGGCCCTGGTGCTGCACGATATCGCCGAGGCGGTCGAGATGCATGAGTCGACCATCTCGCGCGTGACCACCAAAAAATACATGCATACCCCACGCGGCATTTTTGAACTGAAATACTTTTTCTCCAGCCATGTCGCCACCGCCAACGGCGGTGAGTGTTCGGCCACGGCGATTCGCGCCCTGCTGAAAAAACTCATTGCCGCGGAAAATACCAATAAACCCTTAAGTGACAGTAAGCTCGCAGACATTCTGTCTGAGCAGGGCATCAATGTTGCGCGCCGTACTGTCGCCAAGTATCGGGAGGCCATGAACATTCCCCCCTCCAATGAACGTAAGCGTCTCGCCTAAACCAACCGAAAGGAGCTGAATATGCAGCTAAATGTTACCGGTCACCACATCGATCTGACGGATTCTCTGCAAAACTATGTGGAAAGCAAAATCGAGAAGATCGAGCGTCACATTGACAATGTCACCAATGTGCACGTCATTCTGAGTGTGGAAAAGCAGCGCCACCGGGCGGAAGCCACCATTCATGTCGCCGGCGCCAACATCTTTGCCGATTCGGAAAATGACGACATGTATGTCGCCATCGATGCCCTGATCGACAAGCTCGACCGTCAGGTCAAGAAGCACAAGGAAAAGGCCACCGACCATCACCGTGCGGAAGGCGGCATCAAAAAACAGGTCCCGGAGGAATAGGCAGGACATGCAATTATCCGACTTACTCAGCGCGGATCGTGTCGTTTGCGACCTCGAGGTTCCCAGTAAGAAACGCGCCCTCGAACTGGTGAGTGATCTGCTGGCGCGGAACCAGACCGGCGTCGTCGCCATCGACATCTATAACAGCCTGCTGGCCCGGGAACGCCTGGGCGGTACCGGTGTCGGCCATGGGGTGGCCATTCCCCATGGCCGTCTGCAAAACACCGAGCAGACCCTGGGCGCCTTCATGCGCCTGAAAGAGGGCATCGACTTTGATGCCATTGACCAGCAGCCGGTAGACCTGATCTTTGCGCTCATCGTGCCGGAAGCGGCGACGCAGGAACACTTGCAGACCCTGGCGACCCTGGCCCGGGTCTTTAATGACGAACAGGTACGTCAGCGCCTGCGCGCGGCCTCCACCGCCGAGGAGTTGTATCAGCAGCTGTTGAGCGCCGCGGCAGACCAGTAGACATGTCCGCCCCGCTCAGTTGTGAGTCACTGTTTGCGCGCTGCGGGGACCGCCTGCAGCTGACGCAGGTGGCCGGGCAGCGCGGCAATTCCCTCTCCCTGCAGGATAGTCTGCAGGCCCGTAACAGCCTGGTCGGCTTTTTGAATCTGATTCGCCCCAATACCATTCAGCTCATCGGCACAACCGAGATCGAGTTCCTGGAATCCCTCGGCAAGAACTCGCTGCAGGATACCCTGGAGGCCATGTACGAAAAGCAGCCCCGTCTCATTATCCTCACCGATGACCTGCCCCCCACGCGCGCCCTGATTACGCTGGCCGATCAACACGACATTCCCCTGTGGCAAACCCCGCAGTCTGGCTACAACATCCTGCAGTCACTGCGCCACCAGCTGGAGCCCCTGCAGACACCCTCGACCATCCTGCACGGCGTCTTCATGGAGGTCATGGGCATTGGCGTGCTGTTTAGTGGCAGCAGCGGGATAGGCAAAAGCGAACTGGCGCTGGAGCTGGTCAATCGCGGCCATCGCCTGATTGCCGATGATGCCCCGGAATTCTTTCTCGCCGCCGATGGTACGATTCTCGGCCGCAGTCCCGGGCTGTTACGCAACTTTCTCGAAGTGCGCGGTCTGGGCATCCTGAATATTCGCGCCATGTTTGGTGACAATGCCGTGATGGAGGAAAAACCCCTGCAACTGATCCTGCACCTGTCGCCGCTCGATGACGACAAGGCCAGAAAGATCGATCGCCTGGCACAGCAGCAAAGCACCCGCCGGATTTATGACCAGGACATCCCCGAGGTACCGCTGCTGGTGGCCGTCGGTCGCGACCTGGGGGTCATTGTCGAGGCGGCCGTGCGCAATTATGTCCTGCGCCTGAATGGTTACTCCGCCGTGCAGGACTTTCTCGAAAAACAACAACAACAAATGGCGCAAGACAAACCATGAAACTCATGATCATCAGCGGACTGTCCGGTTCCGGCAAGAGTATCGCCCTGCATGTCCTCGAGGACCTGGACTATTACTGCATTGACAATCTGCCGGTGGGCATGCTGCCGGCCCTGGCGGAACAGGTCATTCTCGCACCGACAATCCAGTATGAGGATTATGCCGTCGGCATCGATGCCCGCACTATCGCCCAGGACCTGAGCAATTTTCCGCATATCCTCAGGGACCTGCGCGCCCAGGGGATCCGCTGCGAGGTGATTTTTCTTGAGGCCACCACGGAGACCCTGATCAAGCGTTTTAGTGAGACCCGACGCAAACACCCGCTGACGGACAGCGACATGCCCTTGAAGGAGGCGATTTTCAAGGAACGCAGTCTGCTGGAACCCGTGTCGGCCAGTGCCGACCTGCATATCGATACCAGTCAGACCACGATTCACCAGTTGCGCGACCTGTTACACGAGCGCATTACCGAAAAGAGTTCCAGACACCTTTCGCTGCTGTTTGAATCTTTTGGCTTTAAACATGGCATTCCGGTTGATGCCGACTTTGTCTTTGATGTACGCTGCCTGCCCAATCCCCATTGGGTACCCGAGCTGCGCGCCCAGACCGGCAAAGACCCGGCGGTCGCCACCTATCTTGAATCTCACACCGAGGTCCTTGACATGTTTAATGATATTGTCCGCTTCCTGGAACGCTGGATCCCCTGTTTCGAAGCCGATAACCGCAGCTACATGACCATCGCCATTGGCTGTACCGGCGGACAACACCGCTCCGTGTATTTTGCCACGCGCCTGCTGGCACACTTCAAGCAACTCCGTGACAACACCTTGGTCCGGCACCGGGAGTTGTCATGAACGTCGGACTCCTGCTCATTACCCATGGCGGTATTGGCCAGTCGCTGTATGACGCGGTGGTCTCCATGCTGGGCAGTTGTCCGTTGAATACCGAGGTGCTGGCCGTCGCCCAGGACCAGGACCCCGAGGTCCTGCTCCAGCAGGCCCAGGCCCTGTGCAAGTCGCTCGACCATGGGGGTGGTGTGCTGGTGTTCACCGACATGTATGGCTCCACACCGAGCAACGTCGCCTGCGCCCTGCAACATGACAAGAGCGTCGCGATTGTCACCGGGGTCAACCTGCCCATGCTGGTCAGGGTACTCAATTATCCGGAGCTGCAACTTGAGCAGCTGGTCAAAAAGGCGTTGAGCGCCGGTCGCGAGGGCGTCATGTCATGTCAAAAGAAACCTTAACCATGCAATCGCAAACGATTCCTATTATAAATAAACTCGGTTTGCATGCGCGCGCCGCGGCCAAACTGGTCACCACCGCCAGCAAGTTTTCCTCCGAGATCCATGTGACGCACAATGGTCAAACCGTCAATGGCAAGAGCATTATGGGTATTATGATGCTGGCCGCCGCCCGGGGCAGTGAGATTCAGGTCACCGCTAGCGGCAGCGATGAGGCGGATGCGCTGCTGGCGATACGTCAGTTGATTGAAAATCGCTTTGGTGAGGAGCAGTAACGCACCGGCAAGGAGTAGTGCATGAGTCTGGCGATTCAGGGCAGTGGAGTCTCGAGTGGTATTGCGATTGGGCCGGTACGGATACTGCGGCGCAATTCCGTCGAGATCCTGAAGTACAATATCCCGGCCGCACTGATTGACGAGGAAATCGCGCGCTATGAGTCGGCGCTGGCTCAGGCCAGTCAACAATTGCGCGATCTGCGCAACAACATCCCCGCCAATACCCCGGACGACATTACCGACTTTATTGATACCCACCTGCTGATGTTGCAGGACTCGACCCTGAGCAGCGCGCCGCTCGACATTATTCGTCAGGCACAATGCAACGCGGAGTGGGCGCTCAAGCAGCAACAGGATGCGCTGGTGCGGGTCTTTGAAGAAATGGATAACGACTACCTGCGCACCCGCCGTGATGATATCGATCATGTGGTCAACGGTATTCAGCATCTCCTGCAGGCCAGCGCGGCCACGCAGGAACCCCACAACACACCGGCAAGCCGCCTGCGGGACCATATCCTGATTGCCGACGACCTCTCCCCCGCCGATACCGTGCTCATGCAGCACCAGGGCATCGCCGCCTTTGTCACCGAGGGTGGCGGGCCGACCTCGCACACCGCTATTCTCGCCCGGAGTCTGCGCATCCCCGCGATTGTCGGTATGCACCACATCCGCGACTATCTGGTCGATGGTGAAGTGATCGTCGTGGATGGTTCGCGCGGCTGGTTGCTTGCCAACATCGACGAGGACTGTCTGCAGTTTTATCGGCAGCGCCGTCAGGAGGACGCGCAACGCATTCGCGCCTATTTGCAGACACGGGATGAACCGGCGGTGACCCGGGACAACACCACTATCACCCTCAATGCCAATATCGAATTGCCCGATGACATTACCGCCGTGCATGATATGGGGGCACAGGGAGTGGGCCTGTACCGAACCGAGTTTCTGTTCATGAACCGCAGCCAGCCGCCCGATGAACAGGAGCAATATGAGATCTACCGTGAGGTCCTCGACAAGCTCGCCGGTAAACCGCTGACGATTCGCACCCTCGACCTGGGTGCCGATAAGCAGGTCGACGGTGGCCGGGACGGCGCCAACATCAGCACCAACCCGGCGCTTGGCCTGCGGGCCATTCGTCTGTGCCTGAAAGAACCGGAATTATTTCTGCCGCAACTGCGCGCCATCTTGCGCGCCTCTGCCTGCGGCCCGGTGCGCATGATGTTACCCATGCTATCGACCACACAGGAACTCCAGCAGGTACTGCGCCTGATAAAACATACCCAGGAACAACTAAAACTGTACAAGCTCGACTTCAATCCTCATCTCCCCGTCGGGGTCATGATCGAAGTCCCGTCCGCGGCCATCATGGCCCACATGTTCACGCCACACGTGGATTTTTTATCCATTGGCACTAATGACCTGATTCAGTACACCCTGGCCATTGACCGCATCGATGACGAGGTCAATTATCTTTACGACCCGATCAACCCTGCGGTGATTCACCTCATCGCGAGCGTGCTGCGCGCGGGCGCACAAAGCCGTACCCCCGTGACCATGTGTGGCGAAATGGCCGGCGACCCGGACTACACCCGACTCTTACTCGGCATGGGCCTGACGGAATTCAGCATGCATCCCAACGCCCTGCCACAGGTCAAGCATCTGGTAAGCCACAGTCACATCCCCGATCTGCAAGCCACGGTGGAACAATTGCTACAGTGTCAGGACCACGAAACCTATAGTCGACTCCTCGAGCAACTCTAAGTCCAGCACACGTTTTTTTCGCCGCGCTGATGGCGGCTTATCCCCTTTCCAGGCCTTCCCTGTTACACTCGTATGATCCAATACAGGTGTGCGTCATGAGCGACGAAATCACAGAAAACGAAAAGACGGTGCTGCAGTCCATCACGGAACTGGTGCGTGACGGCCTGGTCGAGCAGATCGACGCCATTATCCAGGGCATGCACCCGGCCGACATTGCCCACCTGCTGGAATCACTACCCAGTTCGGATCGGCAAATCGTCTGGCAACACGTTGCCGATGACCTGCATGGTGAGACCCTCATCCACCTCAATGAAGAGGCCCGCGCCCAGTTGATGCGTGGCATGGATGCCGGCCAACTGGTCGCCGCCACCGAGACCCTCGACACCGATGACCTGGCCGACATCCTGCCGGAGATGCCGCAACATGTTATCCAGGAACTGCTGCTCACCATGGAGCATCAGGACCGTGAACGTCTGCGTTCCGTACTGTCGTACCCGGAGGATTCCGCCGGCGGCCTCATGGACCTGGAGACCGTCATGGTCCGCGCCGACGTCACCCTGGATGTGGTGCTGCGTTACCTGCGGCGGCGCGGCAAGATCCCCACCGCCACCGATACCCTGTTCGTTGTGGATCGCGACAGCCACTTTCTCGGCCTGTTGCCGTTAACGCGCCTGCTCACCGAGGAACCGTCACAACTCGTCAGCCATATCATGCAAACCGATGTGGCGGCCATCCCCGCCGAGACCCGCGCCACCGAGGTCGCCAACCTGTTCGAACGCCGCGACTGGATCACCGCCCCGGTGGTCGACGCCGACAACCGCCTGCTTGGACGTATCACCATTGACGATGTGGTCGACGTCATTCGTGACGAGGCCGACCACTCCCTCTTGAGTATGGCGGGTCTGAATGAAGAAGATGACATGTTTGCCCCGGTCATGCGCAGTACCCGACGTCGCTCCGTGTGGCTGGGCATTAACCTGCTCACCGCCTTCCTGGCCTCGTGGGTCATTGGCTTTTTCGACAAGTCGATCGAACACCTGGTGGCCCTCGCCGTGCTCATGCCCATTGTCGCCAGCATGGGCGGCATCGCCGGCAGCCAGACCCTGACCCTGGTGATCCGCGGTATGGCCCTGGGGCAGATTAGCGAGAGTAACGCCCACCGCCTCTTTATCAAGGAGGTCGGCATTGGTATCTGGAATGGCCTGATCTGGGCCGTGGTCATTGCCCTGATTGCCGGCAGCTGGTTTATGCATGTCGGTATCGGCCTGATTATTGGCAGCGCCATTGTGATTAATCTGGTGGTGGCCGCCGCCGCCGGGGCCATTATCCCCCTGCTGCTGCGGCGCATGGGGGCCGACCCGGCGCTCTCGGGCCCGGTGGTGCTCACCACGGTGACGGATGTGGTGGGCTTTTTGTCCTTTTTGGGGCTTGCGACAATTTTTCTTATGTAACAGATAGTTACAGGATATTGCAATCCATTACTTTAAATATACAATTCAACTTTATAATATATAAAGAATTTTTCTTGATTCCACCTTGACCCTGGGCTATACAGTGTGTACATCACACCTAAAAAAGGGGTTGGACCATGAGCCATACGACACGTACCCGCTGGAGCGACGTTTACCACACCGAGACACCCATGCATGCCAAGCTGATCGCCGGCGTCCTCGGCGCCCGCGGACTGAACACCAAAGTGCAACGCAAAAAACTCAAGGACGCCGTCGCCAGCATGCCCTATGTACGGGTCGAGGCCTCACAGGAACAGGCCGCCCGCGATATCCTCGCCGCCTACAATCTGCATTTGACTAAAGTCGCCTGAGGCCGGACTCCGGCCGGGCCCTGCGCCCGGCCCTCCGGGTAAGGCCCGTCGCCCCGGCACTGCGGGGGTTCGGCGGGCAGCCCTCAATTGCCGGCAATAGTCAGGCCCTCTACCCACCACGAGCCGCTGCATAAATTGCCGCGGCGATCCACATCGCTGGCGACCGCCTGTAGGCCGCGGAACATCTCCGCCAGGTGCCCCGCCAGGGTGATCTCTTCCACCGGATACTGAATCTCGCCGTTTTCCACCCAGAAACCGCTGGCGCCACGGGAATAGTCGCCGGTGACAATATTGACGCCCTGCCCCATCACCTCGGTGACCAGCAGGCCGGTGCCCACCGCCTTGAGCATGCCGGCCAGGTCCATGTCGCCGGCGCTGATTTCCAGATTGTGCACGCCACCGGCATTGCCCGTGGTCTGCAGGCCCAGGCGCCGCGCCGCGTAACTGTCCAGAATATAGGATTGCAGGACACCGCCGCTGACCAGGGTCCGCTCCCGGGTCGCTACGCCTTCACTGTCAAAGGGTGCGCTCCCCAGGGCGCGCGGCAGGTGCGGGCGTTCGTTTATCTCGACAAACTCCGGGAACAGGGGCTTGCCCAGACTATCGAGCAGAAATGAGGAGCGGCGATAGAGACTGCCACCGCTCACCGCCCGTACCAGATGCCCCAACAGGCCACGGGCAACCTCGGCGGAAAATATCACCGGCGCCTTGCGCGTCGACAGCTTGCGCCCATCCAGGCGTTGCACGGTGCGCGCCGCCGCCTGCTGGCCGATGCTGCTGGCCGACTCCAGGTCGGTGGCGCGGCGGCTAATGCTGTACCAGTGATCCCGCTGCATGCCGCCCTCGCCACGGGCGATGACGGTGCAGCCCAGGCTGTGCCGGCTGCTGGCATAGTCACCGAGAAAGCCGCGACTATTGCCATAGACCCGCAGCCCGGCATGGGTGCTGATGTAGGCGCCCTCGGAATTGACAATGCGCTGGTCGGCGCCGCGCGCCGCGCGCTCACACTCCAGCGCCAGGGCGATGGCCTCGGCGGTACTCGGTGTCCAGGGGTGATAGAGGTCCAGGTCCGGGATGTCGCGCGCCAGACAGTCCGCGTCGGCCAGACCGGCATAGGGGTCTTCGCTGATATAGCGGGCGATATCGCAGGCGGCCATGACGGTGTCGCTGAGCGCCGCGGGGTTAAAGTCCGTGGTACTGGCATTGCCCTTGCGCTGACCGAAGTAGACCGTGACCCCCAGGCCCTTGTCACGATGATGCTCGACGGTCTCGACTTCGTCATTGCGCACATTCACCGAGAGCCCGGCATCGGCACTCACCGCCGCCTCGACATCGCTGGCGCCCAGCGCCCTGGCCTCTGCAATGACGGTTTCAATAATGTCGCGCAGCCGCGCTGCCGAGGGCAGCTCCTCGGCTTGTGAAACAGGGGCGTTATCTGCCATAGTGTCCAACCTGATTAATATTCAATTTTTCTATTCTATGTCTGACGCTGACGATATCGAGCTGGGCCCGAGCAAATCCCAACGCAAACGCGATGCCCATGCCATCAAGGATCTCGGCGAGCGCCTGGTCAACCTGGAGCCCGGCCAACTCAAAAAGTTTGACCTGCCCGAAACCCTTGTGACGCTGATCCAGGATACGCGTCGCATCCGGCAACATGGCGCCCGCAAGCGGCAGCTGCAATATCTGGCCAAACAGCTACGCCAGATTGATAGCGACGTCCTGCAACAACAACTGGAACAGTTACAACGTCCGCATCAGGACGACGTGACCCGCCTGCACCAGATTGAACGCTGGCGCGAGCGTCTATTACAGGATAGCCCGGAAACGGTCACCGAGTTTATGCGCCAGTATCCGCAAACCGATCCGCAGCAACTACGCCAGCTGATCCGCAATGCGCGGCAGGAGGCGCAAAAACAGACCGCACCGAAGTCGGCGCGCCTGCTGTTTAAATACCTGCGCGACATCCTCGGCCCGGCGCACAGCGAACCGCCGACGCAGGACTAGGGAACCTCTGAATAAGTTCATCAAACGGATGAGAGCCTGCCCCGCGAAGCGCCTTGGGCATGGCAAAGCTTCCGCGTCCTGCTCTCGCTCCTTACCTACATCCATGTAGGTAAGGCAAAATGGAACGAAAAAGCGCAGTTTATAAGTGATAAATGAGCATTTTGAGTTTCATTTTAACGACGCCAGCGCCGTTTCAGGGACTTATTCAGAGGTTCCTTAGCCCTAGGCGGAGGCCTGCGTAGATGTCCGGAAAACACTCGGCGAGAGACCAGCAAATGCGTTATCGCCTCGCTCAGGAGGCGGCGCGCATTATTCTCGAGAGCGGCCTGCGTGACTTTCGTTATGCCAAGCAAAAGGCTGCCGAGCATCTGGACGCCGCCGATACCCGTAACCTGCCCAACAATCTGGAAATCGAACAGGCGATTGAGGAATATCAACGCCTGTTCCGGGCCGAGAGTCAGCCACGTCACCTAAGGCGTATGCGCGAAACCGCCCTGGAGGCCATGCAGTTTTTCAAGGACTTTTCCCCGCGCCTGGTAGGCCCGGTCGCGAGCGGCAGCGCTGACGAACACAGTGCCGTCACGTTGCATTTGTTCGCGGATAATCTGGAGGCGATCGATATGAAGCTCATTGACCATCGCATCCCCTACGAACTCATCAGCAAACGCATTCACTGGCGTAGCGACGAGTACGAATCCATTGTTGCCTACACCTTCTATGTCGATGACGTGCGCATCGAGGCGCTGGTCTTTAATGATCGTCAGCGCCAGGCACCGCTCAGCCCGGTCGACGGTCGACCCTACGAACGCCTGACACTTAAAAACGTAGAGGCCCTGCTGGCGACGGAAAATCCCGCGGCGCTTGCCGTACCCGGCGACGACGCCCCGCGCAGTTAGAGCGGCACCAGCCGGGCGACGCCGCTGTCAATGGCCGCCTGGGCCACGGCACCGGCAACACACTCCTGCAAACGCGGATCAAACGGCTTGGGAATTATGTAGTCCGGACCAAAGCTGAGCTCATTGCCACCATAGACCTGCTGTACATTTTGCGGCACGGCTTCATGGGCCAGCTTGGCCAGGGCAGCCACGGCGGCAAGATTCATCGCGTCATTGATGCATGAGGCCCGCACATCCAGTGCGCCACGAAATATAAAAGGAAACCCCAGGACATTATTGACCTGATTGGGATAATCACTACGCCCCGTGGCCATAATGACATCATCACGTACCGCCCTGACATCCGCCGGGGTTATCTCTGGATCGGGATTGGACAGGGCAAAGACGACCGGGCGCGCCGCCATGGACTTGATCATCTCCTTGCTCACCAGGTTCGGGCCCGATACTCCAATAAAAACATCCGCACCCTGCATGGCATCTTCCAGCGTGTGCTCATCGGCATTACGGGCAAAGGCGCGCTTGTAGACATTGAGTTTTTCACGCCCTGCATGGATCACGCCCTGACGGTCCACCATGAAAATATTTTCGCGCTTGGCGCCAAGCTTGATCAGCAGGTTCATGGAGGCTATTGCTGCCGCACCGGCCCCCAGGCAGACAATCCTGGCGGTCGTGAGTGTCTTGCCCTGCAACTCCAGGGCATTGAGTAGCCCGGCAGAGATGATAATAGCGGTACCGTGCTGGTCATCATGAAACACCGGAATGTCCAGGCGCTCTTTCAAGGCCTGTTCAATCTCAAAACAATGGGGTGCGGCGATATCCTCCAGATTGATTCCGCCAAAACTTGGCGCAATGCTGGCTACGGTCTCGATAAAGGATTGTGGTGAATGGGCATCGACCTCGATATCGACCACATCAATATTGGCAAATTTTTTAAACAGCACCGCCTTGCCCTCCATGACCGGCTTGCCAGCCAGGGCGCCTACATTGCCCAACCCCAGCACGGCAGTACCATCGGTTATGACGGCCACCAGATTGCCTTTGTTGGTGTATTCATAGGCCTTGAGTGGGTCGCGGGCAATCTCGCGCACCGGCTCCGCCACGCCGGGGGTGTAGGCCAGGCTCAGATCTGCCTGAGTGTCACAGGGCTTGGTAATGGCCGTTGCGGTTTTACCCGGCACTGGTTTGGCGTGATAACGTAAGGCCTCAATGCGGGAGTTTTCTTTTTTCTCTGTCATGGTGTCCTGATGTGCCTTAATCGATTAAACGGACCGCCGCCGGATGACGGATGCGCATCTGCAAGCGGCCTTTGTGATAATTGAGCCAGCCCCTGACTTCGATATCGCGGTGTTGCCAATTATAGGGGTTTTGCCCGCTAAAGTACTGCATGTCCTCTTTGGCGATGCGCACAGAAAATTGCGGCGACAACTCCAGCCAGAGGGATTTTCGTGTCGGGACAACCTTGCCGACCCGGCCCTGCACAAACTGGAAGTCGCGCAATGATTTGGGCAAGCCGGTCGCCGGCCAGATTTTATAGCCCTGCCGGCCCCACAGACCTTTGCCTTCACGGCGCGCCAACGCCTCCTGCTGCTGATAACAGGACAGGGACCATTGGTTCGGCGGGATGGCGATCACGCTCGCCAGCCCCTGGCGAAGCAGGTCGGCATTGAGGTTTGTGTCACCGACAAACACATGACCCAGCCAGCGACCATACTTGTCCCTCTTTTGCGTACCCCAGCGGACACGCCAGCGCGGGGTTTGCCGGGCGAAGTCCTGCAGGTGTGCCCGCGCCTCCCTGGCGTACGCCTCGGAGGGACGCCGGTCACGCGCCAGCTCCGGGGTATTGATACCAATCAGCCTTAGCTTGCGGCCATCGCTCAGATTGACGGTATCCCCATCCTGTACCTTGCGAATCACCACGGTCTCGTCGTAGCGGTCACTGAGGCACAGGGCCGGAACGGGCGCAGCGGCCAGACCCATAATAAAAAAGGCACCCGCCTGGAGTGCCTTTTTATAAAAACCCGAAAGGGGCATTCGACTTACTTCATACCGTACTTTTGACGGAACTTGTCGACACGACCCGCGGTATCGACCACGCGCTGCTTGCCGGTGTAGAAAGGGTGGCAGGCGGAACACACTTCAATGGTCAGGTCCGTACCCACAGTAGAACGGGTCTGGAATGTGTTGCCACAGCTACATGTGACGGCAACATCGGCGTAATTAGGATGGATATCTGCTTTCATGGTCTCACCTCAGTATTGACCGCGCCGCCACCGGAACCCTTATGGTCCGGTACCGCACGTGGGCGTGGGATCTTACGTAAAAGACCGCGCCACAGCAAGCCCTGTGTGACTAATGGGCCGGCGGTCTGAAGGCCAGCACCGTGGCCGAGGGCAGCGGGGCCGTCGCCTTGACCGGGCGCCGTGGCGCGGTCTGCTCGTAGAGGTGCCGATAGGTCGTATTGAGGTGATGAAATGAGTCCCACATCATATTGGAGATGGCGATGCAGGCTGCCATCGGGGTCCGACTGCGTTTACGTACCTGATCAATACGCCACTGCACCCGGCGCAGGTGTAGCTGCCGGGATTCGGCAAAGCGACCAATGGCGGCATCAATGATTTGGCGACGCATGGTTTCAAAACTGTCCGGATCGGCTTTCGCCAGTTCGAGCCAGTGATCAAAATCCAGCTTCTCTAATGCCTGTGACGTCTTCATTGCAAAGTCCTCCGCATATACCCCCGAGATGGGGTCCAACTCGCGGATGCGGCTTCACCGGCTCTGACAAAAAAAGTGAGTGAAAAACCACGCCCTTGTGTCTGAATCATCGAAGCTTTTGATAAGAAAGTCAATAAAATCAGCTACTTGCATTCTAGAAGCAGCTTAAACAAGCACGGCTAACGATATGAATTGATTAAAATAAATACAATTTGTAAAAAATTCCGACGCACCAACCCTGCGCCGAATCTCCGGCAGGCGTACCCACGGTAATAATTATTACGCTAAGACAGGCCACGGCTTGTGGCTCTCTGCAGCCAGGCGCAAGCGCCCCCGGCCGGGGGGGGCGCAGGGAGCTAGCGCTTCATGGAGTCAAAAAACTGGTTGTTGGTCTTGGTGGCGCGCAGCTTGTCACTCAAAAATTCCATAGCGGCGACCTCATCCATATCGTGCACCACCTTGCGAATAATCCACATTTTCTCCAATTCGTCCGGCGTGGTCAGCAGCTCTTCGCGGCGGGTGCCGGAACGGTTGATATCGATGGCGGGATAAATGCGCTTTTCCGCAATACGACGGTTGAGGTGAATTTCCATATTACCGGTTCCCTTGAACTCTTCGTAGATCACGTCATCCATGCGTGAGCCGGTATCGATCAGCGCAGTAGCCAGGATGGTCAAGGACCCCCCCTCCTCGATATTGCGGGCGGCGCCGAAAAATCGCTTGGGGCGGTGCAGGGCGTTGGCATCGACCCCGCCGGTGAGCACCTTGCCGGAGGACGGGATGACGGTATTGTAGGCGCGCGCCAGGCGAGTAATCGAGTCGAGCAAGATGACCACGTCTATTTTGTGTTCGACCAGACGCTTGGCCTTTTCGATGACCATCTCGGCCACTTGTACGTGGCGGCTGGCGGGCTCATCAAAGGTCGACGAGACCACCTCACCACGGACCGAGCGCTGCATCTCGGTGACTTCTTCCGGGCGTTCATCGATCAGCAGCACAATCAGGTAACAATCGGGATTCTTGTCGGTAATCGACTGGGCGATGTTCTGCAGGATCATGGTCTTACCGGCCTTGGGGGGCGAGACAATCAAACCACGCTGGCCCTTGCCAATGGGAGAGACCATATCGATGACACGCGCGGTCATGTCTTCAGTGCTTCCGTTGCCGCGTTCCAGCATCATGCGCTTGTTGGGGTGCAGGGGCGTCAGGTTTTCAAACAGGACTTTATTCTTGGCGTTTTCCGGCGGTTCAAAGTTAATCTCGTTGACTTTCAGCATGGCAAAGTAACGCTCGCCATCCTTGGGAGGACGAATCTTGCCGGAGACCGTATCTCCGGTGCGCAGGTTAAAGCGCCGGATTTGGCTGGGCGAGACATAAATATCATCGGGACCGGCCAGGTAAGAACCATTGGCAGAACGCAGAAAACCAAATCCATCCTGGAGTATCTCAAGAACCCCGTCGCCGTAGATATCTTCACCACTCTTGGCGTGGGCCTTGAGTATGGCAAAAATAATGTCCTGCTTACGCGCCCGGGAAACACTCTCGATACCCATGCTCTGGGCCAGCGTCAGGAGATCGGGAACGGGTTTTTCTTTGAGTTCTGTGAGATTCATGGGACTTGGTAAACCTTTAAGATTGAATGGGTTGGGTGAAATGAACTAGCAGGATGGACGCAATAACGCCCGTGTTGATAAATCGTTATTAAGTATATTTGAAATTAAATATGGAAATGCCGTAACCGAAGGGACTTGTTATTTGTAGCAACAACCCGGTGCGGGCTAGTGTTTAAAAGTAACACCAAACTTGCCCGCCGTCCAGCCCCCAGGAGGGGCCTGACGCAGACGCACTAACTGTAGTCGATTATAAATTGCTGTCAATAAAAGCGGTAAGCTGCGATTTGGAAACCGCACCGACCTTGGTCGCTTCGACATTGCCGCCCTTGAAAATCATCAGGGTTGGGATACCGCGAATACCAAACTTGGGCGGGGTCGCCGGATTTTCGTCAATATTGAGCTTGGCCACTTTGAGCTTGCCGGCATACTCCTCGGCGATTTCGTCAAGAATGGGGGCAATCATCTTGCAGGGCCCACACCAGTCCGCCCAGTAATCCACCAGCACAGGACCCTCGGCCTGAGCCACCTCGCTATCAAACGTATCGTCTGTTACATAAACTATTTTGTCACTCAACGCTGTTCTCCTGGAGTTTGCTTGTGAGTTCTGCGTTTCTTATTGCACGCTATAATGCGGCAGCTCCTGCCGAAGAGTCACATTTGAGCCCAAGACCGACAGGAATGCAAGCCTATCCCGCAGCAAATCTGTTATGCTATATACCCATGAGTGATGCACATTTAAGCAGTACTACCTTCGCCGATCTTGACCTGCCCGCGGAATTAATGCAAAGCATTGATGCGACTGGGTTTTCTTACTGTACCCCGATACAGGCCGAGACCCTGCCGGTGGCCCTGCAGGGTCGGGACGTGGCGGGCCAGGCACAGACCGGTACCGGCAAGACCGCGGCCTTTCTGATCGCTACCTTTGCCCATCTGATGCGCCATCCCGCGCCGGAGGGACGCAAAACTAATCAGCCCCGCGCCCTCATCCTCGCGCCCACCCGCGAGCTGGCCGTACAGATCCACAAGGACGCCCTTGCCCTTGGGCAGCACACCGACTTTCGCCTTGGCCTGGTCTACGGCGGCACCGGCTATGAGTCCCAGCGCCAGCAACTCGAGGACGGCGTCGATGTGCTCATCGGCACCCCGGGACGCATTATTGATTACTTCAAGCAGCACATTTTCAATCTCAAGGCCCTGCAGGTGCTCGTCCTGGATGAGGCCGACCGCATGTTCGATCTCGGTTTTATCAAAGACATTCGTTACCTGCTGCACCGCATGCCAGAGCCTGCCGAGCGCCTGAGCATGCTGTTCTCCGCTACCCTCTCCTACCGCGTGCAGGAACTGGCCTACGAACACATGAACAATCCGCAAAAAATTGAAGTCGCCCCGGAGCAGGTTACCGCCAAGCACATTGTCGAGTTGGCCTATTACCCCTCCAATGATGAAAAAATTCCCTTCCTGCTCGGCATCCTGGGCAGTTCCGGGTTTACTCGCGCGGTGATTTTTGTCAATACCAAGCGGGTCGGGGAGAAGATCGACGCCTTCCTCCAGGGCAATGGCTATCCCGCCGCCCTGCTGACCGGGGATGTGCCGCAGCAAAAACGCCAGCGGCTCCTCAACGAGTTTACCGAGGGCAAGCTCAACATTCTGGTGGCCACCGACGTCGCCGCACGTGGCCTGCACATTCCGGAAGTTTCACACGTCATCAATTTTGACCTGCCGCAGGATGCGGAAGACTATGTTCACCGTATTGGACGCACCGCCCGCGCCGGCGCCAGTGGTACGGCAATCAGTTTTGCCTGCGAGCAATACGTCTTCTCCCTGCCGGAGATCGAAGAGTACATCGGACATCGCATTCCCACCGAATCGGTGGACCCGGCACTGCTGATCAAACCCAAGCCCCCGATCTGGCCGGAGCGCAAAGCACACAGCGGCAACAAACGCCCCTTTGACCGCAATAAAAAGAGCGGCGGCCAGCGCAGAAGTTCAGCACCCAGACCTCGGACGGCGAAAACCACCTGAACACGAGGTGGCCGCCAGGGAAGGGCGGCTTAATGAACCTGTGTCGACGCTGATCCTCCGCCTGCCCTGGCAACGCGTAACGGGCATTTTTGCTGAGCTTCACCCCGGCCTTCCGCTCAGGCGGTCAACTCGCTGCGCAGTTGTGTAATCACTCGTCCCGTATCCGGTCGCACCCCACGCCAGACATAGAATGACTCCGCCGCCTGTCCCACCAGCATCCCCAGACCATCACTACAATGTGGTACACCCTGCTGTTGCGCCCAGCGCATAAATACGGTCGGCTCGGCGCCATACATCATGTCATAACAAAAACTGTCCGGGCCAAGACTGGCCGGCGGCACCGGCGGCAGGTCACCGGCCAGGCTGGCGGCCGTAGCGTTGATGATAATATCGTAACGACCTTCCAGGTCGTCGTACCCACAACCTTCAATTACACCGAGGTCTTTAAATAACTCCGCCAGCGCCACCGCCTTATCGACCGTGCGATTGACCACCGTGATACTCGCCGGTTGTTGCTCCAGCAGTGGCGCGATAACACCGCGGGCCGCGCCACCGGCCCCCATGAGCAGGATTCTTTTATGCAGAAATACCGTGCCGTGGTTTTGCAACAGGTCATTCACCAGACCGACACCATCGGTGTTGTCACCCAGCACCCTGTCATTTTCAAACTTGATGGTATTGACCGCACCCGCACGTTCCGCACGTGGGGTACGCCTGTCGACAAACGCCCAGGCCTCTTCCTTGAAGGGCACGGTAATATTCAGACCCTTGCCGCCACTGGCCTGAAAATTCCCCACCGCCTGTTCAAAACCACCAGTGTCCACCTGGATGGCCGTATATTCCATACGCTGACCGGTCTGCTCGGCAAACAGGCGATGTATGCGGGGCGACTTGCTATGGGCAATAGGATTACCCACGACCGCATAGCGGTCGACACCACTGCCAAAATCAAAAATATCCGTCACGTTACAATCCAGTAAAAAGTATTTGTCATATAACCATTGCGATCGCGTGCTATCATATTAGCATATTGTCTCAATGCGGTATTTATTCTCAGCAATGCTTTTCAAAAAAACCAAACATCCTCAGGAAGGACTGCTGGCGGCCGTCGACCTGGGCTCAAACAGTTTTCATATGATTGTCGTTCACCTGATCGATGGCAATCTACAGGTTGTCGATCGTCTGCGTGAAATTGTACGTTTACGCGCCGGTCTGGACAGGAATAACAATCTCAGCACTGAAGCACAACAGCGGGCACTGGAATGCCTACAGCGCTTCGCCCAGCGCCTCAAGCAAATCCCGTCACAAAATATACGCGTGGTCGGCACCAACACACTGCGTTCAGCAAAAAACACCGCTGACTTTATTGCTAATGCACAGCAAATACTCGGGCAACCTATCCAGATCATCTCGGGCATTGAGGAAGCACGCCTGATTTACCTTGGTGTTGCGCATAGTCTCGCGGAAAAAGGCAAGCGACGCCTGGTGCTCGATATTGGCGGTGGTAGTACAGAAATCATTATCGGTGAGTCCTTTAATCCCATTCTGATGGAAAGTCTGCCATTGGGATGCGTGAGCATGACACTAAAATATTTTGCCAATGGCAAAATTACACCCACAAATCTTCGTAAGGCCAATTTCCACGCTCGTCTTGAACTGGAGAGCACTGCCCATCTCTTTGTCGCACAGGGCTGGGAGCATGGGGTAGGTTCATCCGGCACCGTGCGATCCATTGCCCGAATATTACAGGCACAGGGCTGGTCCACAGGGTCAATTACTCTGGAGGGCCTGAAAAATTTGCGTTCAGCGAGAATAAAGGTATTCATTCTTATTCAAAGAAAAACCTAAAGTTTTGTGGTATAATACTGACATTTAGTAAGTTAAAATCCATTTTGCCATTAAAAATTATGTTTAATTATGAAAAATACTTACCAAAACGTGCTTTTTTAAGA
>JAWOIE010000262.1:0-47631 GCA_046484825.1 Gammaproteobacteria bacterium | reverse complement strand
CGATGCCGCCGATATGGCCGTGGTGGGTCTGATTGAGGTTCTTGCCCACCGCAAGGTCATCTTCGGCGCCCTCAACCAAATGCGCGAGCTGTTAACCACCAACAGACCTGACCTGCTGATCCTGGTAGATTATCCCGAGTTTAATCTGCGCCTGGCCCGGGCGGCCAAGGCAGCCGGTATCAAGGTGCTTTTCTATATCAGTCCGCAGGTATGGGCGTGGAGACAAAAGCGGGTTCACACTATCCGCGAACGGGTCGATATGATGGCGGTGGTCTTTCCTTTTGAGGTGGACTTTTACACACGACACCATGTGCCGGTGCGCTATGTCGGCCACCCCCTGGTCGATGAGGTTCACGCCAGTAAGACCCGACCAGAATTGCTTGCGGAATTCGGCCTGCAGGCCGATCGCCCGGTGGTCGGTATATTTCCCGGCAGTCGCAAGAGTGAGATCAAGCGGCTCTTACCGATTCTGCTAGCGACCGCTCGCAGCCTTCACCAACAGCAACCGGAAATTCAGTTCGTCATGCCGCTGGCCTCAACCATTGATGAGACCTTTCTCAATCTTGCGACTGACCCGCTCGGTGCATCGATCCAGGTGATCCCACGCCGCAGTTACGATGTTATTGAAGTCTGTGATGTGATCATGACCGTTTCGGGTACCGTCACTCTGGAAATTGCCCTGCTGCAAAAACCCATGGTCATTATCAATAAGGTCGCCTGGCTGACCTATCAGATTGTGCGCCGCATGCTGAAAATTTCTCACATTGGCCTGTGCAATATTGTCGCCGATCAGCGTCTGGTACCGGAATTGATCCAGCATGATGCCAAACCTGAGCTGATTGCCGCCGCGGTGTTACGCTTTCTCAATGACCGACAGTATCGCAATGACACCATTGCGGCGCTGCAAATTGTCCGGGAACGTCTGGGGAAGGTGAACGCGACAGAGCAGGTCGCGCAGCTGACACTGGAAATGCTGAACAACGACTAACGCAGGATACCGCGCCGGGCCTGTTTCAGAAAATGGCACAGGGGCTGAATTTCCGGTTGCGAAACCCCCATCAATTCCAGCTTGACCAGGGCCTCTTCGCGCGTCATACCCGAGCGATAAATGGTCTTGTAGGCCTCACGCAAAACGCGCAGCGCCTCCTTGGAAAAGCCCTGCCGTTTGAGGCCCTCGGTATTCAGACCGTGGGGATGTGCCGGATTACCGTTGACCATGATATAGGGCGGTACATCCTTGCTAATCGCGCTGCCCATACCGCAAAAGGCATACTCGCCCACGCTACAAAACTGATGTACCAGGGTAAAGCCACCCAGGATCGCGTAATCGCCAATGGTGACATGCCCGGCAATGGAGGCGCCGTTGGCAAAGATCGTGTGGTTGCCGACAATACAGTCATGGGCGATATGAATATAGGCCATCAACCAGTTGTCACTGCCGATGCGTGTCACCCCACCACCATCCGCCGTGCCGCGGTTGATGGTGACAAATTCACGAATGGTATTACGATCACCGATCTCAAGACGGGAGTCTTCGCCGTGAAATTTTTTATCCTGGGGGATTTCACCGATCGATGAGAACTGAAAAATACGATTTTCACGGCCAATGCGCGTCGGGCCGTTGATGACTACATGCGGGCCGATCTCGGTCGCTTCACCAATCTCGACATGGGGACCGATGACCGTGAAAGGGCCGATCCGAACGTTTTTGGCAATCTTTGCCGAAGGGTCAACCACCGCATGGGGGTCTATACTCATACCACCTCACGCTCCGCACACATCAGGTCCGCACTGCAAACAACATTACCATCCACCACGGCCTTGCCGACAAACTTCCACACACCACGCAGTTGCTTGACGTAGTCGACTTCCAGGTGAATCTGATCACCGGGCTGTACCGGCATCTTGAAACGGGCGTTGTCGATGCCAACAAAGTAGTACAGCGAATTGGCATCCGGCACGCGGCCCAGGGTACGAAAGGCCAGTATCCCCGTCGCCTGTGCCAGCGCCTCCAGGATCAGGACACCGGGCATGACCGGCCGATTGGGAAAGTGCCCGGTAAAATAGGGTTCGTTGTGGGTCACGTTTTTCAGACCAACCAGACGTTTACCCGGCTCACATTCGATAACCCGATCAATCAGTAAAAACGGGTAGCGATGTGGCAAGTGCTGCAGAATTTCGTAAATATCCAGTTGCTCAGTCAAAATTGACTCCTTAAAGATAGAAAGCTAGTTCTTTTTTTCAAGCGCTCTCAGGCGCTTCAATATATCACCAATATGGCGCATATTGGCCAATTGTTTTGCCCATTTCCGGCTCTCGATGGCCGGGATGCTGCCGCCATAGACCCCCGCTTCGGTAATCGACTTGCTGACCATCGACATGCCGAGAAGGGTCACATTATCGGTGATTTCGATGTGGCCAACAATACCGACCGCGCCCGCAATAATGCAGTGGCGGCCAATTTTCGTGCTGCCGGCAATCGCCGTCGACGAAGCAATCACCGTATGCGCCCCAATCTCGACGTTGTGGGCGATCTGGATCAGGTTATCCAGCTTGACCCCGTCGCCAATAACGGTGTCTCCGATACTGCCGCGATCGATAGTGGTGTTGGCGCCAATCTCGACATCGTTGCCGATGATCACCCGGCCAATCTGTGGAATCTTGCGCCAGGTCCCCTGGTCATTTGCCTGGCCAAAGCCATCGGCGCCAATGACCACACCGGGATGAATGAGCAGCCGCTCGCCCAGTTGGCTCTCCCGGCAAAGGGTCACATTGGCCAGCACCACGGAGGCCTCGCCAATACTGACATCGCGTTCAATCACCGTACCTGCATGCACCTGCACACCACGACCGATCCTGGCCTTGTGGCCAATATAGGTATTGGGTCCTATCCAGGCATCCGCGGCGATACTGGCATCGGCCTCGATAACCGCACTGGGGTGAATGCCGGATGCTGCCGGCTCTGGCGGGTGCAGCAAGCTGGCAATCAGGGCATAAGCCGCATGCGCATTGGCCACGACGATGGCGTTCGTCGGACACTGGCCGCGGCAATCCGCCGGCAGGATGACCGCAGAGGCCTGGGTGGAAGCCAGTGCCGAGGTATATTTGCTATTGATGAGAAAACTAATCTGTCCCGTATGCGCCTTGTCCAGGGTCGCCACGGAGGAGACAGCCACTTCGGGGTCGCCGCTCACCTCACCCCCTACCATATCCGCCAGATAC
Organism: Gammaproteobacteria bacterium; assembly: GCA_046484825.1. GTDB lineage: Bacteria > Pseudomonadota > Gammaproteobacteria > UBA6429 > Thiohalophilaceae > CAJYAN01. The sequence goes on along the minus strand of JAWOIE010000262.1, from coordinate 44,409 downwards.
TGAAGTGTATAGAACAACGCTGTGACTCCTCAGGGGTAATAATGGTCTGGCGACATTAGTCTTTATTCGTCTTTGTTTCTGTGGCTGAGATATCGTAATCCGCCTTGAGTTGTTTCAATATCAGCTCGGTGACATTGACACGCTTATTGGCAAAGAGAACACTATCACCCAGAATCAGATCAAAGTTTTCCTTGTTGGCGACACGCACAATGGCCTCGAATACAACTTTTTGCAATTTACCCAATTCATCATTGCGACGCAGATTCAGGTCTTCATTGAATTCTTCTTTGGCGCGTTTAATGTCACGCTGCAGGGAAAGAATTTCACGCTCCTGGCTTTTGCGCTCTGCCTCGGACAGGGTAAGGGCATTTTTGCTGATATTTTCTTCCACCGCCTTGAGCTGACGCTGCATAGTGACCACCTGTTCTTCCCGTGGCGCAAATTCTTTTTCCAGTTTTTTTCTGGCGGCGTCGGCCTGCGGGGCCTTTTTGAGGATATAAGCCGTATCGACAAAGCCCAACTTTAAGGTTTCGGCGGCACCCGCATACGCAACGGGCAGTAAGGCCAGAAAATACAGAGTCACAGCGAGTCGTTTTTTCATCTCAAACCTTCTCAATCTGAGGGAGTCTCCCAATAATATACGAATTAAAACGGGGTGCCCAATGTAAATTGGAAGGATTGCAGATTATCCCCCGGCTTGTCGTTCAGCGGCGCCGCCAGACTGAAACGCATGGCGCCGACCGGGGTCAGCCAGATCATGGCCGCACCCGCCGAATAGCGCATCTCACCAAGGTCCAGTTTCTCACCGACACCGTAGGCGTAGCCACCATCGAGAAACAGACTGAAGCGCATGGACTTGTCATCCTGCCCCTCAAACTGAGGCAGGACCAGTTCGAGGTTACCGATGATTCGCCGGTCACCCCCCAGGGGATTGCCAAAAGAGTCCTTTGGTCCCAGGGAGCTGCCATCGAAGCCTCGCACCGAGCGGGCACCACCCGCAAAGTAATTCAGGAACGGAGGCAAGGCCTCGGTATCCCCATAACCATCGCCATACCCCAGTTGCAGCGAAGCCGCCAGGCTCATGTCCCACTTAAAGGGCAGGTAGTGACTGTGCCGGAAACCCAGGCGGTAGTATTCGAGGTCACTGCCGGGCACGGCCGCGTCGATCGATACCTGGCTCAGATAGCCCTCGGTAGCAAAAATGGCGCGGTTACGTTTGTCAACTGTCCAGGTATTATCCAGGGTATAGACATCATAGATAGAACCGTATTTGGCGATAAAATCGGTAATTTGCGTGGCGGTCGTTGCAGAGGTGATCAACTCGGTGTTCTCAAAGCCCAGACTGGCGCGGTAGTTGGCGTGTTCGGAAAGCGGAATGCCAAACACCAGTCGAGCACCATAGCTATTGGTTGAATAATTACTGATAGCGGCTTGCTCAGCATCGACTTCACGTGTGTAGAGGCTAAAACCACGACTGACACCCGACTCCGTAAAATAGGGATTAAAGTATTCAAAACTATAGTTCTTGGTCACCTGGCTATTATCAATATTGATCCCGACCTTGTTACCGGTGCCCACAAAGTTGTTTTGGGACAGGGCAAAATTGATCAGCGCGCCCTGCTGGTCGGAGTAGCCCACCCCCAGTGACAACGAGCCCGTTGGCCGCTCAGTGACGGAATAGTTCACATCCACCTGATCAATGGTCCCGGGAACCGCCGGCGTTTCCACATTGACCTCCTCAAAAAAGCCCAGACGATCCAGGCGCAACTTTGAATCAGAGACACTCTTGGTGGAGAACCAGCTTGATTCCATTTGACGGATTTCACGCCGAATGACGTCGTCCTTGGTTTTGGTATTTCCGACAATATTGACGCGACGCACATAAACCCGGCGCCCCGGATCGAGATAGACCGTCAGGCCTACCGTGCGGGATTCCTCATCCACGTCTGGTGTAATATTGACGTTGGCAAAGGCATAGCCACGTACCGCCAGCTCATCACTGATACTTTTATTGGTCTCGGAGATCTTTTCCCGCGAGAAAACCTCACCCTTCGAAAAGGTGATAAACGTATTGACATCCTCGACACTGAAAATTTCCGGATCGGTCACGACCTTGATGTCACGCACAACATACTGATGACCTTCGTGGAGGTTGATGGTGATATAGATGTCTTCCTTGTCCGGTGTCAGGGCCACCTGGGTGGAGCGTATATTAAAATTGATATAACCCTGATTCATATAAAAAGAACGCAACTTCTCGATGTCACCCTGCAAGATCTGCTTATTGTACTTGTCGTAACCGCCAAACAGCGAGACACCACCCAGCTCCAGTTTTTTGGCCAGGGTTTTGTTGTCAAAAACCCGATTGCCAATGATATTGAGCTTGTAAACTCTGGCCTCCTCGCCTTCGGCGATCTTGATCGCCACATCCACCCGGTTACGCTCCAGAGGTGTGACACTGGTTTCAACCTTGACCGCATATTTTCCCAACGCATAATATTGCCGTTGCAGCTCACGCTCAATCGTCTCAAGCACGGAACGGTTAAAGACCCGCCCCTCGCGCAGGCCGCTGCTCGCCAGTGCCTTTTTCAATTCCTCGGTAGGAATAGCGTCATTACCTTCGAGTACAATACTGGCAATCGCCGGCCGCTCCGCGACGAACACCACCAGCACATCACCTTCACGCTCAAAGGAAATATCTTTAAAAAAACCGGTTTTATACAGACTGCTCAGCGCGCGCGCCGACTGTTGCGAATCAAAGACATCACCGATCTTGATGGAGAGATAATTAAACACCGTACCGACAGAAATGCGCTGCAGGCCCTCGAGACGGATATCCTTGACGACAAAGGTTTCCACGGCCGACACTGGCATGGAAAACAACAAGACCAGGAGTAAAATATATTTTTTCATTATTAGTTAAAAATTCGCAATAAATCGTTATAAAACGCCAATATCATTAATGTGAGTAACAGCGCCATGCCGATACGCAGGCCAATTTCCTGAACGGCATCAGACACCGGACTCCCCTTGATGGCCTCGATAAAATAATACAGCAAGTGACCGCCATCGAGGATCGGGATAGGTAATAGATTCAGAATACCCAGATTGATGCTAACGAAGGCCATAAAACCGAGAAACCACGGTAGTCCGGCACTGGCGGACGCTCCGGCGCTCTGTGCAATACCGATAGGCCCACTGATGTTCTTTACGGAAATGTCCCCGGAGAGTAGTTTCCAGAAGAGTTTGAGACTCATCACGGTCTTATCCAGAGTCGCCGTCACGCCTTCTCCCAGGGCGGAGAAAAATGGATACTGGTAGTGAACGCGAATGTCGTCCGGTACCACAATCTGCTCGTGCACAATCCCAAGACGGCCAATCTGCTTGTCGCCGACCGTAACGGCTTCGGGCCTGAGGAGTATTGTTTGTCGCTGGCCATTGCGTTCAATGCGCAGGCTCAGCTCCTGGCCCGGCCGGTCCTGGACATAGCTGACCAGGTCGCGCCAGTCCTTCATGACGGTCTCGTCAATTTGTAGTATCCGATCACCCGCTTGTAACCCTGCCTGCAGTGCCGGGCTATCCTTGCTCACCTCACCAATCACGACCGGTACGGCGGGGAACCACATGCGCATACCCATCTGACGAAAGAATTCACCGGGCTCGGCCTCATCGTCAAAACCGGACAGGTCCAGAATCACTTCCTGCTCATGGCCAGAGGCTTTTCTAATCTGCAATGGCACGCTAACCTTGTCCAGGGCCGCCAGAATCAGTCGCTCGCTGGCCATGCTGTTGATCGGTGTCGGTTCACCGGCGACGGCGAGGATCTCATCATCTCTTTCCAGACCGGCACGGCTGGCGGGTGAGTCCGCATAGACCTGGCCAATCAGCGGTCTGATATCTTCAATGCCAATGCCGAACATGGCCCAGTAGGCAACAATGGCAAACAGAAAATTAAAGGCAGGCCCGGCGGCAACAATGGCAATACGCGCCTTGACCGGCTGCCGATTAAAGGCCCGGTGTACCTCGTTGGGTGCCACATTACCTTCACGCTCATCCAGCATCTTGACATAGCCACCCAGAGGCAGCGCCGCAATAACATATTCGGTTTGATCCGGACCAAAACGTCGTTGCCAGATGGGCTTGCCGAAACCAATGGAGTAGCGCAAGACCTTGACGCCCAGTTTTTTCGCCACCCAGAAATGTCCAAACTCATGCACCGCGATCAGGACACTGATGGCGACAATAAAGGCAACAATAATGAATAAGACGCCGCTCATCGGCTCAACCGCCGTTGCTTGTTTTGCCGACATGCTGCGACTTCGATCATTGCCTGTTCCCGTGCAGACGCATCTGCGTTCATAACCTGTTCAAGGTCACTAATATTGTTATGGCTTGCCCTGGCGATAACGTTTTCAATGACCCGTGGAATATCCGTAAAGCGAATTTCATTATTCAAAAAGTGTTCGACAGCAACCTCATTGGCCGCGTTCAGTGTGGCGGCGGCAGTCCCCCCCTGGCGCATGGCCTCGTCGGCCAGGCGCAGACAGGGAAAGCGATTAAAATCCGGCCGTTCAAAGTCCAGGCGGCCCACGGCAAACAGGTCCAGCGACTGTACACCGGAGTCAATACGCTCTGGCCAGGCCAGGGCATGGGCGATGGGCGTGCGCATATCCGGCTGACCGAGCTGTGCGAGTATGGATCCGTCAACATACTCTACCATGGAATGAATAATGCTCTGTGGATGCACCACAATCTCGATCTCATCAGGTGAGGCATTAAATAACCAGCAGGCCTCAATAAATTCCAGGCCCTTGTTCATCATCGTGGCCGAGTCCACCGAGATCTTACGCCCCATATCCCAGTTAGGGTGCGCACAGGCCTGCGCAGGCGTCACCTCCGTCAGGAGGTCCATCGCCGTGGAGCGAAAGGGACCGCCCGAACCGGTCAGGAGTATGCGCTTGACACCCACTGCGGCCAGGCCCTGGTGATAGTCCTCCGGTAGACACTGAAAAATGGCATTATGTTCACTGTCAATGGGTAACAATTCGGCATTGTGATCCCGAATCGCATCCATGAATAACTGCCCGGACATGACCAGGGCTTCTTTGTTCGCCAACAATACCCGTTTCCCCGCCTGGGCCGCCGCCAGCGTTGGTGCCAGACCGGCGGCACCGACAATGGCCGCCATTACATCATCCACGGATTCATGCGCCGCCACATGGAGTAAACCTTCAATACCTGAAAGTACGCTGGTCCCGGCGCAGGTGGATTTAATCCTCACCGCCAGTTGTGTCGCGGCATCGTCATCGGCCATTACGGCAAACTGTGGCTGAAACTGTTCACATAGGCACGCCAGGCGCTCCACCTGGGAATTTGCCGTCAGGGCCACAACGCGATAGCGCTGCGGATGGCGCGCCAGCACATCCAGGGTACTCAAACCAATCGAACCGGTCGCGCCGAGTATGGTAATGCCCCTCACGCAATCACTCCCACCAGCATAAGTCCGCAGACAAAGACCGGCGCCGCCGCCAGTAAACTATCAATACGATCCAGAATCCCGCCATGCCCTGGTAGCAACTGACTGCTGTCTTTAAGATTGACCGCACGTTTGTACATGCTTTCAAACAGGTCACCGAGGACAGAAAACAGAATACTCACCACGATGACCGGCACGACCCACATGGCGTGAGCGCGCAGTTCGGGGTGAATAAAAAAAATGCTGGCCGAGACCAGGGTGCCACCTATGAGCCCACCGACCACACCGGCCCAGGTCTTGCCCGGGCTAATGCGTGGTAACAGCTTTGTTTTACCCCACTTGCGGCCGCTGAAATAGGCAACACTGTCGGCGCCCCAGATCAGAAATAACAGTGTCAACACCAGCCATGAGCCGGTCGGTTGGGCGTGCAGCAGTTGCAGTGACAGCAATAGGCCCAGCAGCAGCATAATGCCTTCGATACAGCGAAACAGCATAGCCGTTGGTGCGATAGTCAACACCGTGCCGGGGCTCCGCGCCACGCGTAGCATGGCGCCCAGCCACCAGAGTGTCAGAAACATAAAAATGCCCGGTGCTGGCAGGTACACATAGAGATCAATTTCGTGCAAGCCATAGGCCAGCAGGGAGAACACTGCGGTCAGGACAACGCGCGCCGGACGGCTTTGCAGACCGGCAAGCCGTGTCCATTCCCACATGCCGAGACTGAGGGCGATAAAGAGGAACCACCAGAACAGCAATTGATTGGGCTGAAAGACCAGCCACATGGCCGGCAGGCCGAGGGCAAAGGCGGTAATGAATCGAGTTCTAAGCATTTTTAACTTTTTCGACCTGCTCGCCGGTCAGACCAAAACGACGCTGACGGCAGGCAAACGAGTTTAATGCATCCTGCAAGACCGCTTTATTAAAGTCAGGCCACAGGGTCTCGGTAAAATACAGTTCCGAGTACGCCAGCTGCCAGATGAGAAAGTTACTGATGCGCTGTTCACCGCCCGTACGAATGAAGAGATCGGGTTCGGGCAGATCATGCATACTGATCGCATGATGCACATGCTCCGGGGTAATATCCTCCGCCGCCAGTTCACCCTGCTCCACCTGACGGGCAAGCTGTTTTGCCGCCTCGGCAACATCCCAGCGACCACCATAATTGGCGGCGATGACCAGAGTCAGGCCGCGATTATCGGCCGTCAGTGCCTCGGCATCGGCAATCAATTTTTGCAACTTGGGTTTGAAGGCGGAACGGTCGCCGATCAGGCGGAAGCGGACATCATTCTTGTGCAGCTTTTTAATTTCACTCTGTAGTGCGGTCACAAACAGGTCCATTAGCAGGCCGACTTCTTTTTGCGGACGACGCCAGTTTTCACTGGAAAAGGCAAACAGGGTCAGAACCTCAATCCCGAGTTCCCCACAGGCGCGCACAACACCGCGTACCGCCTCTACCCCGGCACGATGGCCTGAAACCCTGGGGAGATTTCGGGATTGAGCCCAACGTCCATTACCATCCATAATAATGGCGATGTGCCGTGGCAAGCAGCCCATCGGTAGATCTTCGATGTTTGCATCGGTGGTAGACATACCCGCCTCTTGCCTATTCAATATTAAACAACAAATCGGACTGGACTAGATTTCCATCAAGTCCTTTTCTTTTTCCTGCAGCAGTTTATCTACCTCGGCAACATACTTGTCGGTAATCTTCTGTACGTCGGTCTGCGCGGCACGGTCGTCATCTTCGGTAATTTCCTTGTCCTTGAGAAGGTCCTTGATGGTACCCAGGACATCACGACGGATATTACGAATGGCAACCTTGGCGGCCTCGCCTTCCTGCTTCACAATACGAATCAGGTCCTTGCGGCGTTCTTCGGTCAGCGCCGGCAGTGGTACACGAATCAATTCACCGGCAGTAGCGGGATTAAGCCCCATATCCGAATTCAGGATGGCCTTTTCAATCACCGGCACCATATGCTTTTCCCAGGGCGTGACATTGAGCATGCGCGAATCACCCACGCTGATATTGGCGACCTGGCTCAACGGCACCTGAGAACCGTAATATTCAACATTGATATGCTCCAGCAATCCGGGGTGAGCGCGGCCGGTGCGCAGTTTGCTCAATTCATGTTTGAGGGCTTCAATACTCTTGCCCATGCGTGTCTCAGCGTCCTTCTTTAAATCACTGATCATGCTGTATCTCCTCTATCAACCAAGGTGCCCTCGTTTTTACCCTTGATGATGTTCATGAGCGCACCTTGTTTACTCATATTAAAAACGCGAATGGGAATATTGTTGTCGCGACACAAGACAATGGCGGTGGTATCCATGACGGCCAGCTTGTCATTGATCACGTCATCGTAGTTCAGGTGGTCATACTTAACGGCATTGGGATTTTTTTCCGGGTCAGCGTCATAGACACCATCGACTTTGGTCGCCTTGATTACGATATCCGCACCAATCTCGGTGCCACGCAAACTCGCAGCTGTGTCGGTGGTAAAGAACGGGTTACCGGTACCGGCAGCAAAGACAACCACCCGTCCCTTTTCCATATGGCGAATGGCACGCCGGCGAATGAAATCCTCGCAGACCTGATGAATGGCCAGTGCCGACATAACCCGCACCGGCACCCCCTTGCGTTCAATGGCATCCTGCAACGATAAGGAATTGATCACCGTTGCCAGCATCCCCATGTGATCCGCCGTAGTGCGGTCCATACCCGAAGCCGACAGGCTCAGGCCGCGAAAGATGTTGCCGCCACCAATGACGATGGCAACCTGAACACCCACATTAATCAACTCGCTGACGTCACTGGCCATTTGCTCCACAACTTTCGGGTCGATACCAAAATCCTGGTCGCCCATTAATGCCTCACCACTAAGCTTTAACAATACCCTTTTATACTTTAGTGAAGAATCTGTTGTCATTGTCCGGCCTGTTTATTGTCAGCGATATTATGATGGGTTCCTGCGATTTTGCCTTAGCCCTTGATCTGCGCCATAACTTCGTCGGCAAAGTTCTCGGTCTTTTTCTCGATACCTTCACCCACTTCAAAACGCACAAATGAATGTACCGTGGCGCCGACCTTTTTCAGTAGTTGTTCCACGCTCTGGTCCGGATCCTTGACAAATGGCTGACCCAGCAGGGTGTTTTCTTTCAGGTATTTCTTCACGCGGCCATCGACCATTTTTTCAATAATGTCGGCCGGCTTGCCACTCTCGGCGGCCTGGGCCGTATAGATTTCACGTTCCTTGGCAATAACGTCCTGATCGACTTCGGCCTCTGAAACACACAGGGGGCGGCTTGCCGCAATATGCATGGCCAGGTCCCGGCCCAGGGCATCGTCACCGCCGTCAATGTCAATGACCACACCAATGCGGGCACCGTGCATATAGCTCGAAACAGCGCCCTTGGCTGCGATCAGGTGGAAGCGACGTACGTTCATGTTTTCACCCAGCTTTGAGATCAGCGCCTTGCGCGATTCTTCAATGCTTGCCGCATCATGGCCCGGCAGCGCCAACAGGGCATCCAGGTCCGCAGGCTGCTGCTCCAGCGCGCTCTTGGCGATGTGGTTGGCGAAATTGATGAAGTCATCGCCCTTGGCAACAAAGTCGGTTTCACAGTTGACTTCAACAATCGCTGCCTGACGGGCATCATCCGATACACTAATCGCAACCAGACCATCGGCGGCCGTACGGCCGGCCTTTTTGTCAGCCTTGGCCATACCGGACTTACGCATCTGTTCAATGGCCGCATCGAGATCGCCATTGGTTTCTACCAGGGCGTTTTTGCATTCCATCATGCCGGCGCCGGTACGCTCACGAAGCTCTTTAACCATCGCTGCTGTGATTGCCATGTTCTTTTCCTCTTGAATTCACTTGTTACATTAAATCTGCTTTTAGAAAAAGGGGGCACTCGCCCCCTTTTTATTTGCCAGTAATGACGAGCTTACTCGCCTGTGGCTTCTGTCGCATCCGCACTCGCTTCAGCTTTTTTCGCGGTTTTCTTTTTCGCCGTTGTCTTTTTCTTGGCCGCCTTTTTCTTGGTCGGCCTTACAACGTCTTCACTAGCATCGACTTCGACAAAGTCATCACTGCTGGCGGCAACGTGTGCCATTGAGCCGCGGCCTTCGGTGATACCCTTGGCGATGCCCTGGGCATAGAAACGAATGGCCCGAATCGCATCGTCGTTACCCGGGATGATATAATCGATGTCATTGGGGCTATTGTTGGTATCCACGACGCCAATCACGGGAATACCCAGTTTTTTGGCTTCGCTGACCGCAATCTTTTCGTGACCGACATCAATAATAAAGATGGCGTCCGGCAGACCGTTCATGTTTTTGATACCGCCCAGGCTGCGTTCCAGTTTTTCCAGTTCGCGGCGCATGGTCAGGATTTCTTTTTTGTTGCGCTTTTCAATCGTTCCATCTTCGTTCATGGACTCAAGCTCTTTCAGACGCTTGATTGACTGACGCACGGTCTTGAAGTTTGTCAGCATGCCACCCAACCAACGATGGTTGACATAGGGCATACCGCAGCTTTCGGCTTCTTCACGCACAACATCGCGCGCCGAACGCTTGGTCCCGACAAACAGGATATTGCCGCGATTGGCCGCGAGTGAACCGACGAAGTTCAGCGCGTCCTTGTACAGCGGCAAGGACTTTTCAAGGTTGATAATATGGATTTTGTTACGGTCACCGAAAATATACGGTGCCATTTGCGGATTCCAGAAACGGGTCTGGTGGCCAAAATGCACGCCAGCCTCTAGCATCTGGCGCATGCTTACATCGCTCATCAAGTTTTCTCCTGGGTTGAGCCTCCATACACCCCATATACCAACCCTTTTTGGGCACCCGGATATACGTGTCGATGTATGTGTGGATTAATTTCCGGTAAAACCGGTACTTACGATTGCCTTAACGGCGTGCGCTTTATACCATAAAACAAATTTGGACGACAGTACCACGGTCGTCTCTGTGGACATGAATTTGCGGGCCACCCCCGGAATCTTGTATTTTATCATATTTATCAATTGGTTAACTTAAATGACAGTCACGATAAAAAGCGCCGACGAGATTGAAAAAATGCGTGTCGCCGGCCGCCTGGCCGCCGAGGTCCTGGAAATGATCGCGCCCCACGTCCAGGCCGGCGTGACCAGCCTGGAACTGGACCGGATCTGCCACGACTATATCGTCAATAAACAAAAGGCCATTCCGGCACCGCTGAATTACCACGGCTTTCCCAAGTCCATCTGCACCTCGGTGAACCATGTCATCTGCCATGGCATCCCCAATGAAAAGCGCCTCAAAAATGGCGATATCATCAATATCGACATTACCGTGATCAAGGACGGCTATCATGGCGACACCAGCAAGATGTTCTTTGTCGGCGAGCCCTCCATACAGGCGCGGCGCCTCGCCCAGGTGACCTATGAGTGTCTGTGCAAAGGCATTGCCCAGGTGCGGCCCGGGGTGCACCTGGGCGATATTGGCCACGTCATTCAGCAGCATGCGGAAGGCCACCAGTATTCGGTGGTGCGAGAGTATTGTGGGCATGGCATCGGCAAGGTCTTTCACGAAGACCCGCAGGTATTGCACTACGGTCAACCGGGCACGGGCCTGGCGCTGGAGGCGGGGATGATCTTTACTATTGAACCCATGATCAACGCCGGCAAACGTCACGTCAAACTGATGAAGGACGGCTGGACCGTGGTCACCAAGGACCGCACCTTGTCGGCGCAGTGGGAACACACCATTCTGGTCACCGAGACCGGCCATGAGGTCCTGACCCGCCGTCAGGAAGAAGACTTTTAGTGGCACTGCAACAGGATGCCGAATTGCTCGACCTGGCGACCTTCAGAGACAAGGTCGCCAGTAGCCGCCAACCGGTGCCCCTCTACCGTGAGGCCCTGCAACAGGCCAAGGCGGTGCTGGCGGAGCGTTTTTACGCGGGCCGCAGTGCTACCGAGCTGGTGCACTCCCATGCCGAGGTCATCGACGAGTTGCTGCGTCTGGCCTGGCAGCACTGGTTTGCGGGTTGCGACGACATCGCCCTGTTGGCCGTCGGCGGCTATGGACGCGGCGAGCTGCACCCCTACTCCGACATCGATCTGCTGATCCTGCTGCAGACCCAGGGCGACCAATACGATGGCGCCATCAGCGCCTTTGTCACCTTTCTCTGGGACATCGGCCTGGAAGTCGGTCAGAGTGTCCGCAGTGTCGATGAGTGCGTCGCCGAAGCCGGCAATGATATTACCGTGGCCACCAACCTGCAGGAGGCGCGCCTGCTGATCGGTCCCGAGACCCTGTTTGATCAACAACAGCAACGCTGCGGTCCCGATAAGATCTGGCCCAGCCGTGAGTTCTTTTCCGCCAAGTGGCAGGAACAGATCGAACGCCACCAAAAGTACAACGATACGGCCTATAACCTGGAACCGAATATCAAGGAAGGTCCTGGCGGCCTGCGCGACATCCAGATGATCGGCTGGGTCGCCAAGCGCCACTTCAATGCCGACACCCTTAGCGAACTGGTGACGCACGAGTTTCTGACCCCGGCGGAATACAAGGACCTGAGCGAGGGCCAGGCCTTTCTCTGGCAGATTCGCTATGGCCTGCACCTGCTCGGCAAACGCCGGGAGGACCGTCTGGTCTTCGACCATCAGCGGCAACTGGCCAGACAATTTGGCTATCAGGACAGCCCCAAACACCTGGCCGTTGAACAGTTCATGAAGCGCTACTATCGCACCGTCATGGAGCTCAGCCGCCTCAATGAGATGCTGCTGCAACTGTTTCAGGAAAACATTCTCTACAGCGATACGCGCCCGGAGATCAGCTACCTCAATAAACGCTTCCAGTCCTACAACGGCTTTTTGCAAATGGCCCATGCCAAGACCTTTTTACGCTACCCCTTTGCCCTGCTGGAAGTCTTTTTGTTGATGGAACAACACCCCGAACTCAAGGGCGTGCGCGCCGACACCATTCGTGCCATTCGACAGCACCGTTATTTGATCGACGCCGAGTTTCGCGCTGATCTGCGCTGTCGCAGCCTGTTTATGGAGATCCTGCGTCAACCCATCGGTATTACCCATGAACTACGCCGTATGAATCGCTATGGCGTCCTGGCCGCCTACCTGCCTGCCTTTGCCAATGTGGTCGGGCAAATGCAGCACGACCTGTTTCACGTCTATACCGTCGACGAACACACCCTGTTTGTCATTCGCAACCTGCGGCGCTTTACGGTGAAGGAATTCAGCCATGAATTCCCGCTCTGCAGCGATATCATGACGCGCATCCCGAAACAGGAGCTGCTGATCATTGCCGCCCTGTTCCACGATATTGCCAAGGGGCGCGGCGGCGATCACTCGGAACTGGGCGCGGTGGACGCCGAGGAATTCTGTCGCCGTCATGGCCTGGGCGAATATGATACCAAACTCATTCTCTGGCTGATCCGGCATCACCTGATTATGTCCAGCACCGCGCAACGCAAGGACATCAGCGACCCGGAGGTCATCAATACCTTTGCCAATGCAGTCGGTGATAGCAACCGTCTCAATTATTTATATTTACTCACGGTGGCCGATATTCGCGGCACCAGCCCCAGCGTCTGGAATACCTGGAAGGATGCGCTGTTAAAAGACCTGTATCACAGCACACAAAACGCCCTGCGTCGGGGGCTAGACAATCCGGTGTTAGAGTCCGAGATTATCAGTGACATCAAACACGAGGCCCGCACGCAACTTCACGGCCTGAACATCGCGGATAATGACATCGATCAATTGTGGTCGCGCCTCGGTGATGAGTATTTTCTGCAACACTCCTTCGACGAGGTCGTCTGGCATACACAATCCATTCTTACCCTGCAGGACCCGACACGGCCCATGATTCTGGTGCGCCAGGAGACTCGCCGTGGCGGCACCGAGGTCTTTATCTATACGCGCGCACAGGACGAACTGCTCACCCAGGTCACGGCCAGTATCGAACAAATGGCGCTGACTATTGCCGATGCCCGTATTCTCGCTTCCACTGATGGCCATACCCTGGACACCTTTATCTTGCTCGAGGGCAGTGGCCAGCCAATTCAGCAACAGCATCGTATTATCGAGTTGCGACATAAACTGGAGTCCGTACTGCTGCATGACACTACAGCCAGCAGTAACGTGCAAAGGAGACTGCCGCGGCAGAGCAAGCACTTTACCTTTGCCACCGACATTCAGTTCTGGGCCGACGAACGGAATCAACGCACGGTCATGCAGATTATCGCCTATGACCGCCCAGGTCTGCTTTCACAAATTGCCCTGGCCATGCAGCAAGGCAGCGTGCGTCTGCAAAACGCCAAGATCGCCACCTTTGGGGAACGTGCCGAGGATATTTTCTATTTAACCGACTATCACAACCAACCACTGGATGACGCCCAGCAGACACACCTGGCGAACCGTGTGCGCGCCGCCCTGGATAACGACGCACCTAAGTCGCTGGCTCAATAAACTCCAGGGCATTGCCATCCGGGTCACGACAGAAAATTGCCGCACGCCCGGAGCGGCTCTCGCGATAGCCGATGTGCTGTTGCGTCAGACGCGCCTTTAAGGCGTCAAGTGATTCCACATAAAAGGCGACATGCCGATCACGACCGCCATGCTCAGGTCGACCCTCGACGGGATCCGGGTTGGGCAACTCCAGCAAGTGGATCTGCTGGCCAGCCACGTTCAGCCAGACGCCGGGATAGCCCAGCTCGGGACGCGCATCGTCACAGCTCAGTCCCAGCAGGTCACGGTAGAAGGCCAGGGCACGCGCCGTATCGGCCACGATCAAGCTCACATGGTGGATAGCCTTAATCATGCGCCTGCCGCCGTGCCGTTCCCAACGCCGCCAGCACCACCAGACTCCCGCCCAACCACTCCAGTGGTCGCATGCTTTCATCGGTTAGCCAGTATGCCGAGACCGCACCGGCCACCACTTCAAACAAAAGAATCACTGCCGAACGATGTGCCGGCATATGGGTCACACCATACTGCACACTCATGGTCATCATATACATACCGATAAAACCCAGCAGCAAGGCCACCAGGATCACACTCGCGGAGGGGCTACCCATACCCTGACTGCCAAAGGCAAGGCCGATCGTGGTCAGGACCAGCACGCCGACCCAGGTTGCCGCGGTTTTGCTCTGTATCGACACTGCATCGTGCAGCTTGCGGGTAATGATATTGGCAATGGCAAAGGTGAAGCCGGAACTCAGCGCCAGCCAGTCGGCTCTCCCTTGTGGCCAGGGCGCGCCCAACGCCGGTTGCCATAACATAACCACCGCACCGCCAAGGGCAAGGAGTAAAATCAACATGGAAAAACCGTCGAGGCGTTCCTTCAAAAACCAGACCGCCAACAGGGTCGTCCACAGGGGGGAGAGATAAAACAGCAACAGCACACGCACGACATTGCCATCGAGAATCGCCAGAATAAAGGAGATGTTGCACCAGCCGGTCGCCAGACCGAGCAGGAACAGCGCCCCACTGTGGTGACGGAAATCCCTCAGGTGGCCGCGCAGAAAATACAGCAAATGCAAACTCGCACCGACATATATAAAGAGTGTCGCGCCGAGGCCGCTGAAACCACCCGCCTCCAGCCCGCGCAGCGGATACCAGAACACGCCCCACAGGGTCGCCGCCAGCAGCAAGGTCAATACCGGCAAGGAGGTAAAGCCTTTGGCGATTGCCAGGCTGTCGCATATAATGTGTTTTTTCGAGTTGCCCATGCGGGCGAATGTAGCAGGACTGCTCCTTTAACAGCAAGACTAATCCCGACCATGAATTCAGACCTCGACAAGCTCCTGCCCTATCCCTTTGAAAAACTCCAGAAACTCAAGGCCGCCGTCACCCCCCCGACGACACAGC
This sequence comes from Gammaproteobacteria bacterium, assembly GCA_046484825.1. Taxonomy (GTDB): domain Bacteria; phylum Pseudomonadota; class Gammaproteobacteria; order UBA6429; family Thiohalophilaceae; genus CAJYAN01. Next base: position 29,048 of record JAWOIE010000262.1, on the reverse strand, counting down.
AACATATCGCCCTCTCCATCGGTGAACCACAGCACCCGGCGCCGGAATTTGCCGCACGCATTTTTCAGGAACAGTTCGCCACCCTCAACAAATATCCGCTGACCAAAGGACTCGACAGTCTGCGCCACAGTATCGGCCAGTGGTTACAGCGCCGCTTTCAGTTGCCGACCGGCGCCCTCGACATTGACAGGCATATCCTGCCCGTCAACGGCACCCGTGAGGCCCTGTTCGCCTTCGCCCAGGCGGTGGTGGATCGCCAGCGCGCCGCGCGGGTCATGATGCCCAATCCCTTTTATCAGATCTATGAAGGCGCGGCGTTGCTCGCCGGGGCCGAGCCATATTATTTGAATACCACCGAGGCCAATGACTTCCTGCCCGAGCTCGACAGTATCCCGCCGGCCGACTGGCGGCGCTGCCAGTTGTTTTATCTCTGCTCCCCCGGCAACCCCACCGGCAAGGTCGCCAGCCAGGCCTATCTGCAACGGCTGATTGCCCTGTCACAGCAATATGATTTTGTCATTGCCTCGGACGAATGTTATTCGGAAATCTATTTTGATGATGCCGCGCCTCCACCCGGACTGCTGCAAGCCGCCTGGGACGCAGGCCTGCAGGACTTCGATCGCTGCGTGGTGTTTCACTCCCTGTCCAAACGCTCCAACCTGCCCGGTCTGCGCTCCGGCTTTGTCGCCGGCGACGCCGAGGTGATCAGGGCCTTTTTGCTCTATCGCACCTACCACGGTTGCGCCATGTCCGTACCCTACCAATATATAAGTAGCGCGGCCTGGAGCGATGAGGAGCATGTGCGCGCCAATCGCCACGCCTATCGGGACAAATTTAGCGCCGTGCTCGCCGAGCTGGAGGGCTGTCTGGACGTTCGCCAACCCGATGCCGGGTTTTATCTGTGGGCCCGCACCCCCGGCGATGACTGCGACTTTGCCCAGCAGCTGTTCGCCCGGCAAAACGTCACCGTCCTGCCCGGCAGCTACCTGTCGCGCGACACGGTGCAGGGTAACCCCGGCAGCGGACGCGTGCGCATGGCCCTGGTCGCGCCGCTGGCTGAGTGCATCGAGGCCGCCCGCCGCATCAAGGCCTTCATGCAACACGGCTAGACACCGCCGGCCGGCACTGGGGCCGGCTCCCCGGAACCTAGTCCCTGCCCCCCTGATTTGGTATAGTGCCCGCCTCAAGAACTGGAGACCCGTAAATGAGTGACATGCAAAAGATTATTGAAGACGCCTTTGAACACCGCGCCGACATTACCCCCATGAGCGTCGAAACCATTGTCAAAGAGGCCGTCGACGCGGCGATTCATCAGCTTGATAAGGGTGAACTGCGTGTTGCCGAAAAGGTCAATGGCGCCTGGCACGTCAACGAATGGCTGAAAAAGGCCGTGCTGCTCTCTTTTCGCATTACCGACAACGCCTTCATGAAGGGCGGTTTTACGAATTACTTTGACAAGGTGCCGGCCAAGTATGCCGACTACAATTCGCGCGATTTTCGCAACGATGGCGTGCGGGTAGTGCCGCCGGCGACCGTGCGCCGCGGCGCCTATATCGCCCCCAGCGTGGTGCTCATGCCCTCCTACGTCAACATCGGCGCCTATGTCGACAGCGGCACCATGGTCGATACCTGGGCCACGGTTGGCTCCTGTGCACAAATCGGTAAAAACGTCCATCTCTCGGGCGGCGTCGGTATCGGCGGCGTCCTGGAACCCCTGCAGGCGGCACCCACCATTATCGAAGATAACTGCTTTATCGGGGCGCGCTCCGAAGTCGTCGAAGGCGTCATTGTCGAGGAAGGCTCGGTCATTTCCATGGGCGTCTACATTGGTCAGAGCACCCGCATATACAATCGCATGACCGATGAAATCACCTATGGCCGCATCCCCGCCGGTTCTGTGGTGGTCTCGGGCAACCTGCCCTCCAAAGACGGCAAGTACAGTCTCTATTGCGCCGTGATTGTCAAACAGGTGGATGAAAAGACGCGCAGCAAGGTCGGTATTAACGAACTGCTCCGCGATATCTAATGCTGCGCCTCTACGGCATCCGCAATTGTGATACCGTCAAAAAGGCCCGTGACTGGCTCAGCCAGCACGGCCTGGAGTATCAATTCGTCGACATTCGCAACACCCCTATTGATAGTGGCACATTTGAGCGCTGGCGCTATACTTGTGGCTGGGAGGCCCTGGTCAACAAACGCAGCCGTACCTGGCGCGAATTGCCTGAGGCAGAAAAAGAAGCACTCGCAGAACACACCGCCCTCGAACTGTTGGCAAAATATCCCACTTTACTGAAACGCCCGGTACTGGAAATTGACACCCACAACACGCTTATCGGATTTGATGTCGCCCGCTACCGTCAGCACCTGCACGTGGCTTGAGCAACTCCTTCGCCTCCTCTTGCCTGCCTGCACGGCGTTACTGATCAACGCCTGCGACGCCCGGGCACCACAGGACTACCAGCCTACGTTCTCCACTACGCCCCTGTCGAGCAGCACCGTTTATCGCTTTGGCATTCATCCCCTGCACAACCCCAATCGTTTACACGAGATCTTTGATCCCCTCATGGAGCTGTTAAATCAGAATATGGGCCATGCCAAATTCAAGCTTGAGGCCTCGCGCAATTACGCCGCCTACGATGAAAAACTCTATGCCGGCGAGTTTCATTTCGCCCTGCCCAATCCCTTTCAGACCATCAATGCCCTCAGGCACGGCTATCGGGTATTTGGAAAAATGGGCGATGACGAAAACTTTCGCGGCATTATCCTGGTGCGCAAGGACAGCGACCTCCAGCAACCCGTCGATCTAAAGGGCAAGGCGGTGAGCTTTCCTGCGGCAACGGCGCTGGCGGCAACCATGATGCCGCAATACTATCTGCAGCAACACGGCCTCAAGGTCATGCAGGACATCAAGATCCACTATGTCGGCTCGCAGGAGTCGTCCATTATGAATGTCTATCTCGGCAACAGCAGCGCCGCCGCCACCTGGCCACCACCGTGGCGGGCACTGAGCAAGGAACGCCCGGAGCTGGCCGAGGCCCTGCACGTCAAATGGCAAACCCGCCCGCTGCCGAATAACAGCCTGATGGTGCGCAAGGACATCCCGGAAAGCGTCGTCAAACAGGTGGCCGACGTCCTGTTTCACCTGCACACCCATGCCACAGGCCAGGCCATTCTGGCGCGCATGGAGTTGTCGGCGTTTGAAGCCGCCAATGATGCCAGCTATGCACCGGTGGTAGACTTTGTCGAAAAATTCCACCGCGAAGTCCGCCCGGTCAAATAGTCATGCCAGGCCTGCTCAAGACCCTACGTCGTTTCTGGACCCGCTCCATCCAGCGCCAACTGGTGCTCGGCATTGTCCTGGTGCATGCGGTGTTGATGACGATTTTTGTGTTTGACCTGGTGGCCCGCCAACAGAACTTTTTGCACCAGCAAAGTATCGCCCAGACAGAAAGTCTGACCGAGACCCTCGCCACCAACAGCAGTTCCTGGCTGCTTGCCAATGATGTCGTCGGCCTGGAAGAAATTGTCCGCGCCCTGTCCAGGTATCCCCAATTGCGCTACGCCATGATTCTGTCACCGGACGGCCGGGTGCTGGCGCATAGCGATAATGACTACGTCGGTAAATACATCAGTGACGCGATCAGTCTGTCGATACTGCAGGCGACTCCGAAAACACACACGCTACTCGACACCCCCTCCCTGATTGATATGGTCACGCCCATCATGGCCAACCAAAAGTCCATTGGCTGGGCGCGCGTCGCCCTGGGTCAGGAGGATATTGATCAGGGACTGGATGTTATTACCCGCAATGGTGTTATCTATACGTTTATCGCCATTGCCATCGGCGCCCTCTTTGCCCTGTTCATGGCCAAAGGCCTCACCCGAGGGCTACAGCACATTGTCCATGTCTCCAGCGAAATCCGTCAGGGCCGACGCCACGCCCGCTCAGAACTGGACCGCCAGGATGAGCTGGGGCAACTGAGTAAAAACTTTGATGACATGCTCGAGGCCCTGGCCGAGAATGAGTTTAAAACCTGGCTGGCCCAGGAACAGCTCATGGAAAGCGAGGAACGCTTTAATCTGGCGATGCGCGGTGCCAATGACGGTCTCTTTGACTGGGACATCGTTAGCGGTCAGGTCTATTACTCCCCACGCTGGCAGGAAATGCTCGGCTATGCCAGTGATGAGATCGAACCGGACATCAATGCCTGGCGCGGACGCATCCACCCGGACGATGCTGCCAAGGCCGAATCTCACCTGACAAAATTTTTGGCCGGTTCGCAGGAACTCTTTGATGATACCCACCGCCTCCGGCATCAGGATGGCAGTTATCACTGGCACCGTGTGCGCGGCATTCTGGTTAAGGATAAACAGGGTAACAACAAGCGCATGGTCGGCACCAGCCGTGATATTACCGAGTACAAACAATTGAGCGAGGCCCTATACGACGAGAAGGAACGCGCCGAGGTCACCCTGCATTCCATTGGTGACGCGGTCATCACCACCGATGAACACGGCCACATTATGTATATGAACCCGGTGGCCGAAGCCCTGATCGGCTGGAACAAACGAGAAGTCATCGGCAAACCCCTGCAGGATGTTTTCCTGATTCATAACGAAGAATCACGCGAGCCGGTCGAGAATCCGGTACATATCTGCCTGCGCCAGGGCGTGGTGGTTGGCCTGGCCAATCACACCGTCTTGACCAACCGCCACGGGGTTGAGGTTGCCATTGAAGACTCCGCCGCACCGATTCGAGACCGGCAGGGAAAAATCATCGGCGTGGTCATGGTCTTTCACGATGTCGGCCTGACCCGTGAACTGACCCGCAAAATGACCTGGCAGGCGACCCACGACTCACTCACCGGGCTGATCAATCGCAATGAGTTTGAGCACCACCTCAGCCATTTGATTCAGAGCGCACAAACTGAAGGCCGCGTGCATGCCCTGCTCTATCTGGACCTTGATCAGTTCAAGCTGGTCAACGATACCTGCGGCCATGCCGCAGGCGACGCCCTGTTAAAACAATTGAGTTTTCTCCTGCTGCAAAAAATCGCCGCACCGGATATCCTGGCGCGACTCGGTGGTGATGAATTTGGCGTACTGCTCCACGACCGCGATATGCAGGCCGCGCATGAAACCGCCGAGGCCCTGCGTCAGGTCGTCAATGAATTTCGCTTCAGCTGGGATAAGAATCTTTTCGAAATTGGCGTGAGTATCGGTCTGACCCTGATCGAGCGGGGCATGGAAAACATTAACGATATCCTCGGCCACGCCGACGTCGCCTGCTATGCCGCCAAGGACCTGGGGCGCAATCGGATTCATGCCTATGAACCCAATGATATGGATATGGCGCGACGCCGCAGTGAAATGCAGTGGGCCTCGGAGATCACCCGGGCGCTGGAGGAAAATCGCTTTGTCCTCTATCAGCAACGCATTATCCCGGTCGACCACCGGCACAAATCCGAGAGTATTGAGATCCTGGTGCGCATGCTGGATAGCGATGGCCAGATCGTCCCGCCATTCACCTTTATCCCCGCAGCGGAACGCTACAATCTGATGCCCGCCATCGACCGCTGGGTTATCGATAACACCTTGCTGCATCTGAGCCAGCATCGCCACGACTTTCACCATGTCGCGATCAATCTGTCCGGCACCTCCCTGGCCGACGATAGCCTGCTGGGCTTTATCAAGGCCCGCCTCGAGTACCATAAAATCCCGCCCCGGCTTATCTGTTTTGAGATTACCGAGACCGCGGCCATAAGCAATCTGGCCAAGGCGGTGGACTTTATCGAGGCACTCAAGGCCGAGGGTTGCAGCTTTGCCCTGGACGACTTTGGCAGTGGCCTGTCGTCGTTCACCTATCTCAAGACCATGCCGGTGGACTATCTGAAAATTGACGGTAGCTTTGTCAAGGACCTGGAGACCGACCCTATCGACCGCGCCATGGTCAGCGCCATTAATGCCATTGGTCATGTCATGGAAATCAGGACCATTGCCGAGTTTGTCGAAAATGATCGCATCCTCGCCATCCTCAGCGCCATTGGTGTCGATTACGCGCAGGGCTATGGCATTGCCAAACCCGCACCTTTAAAAGCGCCTGACTAGGGAGCAGGTACAGACACAGCATTAAAATTCCCAGCGCCCCGTTCCTGCTCCTTATCTTCACTATGCCTGCGGCGGTACTTTCGAGTAGAATAAAATTGTTTGTCGTAACCCCGGATTGCTTAACATGTCAGATACGCTCGACCTCGCCATCGACTTAATTCAACGCCCCTCGGTCACACCGGAAGACGCCGGTTGCCAGGCTCTGCTGGCCGCACGTCTGGCGGCGCTGGGGTTTAGCAACACACACCTGCGCTTTGCCGAGGTGGACAATCTCTGGTCGGTCTATGGTGAGAGTGGCCCACTGTTTGTCTTTGCCGGGCACACCGATGTGGTGCCCACCGGTCCGGAATCGAAGTGGTCAGCGCCACCCTTCGGCGCTACGGTCAGGGACGGCCTGCTCTACGGCCGCGGTGCGGCGGATATGAAAGGCGCCATTGCCGCCATGCTGGTCGCCACCGAGCGCTACTTCGCCCAGGGTCGCCGGCCCAAGGGTCGTATCGGCTTTTTGATTACCAGCGACGAAGAAGGCCCATCTGTCAACGGTACGGTCAAGGTGGTGGAGTATCTGCAGCAGAACAACGAGCACATCGACTGGTGCCTGGTCGGCGAGCCTTCCAGTGATGTGCGCCTTGGCGACGTGATCAAGAACGGCCGCCGGGGTTCGCTCGGCTGTGAGCTCACCATCAAGGGCAGGCAGGGGCATGTGGCCTACCCTCACCTGGCCGATAACCCGGTACACCGCGCCGCGCCGTTTATGGCCGAGCTGTGCGCGCAGCAATGGGATCAGGGGAATGACTTTTTCCCCCCTACCACGTTTCAGATTAGCAATATCAATGCCGGCACCGGCGCCACCAATGTCATTCCCGGCGAACTGAACATGGTGTTTAATTTTCGCTTTTCCACCGAAGTGACCGAAGCGCAGTTACGTCAACGTGTCGAGGCGCTGATTCAGAAACATGGCCTGGAGCATGAGATCAGCTGGAACCTGTCCGGCCAGCCCTTTCTGACCGCCGAGGGCAAACTGGTCGAGGCCGTTGCCGTCAGTATTCAACAGGTTTGCGGCTACGACACCCAGCTCTCCACGGCGGGCGGCACCTCAGACGGCCGCTTTATCGCCCCCACCGGCGCGCAGGTAGTGGAGCTCGGTCCACTCAACGCCACCATTCACAAAATCGACGAACACGTGGCGGTCGCCGACCTGGAGCAACTCAGCCAGATCTACGAACAGGTACTGATCAACCTGCTCGGCTAAAGCGTGGTGCCGCAAGGGCCTGGCGGTAGGGTGGCAAACCCGGTAGCCGCTGGTGAATAATAGATCCCCACAAAACCCGGAGCACAGCCCCGGTCAAACAAAACGTAATCAACCACACGATACTCTCTCCGCAGAGTCATGATGACAGAGGAAAAATGCGCGAAAATGCCCATACCGAGCCCGAGGGTCGGGGACGCAGCATCCCCCACGCACGGGGCTCTGTGGGCCAGCACCTGAGCATTGCGCGTGTGGGATACACCTTTTAACGTGGTCGACATGTCTTCTGCGCATGACGAGGCATGTCCTTTAGACGTATCCTGATGTAACCTTCTGCTACACCATGACAACAAACCCCATAGACACAAAGGTGCCCTTTATGAGCAGCAAACTGGACAATCAATCGAGTCAACTCTTTATTCGCAATGCGCGTATTAGCGATGTCCCCGCCATTGCCGACCTCTCGACACGAGTCTATGCCGGCACCGGTATGGACGGCTACCCGGAAGGCGCCCTCACCGGTATGATCAATAATTTTGCTCAGGGCCAGTTTGTCATCCTGGTGGATGACAAGGTCGTGGGCTTTTGCGCCACCTTTCGCATTAGCGAGGCCATCGCCCTCAAGCCACATACCTGGGCGGAGATCACCGGTAACGGTTACGCCTCGCGCCACGACCCTGCCGGTGACTGGCTCTACGGCATGGAGGTCTGTGTCGACCCGGACTACCGTGGCTATCGGCTTGGCAATCGCCTGTACAATGAACGTAAAAAGCTCTGTCAAAGCCTGGGCCTCAAGGGCATCGTCTTTGGCGGTCGCTTGCCGACCCTGGCCAGGCGCCTCAAGAAATATGGCAGCGTGGAAAACTACGTCGAGCTCATCAAGGCCAAAAAGGCCCGTGACCCGGTGCTCTCCTTTCAACTGCACAACGGCTTTGAACTCATAGGTATTATCCCCGGTTATCTGAATGTCGACCACGAATCCATGGGCTATGGCATGCATCTGGTGTGGCGCAACCCCAAGGTCCCTGCGCAGCAGGAATCGAGCAACAACAAAAATTACGGCGGCCGCCTGCCGGACACCGTGCGTGTCGGTACCGTGCAGTACATGCAACGCCGGGTAAAGTCGTTTGAGGAATTCCTCGAAATGGTCTCTTATTTTGTCAACGTGGTCGCCGACTACAAGGGCGACTTTGTGGTCTTCCCCGAGCTGTTCACCCTGCAGTTGCTGTCCATCCAGGACCAGGAACTCAGCCCGGCCGAATCCATCGAGGCCCTGACCAAATACACACCACGCTTCAAGGAGGCCATGCGCGACATGGCGCTGCGTTACAACATCAACATCATCGGCGGCTCCCACCCAACCCGCGTCGAGTCCGGTCGGGTCGACAACATCTCCTACGTCTTCCTGCGTGATGGCAGCGTCCACGAACAACCCAAGATCCACCCCACCCCCAACGAGGTCTATTGGTGGAACATCGAAGGCGGTAATAGCCTCAAGGCCATCCAGACCGACTGCGGCCCCATCGGCGTACTCATTTGTTATGACTCGGAATTTCCCGAACTGGCGCGGCACCTGACCGACCAGGGTATCCAGATCCTGTTCGTACCCTTTTGCACCGACGAACGCCAGAGCTATCTACGCGTACGCTACTGCTGTCAGGCACGCGCCGTAGAAAATCAGATCTACGTCGTCATGTCCGGCAACGTCGGCAACCTGCCCAACGTCGCCAACATGGACATCCAGTATGCGCAAAGCTGCATTCTCACCCCCTGTGACTTTCCCTTCGCCCGTGACGGCATCGCCGCCGACACCACCCCCAATGTCGAGACCGTCGCCATCGCCGACCTGCGTCCGGACACCCTCACCATGGCGCGCAACAACGGTACGGTGAAAAACCTGCGCGACCGTCGGCATGACTTGTATCATGTGCATTGGCGCGGGAAGTAAGCGGTTTGCCACACACTTGTTCGGGCCAGCAGGCAGGCGTGCGTGCGCTCAGATGTTATTGCACACCCACATGAGCATAATCGTCCTGTTCATTTTGTAGCGGTTGCGAACGATACAGTGCTGACAGGTTAGCGATATGGGACTTTAGTCTACCGCTGCCACCGCCCCTGACTGAAATCATAACCCTGTCCCAGCAGGGCATAGTGCCGAGTCCCGGCCTGTGCGGAGGCATATACCACAGCGAAGGAATTGGGTAAGAGACCAAGGCCTGTCCCTTAAGCTGCCCACTACCTGTCGCTTCGCGGCATAACCTTACAAGCTTAGGGAGAAACCTGCGCCGGCCTTAAGACTTTGAAATACGCTAAGCAATGACTTATATTAGCCAGAGGAATTGCCTGTCGATGTAGTGAACATTTTCCAGCCACAACATCAGGGCCTGTCAGGATTTGTATTTGCACCGAATGCCTGACGTTCCTCGCGCAACCTGTGGCCTTTAGGTGTCACAACACTTAACCATAATCACATCAGTACTGGAGAACAACGATGTCGAACGAAGGTTACCATGAACCCATCAACGAACTGTCCGATGAGACCCGTGACATGCATCGGGCCATTACCTCGCTCATGGAGGAATTGGAAGCCGTTGACTGGTACAACCAGCGTGTTGATGCCTGTAAGGATAATGAACTGAAAGCGATTCTCGCCCATAATCGTGACGAGGAAAAGGAACATGCGGCCATGGTACTGGAGTGGATCCGAAGAAAAGACCCAAGATTCGACAAGGAATTAAAGGACTATCTGTTCACAGACAAGCCCATCGCGCACGAATAGAACCTGCTCCGCGACAGGCACGCGTATACTACGATTTGGCGTATTGGCTCACTCGGAAATACGCCGTCCACCCTACAGTCTTCAATCTTATTTAGGAGCAATACCATGGCAGCATATACATGTGAAAAATGTGGCATGAGCATTGGCATTATGACCTGCGGCAAGTGTGGCGCGGAACTGGTTCATAGCACGCTCACCACCGATGACGGTCAGAGCGTACATATCTCCGAATGCCCCAACGGCCATGGTAAGGTAAAATCCCCCATGTGCTGTGGTCAGGATATGACCTGTACGGTTGCCTGACACCGCCCGGGCACTGCCCATGCAAGCCCTTGCATCCATCGACGCTACACCCACGGCTGCCATGCCCCACCAGTACTATATCGGGGGGGCTGGCAGGGGGTGCCACTGGGTTGTTTCAGTCGGCTGCTTTAATATGGCGTAGCCCACCGGGGCGGCCTTAGTGTTGGGTCATGCAACCGAGCCGTGCGCTGTGAACACCGCCGGGCCAAGCCTCTAGCGGCTCAGGCCTTCTTCAATGGAACGCACCACATCCTGTTCGATTTCCAGGGCAAGCTTTTCGGCGGCAGTGCCTCTGGCGATGACGCTGGGACGGATATAGAGCAGACTGACCATGCCCTGCTTTTCGGTCAGGGTGATATGCATGGGACACAGGGCCAGAAGTTTGGGTTGCTGGTTACTGACCTCATTGGCGTACCAGGCATTACAGAACACCAGCGCCTTGATATTTTCGATGCCATTCTGATTGTACTTGTCACCCCAGCGCTGTTTAAAGCGTTCCAGCTGTTTACCGATATTCGGCTCAAAGACAACGAAGTAGCCGTTGGTTTCCAGGGCGGTAAAGACCTGTTGATAGATCTTGTTAAAATCACCCCGAAGGGTTTTCTCGTACACCGCCAGACCGGCCGTGTCCCCGTCAACGGGCGCTTGCGCCAGAACCGTGGGGAGCCACAAGCAGCTCGTCAGGATGATTAACAGTTTGTGTAACATCATCGTGTACCTATTGTCAGTAATTAGTGTTGTTGCGCCTTCTTTTTGGCGACGTCATTGCGCAAATAGACCGGTAGCGCCTGCATCGGTTCCACTCCCCCCTGTTCCTGCCACCGCCTTGCCGCCAGCACCGCCAGGTCGGCGGCGCGCGGTAATGCCTCGGCAAATGTCGCCTGCCAGTCAATAGCGCTATTCTGCTGCAAAATGTCCTGATACGCACCCCAGCCGGTACCGGCCACTGCCCATTGCCCTGCCGCCAGGCGCACGTCGGCGGGGCGCGCCAACTGCTCCTCGCCCTGACGTACAAAACGATCCGTTTCCTTTATGTAACGCGCCCAATAGACCTCATCCATGCGCGCATCGAGCACCGCCAGCAACTGCGGGCATTGAACCTGCGCGACCATTCCCTGGGCCAGGGTGTCGAGACTGGAAATCGGAACCACGGGAAGGTCGGCACCAAAGGCAAGGCCCTGCACGACACTGGTGCCAATGCGAATGCCGGTAAAGGAACCGGGGCCCCGGTCAAAGGCGATGGCGTCCAGCGCGGTCAGGCTGATAGCGGCCTCGGCCAGCAAGGCATCCACCATGGGGAGTAACTGACTGGCATGGCTACGGGGCTCGATGGTGTAGCGTTCCACAATGGCGCCGTCGAGATTGAGGGCGACGGAACAGGCCTCGGTAGCGGTATCGATGGCGAGGAGTTTCATGCCACCGGCACCGCTTCACTACCGGGATTGACGACAGTGTAAAAATTCCTTACCTCGTCGAGACTGCGGCTAATGGGCGCCGGTGGCAGGCTGCGTAATATACGCTTGCCATAGAATTTTTTCAGCAGACGGGGATCGGCAATCATAATGACGCCGGTGTCGTTGTAGTCGCGAATCAACCGACCCACACCCTGCTTCAGGGCAATCACCGCCTGTGGCACCTGATAGTCCATAAAGGGGTTGCCGCCGCGGTCCTTTAACATCGCCAGACGCGCCTGCAAAATAGGGTCATCCGGTGAGGCAAACGGCAGTTTGTCGATAATAACGCAGGACAACGCATCGCCGCGCACATCGACACCCTCCCAGAAACTCTGACAACCCAGCAATACCGCATTGGCGGTCTGGCGGAACTGGCTGAGGAGCTGATCGCGCGGGGCATCACCCTGTTTGAACAGTGGGAAGTCGAGGCGCGCCTCAAACAAAGGCGCGCACGCCTCCAGGGCGCGATGACTGGTGAACAGGACAAAGGCCCGACCCCGACTGGCCTGCAATACCGGCACGGCGGCATCGACAAAGGCATCGAGATACTGCGGCGTATTGGGCTCGGGCATATGGTCGGGCAAATACAATAAGGCCTGGGCGCGATAATCAAAGGGGCTGGGCCAGCAGTGACTCTGCGCCTCGGTGATACCCAACTGGCGGGCGAAGTAACTCAGGTCCTCACCGATGGCCAGGGTGGCGGAGGTAAAGATCCAGCTGCCGCCGCGACTTTGCTGATGCTGGTGAAAGACTTCGTCGATCTGCAGGGGTGTGCAGTGCAGGCTGAATGAACGGCGATGTGCATCCAGCCAGTAGACATTTTCCGTGTCCTGAAAATTCATTAATAACGCCAGGCGACTGTGTAATTCGATAGCACGCTTGTGGCAGTTATCCAGCCCCTTGCTGCGTTCGCTCAAGGGTTGTAGTGCGTCGGTCAATGTCTGCAACAAGGCGCTGATATTTTCCAGTGCAGTAACGAGTTGTTGCTTGTCGCGCAACTGCGGCCACGACTGCCGCGACACCCGTGTGCCCAGGGCCAGACGCGCGTCCTTGACCAGGGTCTCGAGCTTGTCGGCCTGGCATAGCAGGTCATCACTCTCGTTGATGTCCTTGCGATACTCGGCGCGAATATCACTGGCCAGTTCGGTCAACTGAAAACTACTCAGACGTTTGCCAAAAAAACCGTTGGCGACTTCAGCCAACTGGTGGGCCTCATCGATAATATAGACATCGCTATCGGGCAACAGCTCACCGTAACCCTCATCACGCAGCGCCATGTCGGCCAGGAGTAAATAGTGGTTAATCACCACAATATCGGCGGCCTGCGCCTCACGCCGCGCCCGGGTGAGAAAGCAGTGTTGAAAATCATCACAGTCCTGGCCGAGACAGTTATCCACTGTGGAGGTCACCTTGGGCCAGATGGGATCGGTCTCGGCCAACGGGCTGCACTCGGCCAGGTCGCCACTGCGCGTCTGTGCCGACCATTTTTGAATGAGCTGGACATCTTTCCACTGCTGATGACTCTGATGTTTAATTTCTTCTTCATGCACGCGCAGGCGGTGCAGACAAAGGTAATTGCTGCGCCCTTTTAACAAGGCCACACTCACGGGTACCGTCAGGGCATCACGAATCAAGGGCAGGTCACGACCATACAACTGGTCCTGCAGGTTTTTCGTGCCGGTGGAAATAATGGTCTTACGCCCCGAGAGTATGGCCGGCACCAGATAGGCAAAGGTCTTGCCGGTGCCGGTGCCGGCCTCGGCGATGAGGTTTTGACCGGCATCGATGACGTCGAGCACAATTTCGGCCATTTCCTGTTGCGCGGGACGGGGCGAAAAACCTTTGATATGTTTCGCTAGGACCCCATCCTCACCGAGGATGTCTTTTGGTGAATACATTGTCGTTTATTAAAAACTGCCTGACTGGTGGGACATCACGGCACATTGACCTGATTATCCCAAATTTCATCACGGACCTCACCTTCCTGCAGTTGCCAGACCAGATGCGCGATCCGTTTGAACCGAGAAACCGACAGGGCGCCACGTTTTTTGCGCGTACTCCCGCTACTTTCGTCGAGAGCATGCAGAATCGTATCACGTTCCGCTTCATAAATTTCTTCGGTCTCAAAGTCGGCATTCATGAGTACCAGCATGACACTATCCCACTCCTGCTCCAACTTTAACTGACCAATACGTTGGCCACCCTTGCGCTCATCGAAAATAGCGCGGCCCTTAATCTGAATACGCCGGCCTTCGCGCACGCCCTGGCCCATGGCGTCATAGCCCGCCGCGGGGACATCGCAGGGCACCAGTCCCAGCAGACTACAGGCATCATGCACGGCAATCTCGCCACTGATCGGCAGGGACTTTCCGGTAGCACGCCGATAGTCCGCAGCCAAATGGCGGGCCTGGGAAATCAGCTTGTCGACGGCGTAGAGACTCATGAAGACCTTCTGTTATTTCACCGAAATTCGGCAATGACACCTTAAAATAGCGTCCTCTTAGGCCGAATATTGAATAAACTCAGTCTACTCCAATGTGGCCGGTCGGGGAATGCCCGGAGATCTATCGGTCAACGGGCACCGCCCAGCAGCTGGTTCGCCGCTTGCTGCGCCTTGAGGGCCCCGGCACTGTCCCCCTGCTGCTGCCGGGCATGGGCGATAATACGCCAGTTATCGGCCCTTAGCCTTAGGCCGTCCGAGGCCGGCGCCAGGGAGGTGGATTTCGCCGCCAGGCCCTCGGCGCGTTGATAACGCCCTTGATGCAGGTGCAACTTGGCCAGGTAGTGCCAGAGCAACGGGTTTTTCGGTTCAATGCGAATGGCCCGCTCCAGAAATGATTCGGCACGACCCATGTCGCCCTGCAGCGATGCCTGGCGCGCGCTTTCGATAAGTTGCCTGATCGCAGCCGAGGTCGAGGCATCGGGACGGATCTGCTCCGCCGGGGGGATCATGCCATCGGTTACATCGGTCGGCGCTTCCGGGCTGAGGGAACAGGCACTCAGCACCATGAGTCCGCCACACAGCAAGAGCAGGTTTTTTACATGAGACATCATGGTGTTGTTCATCCCCATCAATGGTTAGCGACAAGCAGAGACAGCACGGGGTGCCTGGCCGGGAAAGAACGGCAGACGCACGGCACGCTCGCAATACCGATCTGCCCGCAGACCATTGTGGTGATCGATATCCTGATATTCAAGCCCAGGCATTTCGTCAAGCAGCAGGTCCTGGGTATCAATCGCCTTAAACAGATTGGCCCATACACGCATCGCCCCTTGCGAGCCGGTCAGTCCGGTGGACTGATTTTGATCATTCCCCATCCACACCACCGCCAGATGACTACCACTAAAGCCGGCAAACCAGCTATCGCGCAGATCATTGGTGGTACCCGTCTTGCCGGCAATGACCGTGTCGCGGCCGAGCCACTGGGGTAAGGATTTTGCCGTGCCGTGGGTCACCACGCGGCGCAAAATGGTGTTGAGCTGATGAATCAAGGCCGCATCGATCGTCTGTTTTACCTGTAGGGGGAAGTGCTGCAAGGGCTTTCCCTCGGACGTCATGACCGATTGTATGGAACGCAACGGCGATTGAAAGCCGCCCGTCGCATAGGTGTGATACATCTGCATGACCTCGAGGGGGGACATGCCTACCGCACCTAGCAGCATGGAAGGATAAGGCGGAATCGGACGCTGGATGCCGAGCCGCTGCAGGGTCTTCTGGATGGGCTCAAATCCCAGTTCCATGCCCAGCTGCACCGTGGCCAGGTTATAAGACTGGGTCAGGGCCTCAAACAACGGTACCTTGCCGTGTGCCTGGCGGTCATAGTTTTCCGGTGACCAGGTCTTTTTGTCCGGCCCCAGCAAGCGAATCGGTTCATCGTTGAGGATACTGGCGGGATGGTAACGGTCTTTCTGCGATAACGCCGTCAGGTATACCGCCGGTTTAATCAGTGAGCCGATGGGCCGCACCGCATCCAGGGCGCGGTTAAAACCGGTAAAACGTGGCTGCCGATCAGCGACCACGGCATAGACCTCACCGTCGGTGGTACTGCTCACCAGGATGGCGCCCTGCAAGTTCAGGTTATTTTTTAGCCGCGGACCTAATTGTTGCACGGTACTTTGCAAGGCGTTTTCCGCGCGGTCCTGAATCCAGGGGTCCAGCGTGGTGAAAATTCTCAGGCCTTCCGATTGCAAATCCTCCTTTGCATATTCACTGCGCAACTGACGTCGCACCAATTCGATAAAGGCGGGATAATGACTGGCGTCCTGGCTGGCATAGTGTTGCAAGCCCAGCCCCTGCTGCCGGGCATGACGCGCCTGCCAGGGCTGAATGATTTTTTCCTCAGCGAGTTTTTCCAGAATCAGATTACGCCGCGCCAACAGTCGTTGTGGTTGGCGTTTGGGGTGATAGTAATTGGGGCCACGGATCAGGGCGACCAGGGTCGCCATTTCGTGTAGCTGTAACTTTTCGATATCCTTACCAAAATAAAACTGGCTGGCAAGACCAAAGCCGTGAATGGCGCGGCCCTCATCCTGACCAAGATAGATCTCGTTGAGATAGGCCTCGAGAATTTCATTCTTGGCATAATGAAAATCCAGCAACACCGACATGATGGCTTCATTGCCCTTGCGCCACAGGGTGCGCTCATTGCTCAGATAAAAATTCTTGACCAGTTGCTGCGTCAGGGTACTGCCACCCTGCACGGTTTTGCCGGCGCGCAGATTGCGCCACAGGGCGCGGGCAATGGCGCGCGGGTCGACACCGTGGTGTTCATAAAAACGTCGGTCCTCAATCACCAGTAGCGCGGCGAGCAGATTGGACGGCGCCTGCGCCAGTTGAATCAGGACACGGTCTTCCTTGTGCTGCGGGTAAATTCCGCCGATGTGCATCGGCTCCAGACGCACCAGGTCCAGCGGGATACCCCCGGAGACCTGGCGCAGACTGGCGACGGCCTCGTCGCCGAGCACCACCTCAATGACACGTTTGGGTTCCTGACCGTCCCAGAACTGGAAGGCGCGACTGTGAATGAGAAAGCGGTTGCCCTCGCGCACATAGCTGCCTGCGGTTTTGGCATTGGCCTCGACGCGATAGCGCAACAACGCCAGAGAACGCTCCAGCTGGGCCACCGATAGGGGACGCCCCTGATACAGCTCGAGGGGACGCGCATAGACCCGCGCGGGAATGGCCCAGCGCTTGCCTTCAAACTGACGGCGTACCTGCAGGTCCAGATAGATGACGTAGAGTATCGAGCTCAGCACGAGCAGGAGCAGGGAGAGCAACAGGATCCGGCGCCACGGGTAGCCACTGGCGCGGGTCGTGCGGGGGGGTGTCTTGGACGTGCGGCGCGCACGCTTTTTTCGTGGAGGCATGAATCTCTATATCTCAAACGCGCTAAGGATTTGGCAAAATGACATCACAGACAGGATTCTACAGCAATGCGCCAACAATGCTGTGATCCATCACCGGCTCCCGCTGGCGCCCGGAAGGTGCCTCTCAAGCCAGCGAATCGATAATACGGGCGCGGTTGTCCTGAGCCTCGGCGGCGCGATAGGCCTGCAGGCGCGGGTCGGGGGCGCCGGTGGGTGATGGCCGGGACTGCAGCTCCTGATCAAAATAGGTGCGCTGCAGGCGATAACGCATGTCATCGCTACGCGGCGCCCCGGATCCGGCGCGCTGCTCGTCCTGATAGGCCATTTGCCGCGCCGCCCCCATGAGGCGGAGCCATTTTTCCACCTGATCGGGTGAAGATTGTCGCGCCGGGTCGCCGACCCGTGGCATCAGCGTCACCTCGACAGGCTCATCACCAGGCTGCGCACTGCGCTGCAGATCGAAGGCGCGCGCGGACTGGCCGTCGCGTTGCGCCTGACCGTCCGCCGTCGGGCTTACCGGCCGGTGGTAACTTGTTGATGATAGGGGAGAAAGTGCCATGCCTTTATTTTAGTGTATTCATTGCCGATATAATAGCCAGGCTAGTTGTATTCGCCCCAGCACCTGTTCTATAGTTATAAAGAACATTACAAATAAATTATAAGTGACTGATTATTATATGAATTATAAATCATTAACTTTGCCGCTACTGGCGGGCGCCCTGCTCCTGGCCGGCTGTCAGTCCCCCGCGCCCCGCGTCGCGGCAGGTCCGGCAGCGCAAAAGGTCGTGCAGCACGCCCGCGCCCAGATCGGCAGCGCCTACCGCTACGGCGGCCAAACCCCCAGGACCGGCTTTGACTGTAGCGGCCTGGTGTTTTACAGCCACCGCATGATCGGCCAGCGTGTGCCGCGCACCACCGGTCAACAGTACCAGGCCACTGCCCCCGTCGCGCGCAAGCACCTGCAACCGGGCGACCTGGTGTTCTTTCGGTTCCGGCGCAGCCGCGCCGTGAGCCATGTGGGCATCTATCTGGGTAAGGACCGCTTTGTGCATGCCCCGTCCAGCAGCAAGCAGGTCTCGATCGCCGATCTCAACGCACCCTACTGGTCGAAACACTTTGTCCGTGGCGGACGTTTTCATCTGTAAAAATAGGGACTTAGATTACCTTCAAGACTCGCCGTCACCGCCCAACACAGGTATAATTTCCGACCACGCGGTAGCTAAGTGGCAAGGACACGTAAATGACAGCCAGCAACCTGATAATCAGCAAAACCCCTCACCAGGTCCGCCTCTGGGTCCACCCCGAGGGGCTGGTGATCGGTTCACTGTTTTTACGCCAGGACGACACCGAGCAGGTCGCGCAGGAATCGGCCTATGAGGTCATTAACCAGGATAGTCCCTTTGTCGTACTCAAACGCGAACAGCCGGACGAAGTGCGTTTTTATAATCGCTCTTCCATTATTCGCGTGGAGTACACCGCCACGGGACAGGATATTGACTCTCAGGCCACCACCCTACACTGTCGCCTGCTAATGATGGACGGCTCCGTACTCGAAGGTTCCATTAACGAAGTCCTGCCCGCGGACCAGTCACGCCTGTACGACTACCTGAACAAGAGCAGTGTGCGGTTTATCCGACTGTTTTTGAATGCGCGGGACATCTGCCTGGTCAACAAATCTTACATTATCCAGGTCTCCCCCCTGGCAGCAGAACACAGCGAATAACGACGCCGCACGGCATGCAAAACAACCGGGTATTTGTGATAAACATATTATGAGTTTGCTGAAGGGCTTTAAGGCCAACAAAGCGATTACGACACTGATGGAATCGGATTCCATGCACGCGTCCGAATGTCGTGAGGCGGTCAGCACCCTGAAAAAACTCGGCCCCGCGGCAATCAATAAACTCATCGATGCCCTGGCGGACTGCCCCAAAAATTCTGCCGTGGAACAGCTGCTGGGCGAGATGCTCAATGACAAAACCCTGAGCCTGTATGTCGATGGCCTGACGGACCCGAACAATGTGGTCGTTGCCGGCGTGATGCGCATCCTGGCTACGCAGCATAGCTATGACGCCAATCGCCTCTATGAATTGTTTGACGACCCCGAAGTTCCAAAAAATGTCCTGGTGCAAATTCTGCTCACCAAAAAGAAGACACTCAAGCCCAATATCTTGCTCGGCATGCTGGACAAGGTTTCAAAAAATGTGCGGCAACTCATTTTTAGGGTACTGGAAGAAATCGCCACTGAAGACAGCCTGCCCCAACTGTTAAAATATGCCAGTAGTGACGACCCCTCCACCCGTCTGCATATTATTCGCACCATCAGCCGTTTTAGCCATCCCAAAGCTGCCGACGCCCTGCTGGCGGCATTACGGGATTCGCACAAGGTCATTCGCCAGGCGGCACTGGAAGGTATTGCCCGCAGCAAGGCCAACATCAGCCCCCAGCACATTACCCCCATGCTGCGCGACCCGGATCTTACCGTGCAGTCCAAAGCCATCGAGGCCCTGATTCAACGACGACACCCGGACACCGTCAAGCACCTCATCGACATACTGCAGGATGACTCTGAGTACGTACGCCGTGCCGCGGTTGAAGTCCTCAATGAGATTAGTGATCCCCGCGCTATCAAGGACCTGCTCACCGCCATGAAGGACAAGGACTGGTGGGTCAAGGTACGCGCCGCGGATGCCCTGGGCAGCATTGGCGGCCCGAAGGTGGTAGAAGCCGTGCTCACCCTGATCAAGGACAAGGATGAGTTTTTACGCCGCTCCGCCATCGAGATACTCAATGCCATCAAAGACGAGCGTGCCTATGACTATCTGGTCGAGGCGCTCAATGATGCGGACTGGTGGGTGCGTGAGCGCGCTGCCGATGCCCTCGCCGGCCTGAATGACAAGCGCGCCATCGGACCGCTCATCAACATGATCAAGCAGCATCCGGAATCGAGTGGCGTGGCGATCCAGGCCATCATCCATCTCGATGATAAAAGTGCGATCCGCCCGCTGCTGGAACAACTGCACAAGGCAGAGCCGTCCGCACAAAAGGATATTCTTAATGCCCTGAGTATGCTGGCGGACGACAGTCATCAGGGCTCCATCGAGGGCGCTGTCACCCGATTGATCCAGAGCACCAGTGACCAGGCTGTGCGCGAAGCTGCAGAGGCTACCATGCATACCATGATTGCCCGGGTGGCACCGACATCGTCCTCTCAAATTAGCCATCCCTCAATCTCTGAAAGCAGCAATGAGATGATGCTGGACCTTGCCAATACGACCAATGCCCGACATGAGGTGATGCTCATTGACCCGGAAGCCCTGTCGGCCGGCGAGATCCTTGCTGATCGTTACAGAGTGATTAAAAAGGTTGGCAAGGGCGCCTTTGGTGTGGTGCTGCTGGTTGAAGACCAGATGGTCAATGAAGAAATTATCCTGAAATTTTTAAACCCACATATGGCTTCGGATGACAGCGTGATCAAACGCTTTGTCCAGGAACTGCGCTATGCCCGTCGCATTACCCATAAAAATGTCATTCGCATTTTTGACTTTCTGACCTTTGGCCGCTCCAATGCCATTTCCATGGAATACTTCAAGAGCCACTCGCTCTCCTATGAGATGCATACCAACAAGTCGTGGAACTTCAAGCGCGCGATTAAGATCTTTATTGAGATTTGCGAAGGGTTGCACGTTGCCCATTCCGTCGATGTTGTCCACCGTGACATCAAACCGGCCAATATCCTGATTGGCGAAAATGATGTCGTCAAAGTGGTGGATTTTGGTCTGGCCGCCGCGGCCAGCCAGACCGATTCACGAATTACCAAAAGTGGCCTGCTGGTGGGCACCCCCACGTACATGGCGCCGGAACAAATCCGCGCCAAGAAGATCGACCGTCGCACTGACATCTACAGCCTCGGCATTATGATGTACGAATTATTTACCGGCGCCCCACCCTATAAGGGCGAAGATCATATGGCGACGCTCTTCAAGCACATTGATGGTAAAGCGACACCCGCCAGGGAAAAAAACCCAAAAATACCCGCCGCCCTTAACGATATTATTATGAAGGCCATGGCGAAAAATCCGGAAGATCGCTACCAGAGCATTGATTCACTGGAAAAAGACCTGCAGGCACTGTATGACACGGGGAGCCACTAATGCCTGCG
The DNA here is from genome assembly GCA_046484825.1 of Gammaproteobacteria bacterium. Classification (GTDB taxonomy): domain Bacteria; phylum Pseudomonadota; class Gammaproteobacteria; order UBA6429; family Thiohalophilaceae; genus CAJYAN01. The sequence continues at coordinate 7,626 of JAWOIE010000262.1, read as the reverse complement.
CGTATCAACGCCTTTTTAAAACTTGCACGTGAACAGGGGGCCTCGGACATACACTTTTCCGTCGGGACCCCGCCATTGATTCGCCTGCACGGCGAACTGACCGAAATCAAATACCGTGACCTGAGCAAGACCGAGTTGGAAGAACTGCTCAAGGAGATCCTGAACGTTGAACAGTTAAATCAGTACAACGATGGTGAAGACCTGGATATTTCCTATGAGAATGAAGAAGTGGGTCGCTACCGTGTCAATCTGTTTCGCAAACTGACCGGGCCGGGCGCGGCCTTTCGTGCCATCGCCCCGAAGATCCCCAGCCTCAAGGAGCTGTTATTGCCGCCCGCCGTTGAAAAGCTGCTGGCACATCAACAGGGGCTGATCCTGGTCACCGGCGCGACCGGCACCGGCAAGACCACAACACTATCATCGATGATTGACCACCTGAACAGCCACCGCAAACTGAACATCATCACCCTCGAGGACCCTATCGAGTTTGTACACAAGAGCAAGGAATCCCTGGTGATCCAACGTGGTGTGGGCACCCACGTACGCAGCTTCGCCGAGGGGCTGCGTGCCGCCCTGCGCCAGGACCCGGATGTCATTCTGGTCGGAGAATTGCGCGATCCAGAAACCATCGCCATGGCCATGACGGCGGCGGAAACCGGCCATCTGGTCCTGGGGACGCTGCACACCAGCTCCGCAGTCAAGACCCTGGACCGTATTGTGGACGCCATGCCCACGGAACAGAAACCACTGGCCGCGATGTTTCTCTCCCAGCACCTCAAGGGTGTCATCAGTCAGAAGCTGGTGCGTTCTGCGGATGGCCGCTCACGACGCGCCATTGTCGAAATCATGATTAATAATGCCAGCATTGCCAACCTGATCCTGAATAAAAAGATCTTTCAGATCCCATCGGTACTACAGACCAGCCGCGATGCGGGCATGCAGCTCATGGACCAGGCATTGTTGGCCGCCATAGAAGCAAAGCTTATCGATCCCGATGATGCCTATGTGCACGCCACAGAGAAGAAACTTTTTCAGCGCTTTGTCACCAATCCTGACCTGCTTCCCCAAATCAATCTGGCGGTCAACTAGGACTTGTTATGGCAAGAATTGACGTCTTTCTCGATCTGGTCGTAAAACAGGGGGGCTCCGACCTGCACCTGGTGTCAGGCAACCCGCCACGCATCCGCCTGCATGGTGAAAGTTATACAGTGAAATACCGGGAGCTGGGCGCAAAGGAAACCCAGGAACTCATTGACGAAATCACCCCGCCCCACATCCGCGGTTACTTTGAAGAAGCCGGTAATGCCGACTTCGCCTATGAACTGGAGGGCGTCTCCCGCTTTCGAGTCAATATCTTTAAGCATCAGGGTGGCATGGGCGCTATCCTGCGGGCCATCCCCACCGAGATAAAATCCCTGCAGGAGCTCGCCCTGCCCCCGATCCTGAAAAACCTGGCGCGCCAGCGAAAGGGGCTGATCCTGGTCACCGGACCAACCGGTTCGGGTAAATCCACCACCCTGGCGGCGATTGTCAATGCCATTAATCTGGATCGCAAAGGCCACATTATTACTATTGAAGACCCTATTGAATTTATTCACCAGAACAAAAACTGTCTTGTCAGCCAGCGCGAAGTCGGCTTTCACGCCCAGAGCTTTGCCAGCGCGCTGCACTCCGCCATGCGCGAAGACCCCGATGTCATTCTGGTGGGTGAAATGCGCGATCTGGAGACCGTCCACCTGGCCCTGACGGCGGCCGAAATGGGCGTGCTGGTAATTGCCACCTTACATACCAATAGCGCCGCGGCCTCGGTTGATCGTATTATTAACGTATTCCCGCCGGGGGAAGAACCTTTTGTCCGCACCATGTTATCGACCTCATTATGCGGTATCATTTCACAGCAACTGGTTCGCCGTGCCGATGGCAAGGGGCGCGTCGCCGCACTGGAGATTATGGTGAACAGCGCAGCGATCTCCAATGTGATTCGCGAAGGCAAGACAGACCAGTTGGAAAACATTATTCAGGGCGGCGGCATGCAGGGCATGCAATTGATGGATACCGCCCTGCAGCGCCTGCTCGATGCCCAGGCGATTTCCGGTGATCAGGCGTATTTACACAGTAAAAACAAAGCTCAATTTGCACACTTGCGCGATGACGTGGAGATCTCGGATGAGGCTCCGGTATCGGGCAAGGTCTTATAAGTAACGGGGAAGAAACCATGGCAAAGCTAATTTTGACACTCGATGGGACGGTGATACGTGAGTTTCAGATCGACAAGGACTCCATCAGCATCGGGCGCAAACACGGCAATGATGTGCAGCTCAATGACCTGACGGTGAGTGGCCGCCATGCTCTTATCAGCACCATGGGCGACAATACCTATATCGATGACCTCGGCAGTACCAATGGCACACTGTTAAACGGCGCCCGGGTCTCAAAGTCGATTCTGAAACATGGTGACACCATCCAGACCGGCAACTATCAGTTCACCTACTTTTGTGAAGAGGCCGAAGAATTTGAACCGACCATGTTCCTGCGTGCCGAAATCGAAGACACCCAGGTGATCAGCGGCGCCTTCGCACCCGGGAATGATACCCGCGGCCAGCCCCTGGCCGCCGTCCGCATTCTCAACGGTCCGCTGGCGAAGAAAGTCCTGGAATTGCGCAAATCATTTAACACCCTGGGCTTTAATGGCGTCAAACTGGCGGTCATCTCGCGCAGCAATGAGGGCTATACCATCGCCGCGCTCAAGAGCAGCAAGGTGCGCCATACTGATGACGCGCCCACCCTGAATGGCAAGACCATTGCCACCGAGCCCTGCAAGCTTAAAGACCACGACATGCTGGAACTGGCCGGCACACAAATGGAGTTTTTTTTCTTTAAGTAGGCCCACCGGCCCATGCCTGTCCCTGGCCTTTCACTCGGCCGCCATGCGGGTCGCGAGTCCCTGCCGGTAGCCTTGATTTGTTAAACTGACGGGCGCGGTCGGCGGAGTAGCCTCTGCCAGAAGGGCGTAAGGACATTCTGGCGCAGACTGATGCCGGCACTCATGACCGCCGGTAACAACAGCAGGGTGACCAGGGTAGAAAACGCCAGCCCCCAGGAAAGTGCCAGGGCCATGGGGGACACGAAGGGATCCATACCGCCCCAGCCATAGGCCGTAGGTAACAGGCCCACCACCGTCGTGCTGGCCGTCAAAATGACCGCACGCAAACGCCGCCGTCCGGCCTCGATGATCGCCTGGGTCGTCTCTACCCCCTCCTGGAGTTGCCGTTGAATAAAGACAATCAGGATCAGGGAGCTGTTAACCACGACACCGGTCAGGGCCACCATACCCATGGTGGAAAAAAACGATAGCGGCATCGGCTTCCAGAACAGGTCGTGCAGATAAAAACTAAAAATGATACCGACAATCCCAAAGGGTATGGCCACCATCACCGCCAGTGGGTACATGAGGTTGTTAAACTGAATGGCGAGAATAAAAAAGATACCCAGCAAGGCATAGACCATCGACTTTGCCAGATCGCGAAAGGATTCCTGGTTCTTCTCATTCTCCCCGCCATAGTTGATGCTGACACGATCACCTTCCCCCGCCACCCAATTCGCTTCACTGTCGCGCACCAGTTTATTGAGCTTGAGACTGGTCATGTCCTTATTATTGACATCGGCGATCACCCGCACCACACGCACACCGGCCTTGTGGTTAATCGAACTATAACCCTGGTGTTCTTCAAAGGTGGAAATCTCGGCGAGTTTGACCAGCTGGTTCTGTCGGTTTGGAATGTAGAGCTGACGCAGTGCCTCGAATTTATCGGCCCGGTCTGGCAGGCGGATGGTGACGTCGACCTCCTCCTGGGCACGCCGTGTGGTGGTCACCCGCAGACCATCGAGCGCGGCACGAATGTGGTTGGCGGCCGTGGCGAGGTCCACACCGGTATACGCCGCCAGGGTCCGATCCAGGACGACGTGAATTTCATCATCTCCCGCGGCAATCCCGGTCTCCACATTGGTGACGCCTTCCGTCCTGGCGAGCAGGCTTAACAGGCGGCGCGCCACGGCTTCACTGGCCGCCTCATCATTCCCGGCGATCTCCACCTCCAGCGGTCGACCGGTCGGTGGGCCGGGCTTAATCTCATTGCCCGCCAGGGAAAACTCCGGAAACTTGTCCGCCAATTCACGCACAATATTGTTCATTTCCAGCGTGGCATCATGGTCAGGGCGCAGCACGGCAGGGGTATACAATACACGCACCTGACCATAGCGACTGCCGCGTTGCAACAGCGGATCGTTCTCGTCATTGGCGGTCTGTCCGGTGGTGGTGATCGTGGTCTCAAGATTTTCCGGCGGCACGGCCTCACGGATGTGTCGCTCAATCACCAGCATGTTTTGTCGCATCGTCTCCAGACTGGTACCCGGTTTGCCCACCACCCGAACAATGTACTGGTCCACCCCGGTTGAGGGAAACAACTGGAAGGAAAGCTTGTTTTTTGCCAGGACAATGGAGGCGGCCAGGATCAACAGGCCGATCAAAATGGTGATCCATTTGTATTTCAGCGCTACCGCCAGCACCTCTGCATAGAAGTCTTCCAATCGGGTTAACCAACGGCGTTGCCTGGGGTGTGCCCTGGAATTGGCGAAATAGGCGACATGACTGGGGAGGATCAAAAAAGATTCCAGCCAGGAAAACAGCAACAGGGTAATCACCACGGCCGGAATCGCCACGATAAATTTGCCAATGACCCCCGACATAAACATCAATGGCAGGAAGGCGGCGACCGAGGTCAGCACCGTAGCCGTTACCGGGCCAATCAATTCCAGCGCGCCCACCGAGGCCGCCTGACGTGGGCGCATACCCTTTTCCATATGGTAGGTAATGTTCTCACCAATAATAATGGCGTCATCCACCAGCATACCCAGGACCATAATAAACCCCAGCATGGAGACCAGGTTCAGGGTCACACCGGCGAGATACAGGACATACAATCCGGTCAGAAAGACAATGGGCAGCCCAATGGTTGTGGTCAGCGCCACCGAGGGGCGCAGGAAAATAATCAGAGTGACAAAGACCAGCACCAGACCGACCATGCCATTATTGGTGAGGACGCCGAGGCGCAAGCGGGTAAACTCTGAAAAGTCCTGAAAGCTGTCCACCTGTACATGCGCGCCATATTTTGCTGGCACCGTTTCAAGGTACGCATTAATCAGATTGACCGTGTCGATAATGTCCGAGCCTGACTTTTTCAGGACGATCATATTGAGCGCAGGCTTGCCGGCAACGTCATAATAGCGCTCAGCCTTTTCCAGCGATTCCACCACCTCGGCGACATCGGCAATGCGCAAGGCACTACCACGTTCGTTGGCGCGCAGCACCAGGCTGCGTACATCCTCGGCATCAATGAACTCGCCGGCAATACGCACGATTTTTTGTCCCGTCGCAGTCTGGACCTCACCGCCCGGGGCATTGACGTTCCAGCGTCGCAGCAAGTCACTGATTTCGCCAATGGTGATGCGATAGCGTTTTAGTTTTTCGACATCGGGAATAATACGGATCTCCGCCTTGCGACTCCCCTGTATCTGCACCCGGGCGATCCCCGGCAATACCAGCAGGTCATCCTCAATCCGATCCCCCAGTCGCTTGAGCTCGAGCTCGGAGATCGGTGCCGACACGGCCAACTGAATCACGGGAAAGACCCGTCCATCGATTTCCAGGATCACAGGGTCAAACGGCATGTCGCTCGGCAGGTCGGCGCGATCAATCGCCAGTTGAATCTCGCTGGCAATGCGCGAACGGTTACTGGCGGCGGGGTCCAGTTCCAGCTCTATCCGTCCCGAACCGGGAAAGGCCACGGAGTTCATGGTATCGATGCCATCCAGCGCCTTGAGCTCCTGCTCGATCGGGGTAATGATCAGGCGTTCGACCTCCTCCGGCGTGGCGCCGGGCTGTGCAATGCTGATCTGGATCTTGTCGAGATTGACATTGGGGAAGGCCTCACGATTCATTTCCGAGATGGCCGTAAACCCACCAAGCAGGATCAGAAAAATGGAAACCAGATTGACAATGAGGTCTCGGTTCACCAGGAAATCAATAATTTTCAGCATCGCCTAATTTCCATTGCTCGTGGTAAAAACCCCCAGACGATTCGACAGCAGCGCCAGCACCAGCGACTGGCGCGCCTCTTCCTGGGCCAGCAGCCGCTCAGCCGTAGACAAGGTCTCCTCGGCCTCGAGCATTTCGCGGATATCGGTCCGCCCTTCGCGATAACGGCCATTGACTTCCTGATACTTGAGCTGCTCGATCTCCTGGCGCAGGCGATACTGTTGCGTGGTCTCCGCGGCCATTTGCCATTCCTCGAACCACTGCTGCAGTTGATTCTTCAGATCAGTCTCGTAGCGCTCGTTCTCCAGCCGAATCCTGTCCAGTTCGAGCAAGGTCTGGCGACTGCGGGCGTCGACACCACGCCGATCAAGCGGCAGTTGATATTCAAGCCGTACACCGCCGACCCATTCATTCTCATCTAAGGCACCGCCGGCGCGTTCTCCCTGACGCGTCTCATTACCCAGGCTCAATACCATATCCAGCTGATCTTTTTGCCGATCACGGTTTAATTGCAGCAGGCTCTCGGTCAGGGCCAGTCGTTCCCGGTTACTGATCACCACGGCATCACGCTGAACGACCTGTTGTTGAATATCACTGATTACCAGTGGAATGCCCCGGGTGCTTTCATAGTTCATCACCTCAACATTGTCCTGCGTCCTGCCGGTCATCCTGCGCAGTTGCGTGAGCTGCGTCGACCACTCCCGTTGCAGGCGTTTGCCATCGGCGCGCTGCGCCGCCAGCCGAGCCTGTACCGATAAACGGTCCTTGCGTTCCGCCAGGCCCAGGCGTGTATTTTTCTGTACAAAGCGTTCCAGACGCAGGGTTCGTTCAATGGCTCGCTGGTTCTCGGCGATCTGAATCTGAATCTCCAGCAAACGATGGTAGATGCCAATCAGTTGCTCGGCAATCTGCTCGGCGGTGGCCTGCTGTTGCGCGACGGCAATGGCCAACTCCATTTGTGCCTGCGTCTCGGCATAGGCATATTGAGGATTGTGTTTACCTTGCTGCAAGGGCATGCGGTAATCGAGATGGACGCCATAACTCTCCATGGGATTGGGAAACAGGCTGCTGCCGGCAATATCGCTATCGTCCTTCTGATAACTACCCTGCAGACTGATCTCATCACCGCTGCGCTGACGTTTCATTAATCCGGCGGCGAGACGTTGTTGTTCGCTGGGCTGTCCGAACATATCAAGGCCATGTTGCCAGCCCGCCGAGGCATTGGCCTGCCACCCCAGTTCACTTTCGACAGCGGACACGCCCAGGCCGGCGCTTTGACGGGACAGTCGTGCGCCCTGAAGTTCGAGGCGATACTGCAACGCCATGTCAATGGCCTGCGGTAGGCTGAGCAGATCGGTGGCCGCGACCGGCAGACTCACGAGTAAGAATGCGCCGATGAGGCCGCTTTGTGGAGTAGACATTAGTTTTGCAAGCCTCGAATAAAATTCTCAAGATGGATCTGCAAGTAGGCCTCTGAGTCAAAGGGAATACTGTCATACGGTGCCAGTGAGTGTTGCCAGATCGAGGCAAAG
>JAWOIE010000251.1:0-4489 GCA_046484825.1 Gammaproteobacteria bacterium | reverse complement strand
TTTATAGTCGGCCAGGATGGCGCGAAGCTTTGCCTCCGCGGTGGCGTCATCCATGTCCTGATTGACCTGCAGCAGAATGTGGCTGGCCTTGCGCTGCTCGGCCTGTTTGATATAGCTGGCGCGATTCGCCGCGTAATAGTCTTTGACCCGAGCCTCATCGACATCGTGCTGGGCCGAGCGCTTCGCCAGGTCCAGCTCGACATAATTGAGCTTGACCTGCTCCGGCGTCACAAACTCTGCCTTATGTTCCTGGTAATACGCATCAATGTCAGCCTCCGTGGGCTGTGCCGTGGCCAGATAGGCCGCCTGTGACAGCAACAGATAACCCATGTCACGCTGCTGGTTTTTCAGGCGTTGATACAGGGCCAGTTCACTGGCGGTGACAAAGTTGGTGTTTTGCAGCAGACCGGCGATTTGCTGACTGCCAATATCACGGGCCAGGTCGGCCTCAAAACCCACCGGGCTCATGCCCTGACGACGTAGCAGCGTCTGATACTGCTCATTGGAAAACGCGCCACGCTCATCCTTGAACGCCGGGATACGGTGTACTTCCGCAGCGATGAGTTGATCCGCCGGGTAGATTTTATGTTCGTCGAGATACTCGACCAGCAGGCGCTGGTTGATCAGGCCATTCAGGACCTCCTGCTTCATCATGGCCGGATTGAACAGGTCAGGACGATAATTATCTCCGAGCATCTGCCGCAGACGATCCTGATAGTTGCGATAGGCGCGCTGGAATTCATTCTGGCTAATGCTCTCGCCATTGACCGTCGCCACCGTATCCGTCGATGTACCGGAGAGATACGAGCCCAGGCCAAACAGGGCAAAGGTGACAATAATCAGACCGACTATTGTCCAGACAATAGGGCCCTGTGCGCGATCACGAATTTGTTGCAGCATGATTTTTTTCTACGAAGTTAAAAAGATTGGATTGAATTTGCGAAATCCTACCATAAAAAAAGGGCGTGCTTTTAAAAAAAGCACGCCCTTAATCGTTTTGGCGGACCGGACGGGACTCGAACCCGCGACCTCCGGCGTGACAGGCCGGCATTCTAACCAGCTGAACTACCGGTCCGAAATTTGGTGGGTGGTGAGGGGATCGAACCCCCGACCCTCGCCTTGTAAGGGCGATGCTCTACCAGCTGAGCTAACCACCCCCTGGAAGGCGCGCTAGTTTACGGCATCCTTTAATGCTTTGCCAGCCTTAAATGCAGGATTTTTTGAAGCGGCAATCTGGATGGCCTCGCCGGTTTTCGGGTTGCGTCCGGTGCGTGCCGCACGGTCACGGACCTGGAATGTACCAAAGCCTACCAGTGTCACCTGATCGCCTTTTTTGAGTGCCTCGGTAATGCCGTTGAATACAGTATCCAGCGCGCGCGTCGCCGCAGCCTTGGAAATGTCTGCAGACTCCGCAATCATGTCAATCAATTCACCTTTGTTCATTTAGTATCTCCCCTTTGTTCATTCAAAATTAAGGATGGGCAAAAAAACACCGCCAGTGATGCTGGCGGCCTTTTTTAATTTGAAGTGTGATGAGTTTATACCAACCGTTTTACCGGCAGGTCAAGCAACTTCAACGCATTGACCCCGGTTTTTTTCTCAATGTGTGTGAATGGTACTGCGCTTTCCGCCCTTGGCCTTGGCCGCCTTGGGCGCCGGTTCCACGGGCTTGCTATGCGGCACCGGCAGCCTTTCCAGGGCGACTTCCAGCACTTCATCAATCCAGCGTACCGGCTTGATGTCCAGGTCCTGTTGCACGTTTTGTGGAATCTCGGTGAGGTCGCGGCGGTTTTCCTCCGGGATCAGGACCGTCTTGATACCCCCACGGCGCGCGGCCAGCAGCTTTTCCTTGAGCCCACCGATGGGCAGGACCTCGCCACGCAGAGTGATTTCACCGGTCATGGCGACATCGGCGCGTACCGGGATATTGGTCAGGGCCGAGACCAGCGCGGTACACATACCGACACCGGCGCTGGGACCGTCCTTGGGGATAGCCCCTTCCGGGACGTGAATATGAATGTCCTTTTTCTCAAAGACCTCGTTATCAATGCCCAGAATATCACTACGGCTGCGCACCACGGTCAGTGCCGCCTGGATAGACTCTTTCATGACATCGCCAAGCTGTCCGGTGATTGAGTGCTTGCCCTTACCCGGCATCACCGCCGTTTCGATGGTCAACAACTCGCCACCCACCTCGGTCCAGGCCAGACCGGTCACCTGACCAATCTGATTGCGTTCCTCGGCAATACCGAAGCGGAAACGCTTGACCCCCAGGTAGGCCTCCAGGTTGTCCGCGTTGATGACCTTCTGTTCCTTCGTCGGCGCGAGCAGAACCTCCTTGACTACCTTGCGACAGATCTTGGCGATCTCGCGCTCGAGATTACGCACACCGGCTTCACGAGTGTAGTAACGAATAATGTCGCGAATGGCACTTTCCTGAATATCGATCTCCTCAGACTTGAGACCATTGTTCCTGATCTGCTTGGTGACCAGATAACGCTCGGCAATATTGACCTTCTCGTCTTCGGTATAACCGGACAGGCGAATCACCTCCATACGATCCAGCAAGGGGCCGGGAATATTCATCGTATTGGAGGTGGCGACAAACATCACATCCGACAGGTCATAGTCCACTTCCAGGTAATGGTCGTTGAAGGTATGGTTCTGTTCCGGGTCCAGCACCTCCAGCAGGGCCGAGGCCGGGTCACCCCGAAAGTCCATGGCCATTTTGTCGATCTCATCGAGCAGGAACAACGGATTGCGGGTTTCGATCTTGTTCAGGTTCTGAATAATCTTGCCCGGCATGGAACCGATATAGGTACGCCGGTGGCCGCGAATCTCCGCTTCGTCACGCACGCCCCCCAGGGCCATGCGCACAAACTTGCGGTTCGTGGCGCGGGCAATCGATTTCCCCAGTGAGGTCTTACCGACACCGGGCGGTCCCACCAGACAGAGGATGGGGCCTTTGAGTTTTTTCACGCGCTGCTGCACGGCCAGGTATTCGAGAATGCGTTCCTTAACCTTTTCCAGACCGTAGTGGTCCTCCTCGAGCACGGCCTCGGCCTTGGCAAGGTCATTGTGGATCTTGGTTTTCTTTTTCCAGGGCACGCCCACCAGCCAGTCAAGATAATTGCGCACTACGGTCGCCTCGGCGGACATGGGCGACATCATCTTGAGTTTATTCAGTTCAGCGCTGGCCTTGGCCTTGGCCTCTTTGGACATGCCGGCCTTTTCGATCTTTTTCTCCAGCTCTTCCATTTCATTGGGCACGTCTTCCATCTCGCCCAGTTCTTTTTGAATCGCCTTCATTTGCTCGTTGAGATAATACTCACGCTGACTCTTTTCCATCTGGCGTTTGACGCGGCCACGGATGCGCTTTTCGACCTGTAGCAGATCGATCTCCGACTCCATCATGCCCATCATGTGTTCAAAGCGCTTGGTCAGCTCCTTGATCTCAAGGATGTTCTGCTTTTCTTCAATTTTTAACGCCAGGTGCGCGGCAATGGTATCCACCAGTCGGCCGGGGTCGTCGATATTGGACAGTGAGGTGAGGATCTCCGGCGGGATCTTTTTGTTGAGCTTGACGTACTGATCAAACTGCGTGGTTAATGAGCGCACCAGGACTTCGGACTCGCGCTCATCCAGCACTTCTTCTTCCAGCTTGACGACCTGGGCGGTGAAAAAATCATCCGCGCCCAGAAAGTGCACAATGCGCGCACGGTGGTTGCCTTCGACCAGCACCTTGACCGTGCCATCGGGCAGTTTGAGTAATTGTAAAATAGTCGAGACGGTACCAATGCTGTAGATATCTTCCGGGGTCGGGTCGTCCTGGGCGGCGCTCTTCTGGGCGACGAGGAGGATCTGCTTGTCACCTTCCATCGCGTGTTCCAGTGCCTGAATTGATTTGTCGCGCCCGACAAATAACGGGATTACCATATGCGGGTAAACGACTACATCACGAAGAGGTAGCACGGGAATTGCTGCAAGCTGGTCATTGATGACAGTAGACATGTAATATTCTCTCAAGTCGCTTTTGTGTTTTATCCATTAGGGAAAAACCCTTTCACACAACATAAGGCCCGAACCCGGCAAATTCAATAGCTCAGGCTCTGTGGTTATTGATTCCAGAGGCCTGTGAACCGTAGCGGCTCATGTCAGAAAAGACTTAAGGAAGCTCTGCATAAGTATGCAAAGCTTCCGTGCGGGGCAGGACGCCCCGCCGCACCAATCCCGCAAGTGATTGAAGCGCGTGAGGAAAGCGCGGACACGAGCCGCGCTTTCCGACTCTGCAAAAGTCCAGGGAGGGACTTTTGCAGAGTTTCCTTAAGCAGAGGCCGAGGGACCCGGTGTTACTGAGTATGATGCCGCTGCGGTGTGGAAGCGGCCGGTACGGCGGCCCACCGGGCCACGGGCCATCCTGGGCAATGGCCTTAACACGTTGAAATGCGGGGCAAAAAAAACAGCCGCATAGCGGCTGCCTGTGTACCGC
>JAWOIE010000264.1:0-9209 GCA_046484825.1 Gammaproteobacteria bacterium | reverse complement strand
TGCGCCACTGGTATGTGGTCTATCGGCAGGGCAAGCGCCTGTCGCCGGTGGCCGAGGCCTTTCGCCAGTTTGTCCTCGGTCAGGCGGGGGCCGTACTGCGTGGCCTGGTGCGCTGAGTATGAGCGTGCTAAGTGTTCGAGCTTGGTCGGCACTACCGCATGCGGTGGCCCATAATGGAACTTTGCCAATGTCCCGGCATCTGAGGCATAGGCCAACCTCGAAAATAAATCACGGGCACGGGTTCATTGCGGCGCCTGGGTAAAAGGGCTAATCTACTTCTTATGAATCGGATCGGACTTAAACTGCTAACTTCTGTACTGTTGCTGATGCATCTCACTGCACCGGCACAGGCGGCGGTCATGGGGATGGGTCAGGCCACCAGCGGCCAGGCGGTGAGCCCTTGCGCGCAGCACCAGTCGACCCCGCCGACAGCGTCCGCTGTCGACCCGCATGCGGCCCACCTGACAGGCCAGTTAGCCGAACAACACGAGCCACCACACCACAGCGGTGTCGATTGCTGTCAACAACACCAGGCCTGTGAAGGCCATCAGTGCAGTCAGTGCCAGCCCTGCGCCGCCTTGGCCATGTTGGTCAATCTGCATCGCCAGGCCGTGATGCCGGCACTGTCGGCCTTGTTACTCGCACCCACGGCCGCTGCCCCCCAGGGCATCGCCGCACAGAATCTTTACCGTCCCCCGATCGACCTTCTCTAAATCAACACCCTAGGGTGTTTGTGTCTCGGCTGAGCAGGGTGACCTGTTTAGCGTAATAATGTGTACGAGATCTTTGTTTGTCCGTTTGGCCTGGCCAGCGGACCACACACAACAGGAGAAGGCGATGAAGCAGCGCCTGTTTTATCGAATCATGGTTCCCCTCGTCGGTCTGTGTCTGCTCGCCGTCAAGGCCGGCGCCGCCGAGCCATTATCGCTTGCTCAGGCGGAAGCCCTGGCCCTGGCCAATGACCCACTGGTGCAGGCCTACCAGGCGAACACCACGGCCCTGCGCGCCAGGTCCGTGGCCGCCGATACCCTGCCGGACCCCAAGCTCAAACTGGGTCTGGTGAATTTCCCCACCGACACCTACAAAAGGGATCAGGAAGCCATGACCCAGGTACAGGTGGGTATCCAGCAAATGTTCCCCCGTGGCAACAGCCTGGAGATTGCCGCGCGGCGCATGAATTTTATGGCCGACAGCGAGGCCGCCCGGGCCGTCAATCAATATCGCCGGGTGCGCCAGCAGGTACGCCAGGCCTGGCTGGAGGTGTTGTACTGGGAGCAGGCCGCAGAGGTGGTGCAACAAAATCAGGCGCTGTTTAAACGTCTGGTGGATACCCTGCGCTCTCAGTATGCCACCGGCCGCCACCAGCAGCAGGATCTGATCCGCGCGCAGCTGGAACTGGGGATGCTGGAGGATCGGCTCCATACCATCGGCAACATGATCGATAGCGGCCGGGCCCGGCTGAGCCGCCTGCTGGGAGAGAATGTCGCCCGTACCGCCCTGGCGGGCGGCATGCCGACGCTACCGGCGGTGCCCGATCGCGCGGCGATCGCGGCGACCCTGGAGACACACCCGGCCTTGCAGATGCAACAGGCCATGTTGTCGGCCAGCGAGCAGGGCGTGGCGCTGGCGCGCCAGGGCTATCGTCCCGAATGGGTGCTCGACCTCACCTATGGCGCCCGAGATGGCAATAATCCCAATGGCAGCGCACGCGCCGATTTTGTTTCGGCCGTCGTGAGCATAGACATTCCCCTGTTTATCGGCAATCGCCAGGACAAGTCACTGGCGGCGAGTCAGGCGGAACGGCAGTCGGCCATCCTGACGCGCGAGGATCGCAAGCGTGCCCTGCTTGAGCAACTGGACGATGCCTATGCCACCTGGCAACGGCAGGCGGATCGCCTGCATCACTATCGCAGCACCTTAGTCCCGGCGGCCAGAGAAAATGCCGCGGCGTCAATGCATGCCTATCAGAATGAGCGGGGTGATTTTGCCACGCTGATGCGTGCGCAAATTACCGAGCTGGAAACCTCACTCATGGCCGTGCGCCTGCAGGTCGATCACCAAAAGACACAGGCGAGCCTGCTGTACCTCTCTGGAGAAGAATCATGAACAGAAAAATTTCTATCACCTTGCTGACGGGGATCGTGGTGCTGTCGCTGGCGGCCTGTAGCAATGACCACGACGGCACGCCAGCGACGACGACGGAGGGCCAGCAGGAGACGGCGACGGAACATGCCAAAAAGCACCTGGATCCCAAATACGTCTGTCCCATGCATCCGCAGATAGTGCGCGATGAACCGGGCAGCTGTCCCATTTGCGGCATGGACCTGGTCAAGGTCGAACAGGAGCCGGTGGCGGCCGAACCCAGGCTGCTCTACTACCGGCATCCCCATAATCCTTCGGTTACTTCGGACAAGCCCATGCAGGACGAGATGGGCATGGACTATGTGCCAGTCTACGATGATGGCGGTGGCGCCACGGTGAAGATCGCGCCGGAGGTGGTCAACAATCTCGGCGTGCGTACGGCCGAGGTGGTGCGTGATCGTCTCTGGCGTCGTATTGATACGGTGGGGTATGTCAGCATTGATGAGAACCATTTGTCCCATGTCCACCTGCGCGCCGATGGCTGGATCGAGACCCTGCACGTCAAGGCCGAGGGCGAGCGCGTGAAAAAGGGTGCGGTGCTGTTCGAGATCTATTCCCCGGAACTGGTGAATGCCCAGGAAGAATATCTGCAGGCCCTCGCGAGTAACAATCGTGGCTTGATCGCGGCCTCGGAAGATCGCCTGCGCGCGCTCGGGGTGATGGAGCAGCAAATCAACGAACTGCGTCAGCGGCGTAAGGTGAATCGTCTGGTGCGTCACTATGCCCATGACGATGGCATTGTCGTGAGTCTGGGGGTAAGGGAAGGTATGTTTGTCACACCACAGACCGAGGTCATCAGCATGGCGGATCTCTCCACTATCTGGGTGCTGGCCGAGGTCTTCGAAAGTCAGACGGCCTGGGTGCAACAGGGACAGCCGGTGGAGATCCGTGTGCCCTATCTCCCCGGTCAGCTCTGGGAGGGCGAGGTCGACTATGTCTATCCCATACTGAACCCGAGCACCCGGACCCTGAAGGCGCGCCTGCGCTTCGAGAATCCGGGGGAACAACTCAAGCCCAATATGTTTGCCGAGGTCACGATCTTTGGTGGCGCCAAGACCGACGTGGTCGTGGTCCCGCGAGAGGCGGTGATCCATACCGGCAAGGAGTCACGCGTGATCCTGGCACTGGGCGACGGCCGCTATCAGCCCCGTCGCGTGAGGGTCGGCATTGAATCCGGCGACCGGGTGGAGGTCCTCGAAGGCCTGGAGGCCGGCGAGAAGGTGGTGGTCTCCGGTCAGTTTCTGATCGACTCCGAGGCCAGTATCAAGGCCAGCCTGATGCGCATGAGCGGCCAGCAGGAGTGAGTGGTCCGATGTCGGTGTGCGGCCCGCAGGTGTTGCCTGACACCGCCTGCCGGCCCCGCCTGGTGATTTTGCTGAAACGAGATACCCAATCATGATAGAAAAAATTATTCACTGGTCGTTGCAGAACCGTTTTCTGGTCGTGCTGCTGACCCTGATGCTCATCGCCTGGGGTGTGTATGCCATCAAAAATACCCCGCTGGATGCAATCCCGGACCTGTCCGACGTCCAGGTCATTATCAAGACCAGCTATCCAGGACAGGCGCCCCGGGTCGTGGAAGACCAGGTCACCTATCCGCTCTCCACCGCCATGCTGTCGGTGCCCAAGGCCGAGACGGTACGAGGCTATTCGTTCTTTGGGGATTCCTATGTCTATGTCATTTTTGAAGACGGCACGGACCTGTATTGGGCGCGTTCACGGGTGCTGGAGTATCTGAGCCAGATCAGCAGCCGCCTGCCGGCGCAGGCGACGCCCGAACTGGGACCGGACGCCACGGGTGTGGGTTGGGTGTATCAGTATGCCCTGGTGGATCGCAGCGGCAAGCATGACCTGTCGCAACTGCGCTCGCTGCAGGACTGGTTTCTCAAGTTTGAGTTGCAGACCGTGGCCGGTGTCTCGGAAGTCGCCACCGTCGGCGGTATGGTCAAGCAGTACCAGGTGGTGCTGCATCCGGATCGTCTGCGGGCCTATGGCCTGCCGATTGCCAGTATTCGTAACGCCATCCAGCGCGCCAACCAGGAAGTCGGTGGCTCGGTGATCGAAATGGCCGAGGCCGAATATATGGTGCGTGCCACCGGTTATATCCAGTCACTCGCGGACCTGCGTCAGGTGCCGCTGGGCGTTACCGAAGAAGGCGTACCGATCCTGCTCAAGGATGTCGCCGAGGTCAGGCTGGGGCCACAGTTGCGTCGCGGTATTACGGAACTGGACGGTGAAGGCGAGGTGGTCGGCGGTATTGTGGTCATGCGCTTTGGTGAAAACGCCATGGACACCATTACCGCGGTAAAGCGCAAGATCGATGAGTTGCGCGCCGGTTTGCCCGAGGGTGTCGAGATCGTCGAGACCTATGATCGTTCGGGTCTGATTCAACGGGCGGTCGACAATCTGACCAGCAAGTTGATCCTGGAATTCATTCTGGTCACGCTGGTGTGTGCGGCGTTCCTGTTTCACCTGCGCTCGGCACTGGTGGTGGTCGTGAGCCTGCCGATTGGTATTCTCGGTGCGTTCATTGTCATGTACCACCAGGGGATCAACGCCAACATTATGTCCCTGGGCGGGATTGCCATTGCCATTGGCGCCATGGTGGATGCGGCCATTGTGATGATCGAGAATGTGCACAAGCATCTTGAGCGCACCACCCTAACGGATAACAATCGTTGGCAGGTCATTGCCAGGGCCGCCAGTGAGGTAGGGCCGGCGCTGTTTTTCTCCCTCTTGATCGTCACCCTGAGTTTTCTGCCGGTGTTTACCCTGGAGGCGCAGGAAGGTCGTATGTTTTCGCCACTGGCCTTTACCAAGACCTATGCCATGGCGGTGGCCGCCGGCTTGTCGATTACCCTGGTGCCGGTGTTGATGGGTTATTTTATTCGTGGCCGGGTGCGGCCCGAGGCGGACAATCCCATTAACCGTAGTTGTATGGCCGTGTACCGACCACTGTTGCACGCGAGCCTGCGGCGGCCGCGCACCACCATTGCGGCGGCCATACTCCTCACCGCGATCAGTGTTATCCCGATGATGGCGCTGGATTACGAGTTCATGCCTGATATGGACGAGGGTGACCTGCTGTATATGCCAACGACCTATCCGGCCTTGTCCATTGGCAAGGCACAGGAGCTGTTGCAACAGACCGACAAGCTGATTCGTACCGTACCGGAAGTGCAGCGCGTCTTTGGCAAGATCGGCCGCGCCGAGACCGCCACCGACCCGGCGCCGCTCACCATGATCGAAACCACCATCATGCTCAAGCCGCGGCATGAGTGGCGTGCGGGCATGACCCTGCAAAAGCTCAAGGATGAACTCAATCGTGTGGTGCGCGTCCCCAGTCTGGCCAACAGCTGGGACCCGCCCATCAAGGTCCGCATTGATATGTTGAGTACCGGCATCAAGTCGGATCTGGGTATCAAGATTGCCGGCCCCGATCTCGATGTGATTCAGGAGCTCGGTCAGCAGATCGAACAGGTGGTGTCGGCGCTACCGGGTACCGCCAGCGCCTTTTCGGAGCGGGTCGTGGGTGGGCGTTATATCACGATTGATATCGATCGTTATGCCGCGGCCCGTCTCGACCTGAACATTGCCGATGTACAGGAGGTAGTGAGCCTGGCAGTAGGGGGCATGAATGTCTCGCAGAGCGTGGAGGGCCTGGAACGTTACCCGATCAATCTACGCTATCCCCGTGAGTTTCGTGACTCGGCCGAGCGCCTTGCCAATCTGCCCATTGTCACCCCGCAGGGGGCGCGCGTGCCCCTGGGTGAAGTTGCCGCAATCCGTATCGAGGATGGTCCGGGCATGATCCGCAGTGAAAATGCGCGGCCCAATGGCTGGATCTATGTGGAGATCACAGGGCGCGCCCTGGGCGGTTATGTGGCCGAGGCACAACGCGCCGTGCGGGAACAGGTCGACTTACCGGCGGGCTATTCGCTCAACTGGTCGGGTCAGTTTCAGTATCTGGAACGCGCCCTGGAACGCCTCAAGGTAGTGATACCCCTGACCCTGATGGTGATTATCCTGTTGCTGTATCTACACAGTCGCAATCTGGTCGAGGTGGGTATTATTCTGGCCAGTCTGCCGCTGGCCCTGGTCGGAGGCTTCTGGTTGATGTACGGGCTGGGTTACGACCTATCCATCGCCGCCGCCATGGGGTTTATTGCCCTGGCGGGTGTCGCGGTCGAGACCGGGGTGGTGATGATGCTCTATCTGAATCTCGCCTGGCGCGAACGTCTGGCTACCGGTGGGCGACTCAGCAGCGCTGATTTGTACACTGCCGTCGTGGCGGGCGCGCTGTTGCGCCTGCGGCCCAAGTTAATGACCGTGCTCACCATCATCATCGGCCTGTTGCCGATCCTGTTTGGGAGCGGCACCGGTTCCGAGGTCATGCGCCGCATCGCCGCGCCCATGGTGGGTGGGATGGTGACGTCCACGGTGCTGACCCTGTTGGTGATCCCGGCCGTGTACTTGTTGTGGAAACAGCGCGAACTGGCGCGCATGAATTCCGTCCAAACTTCAAACTAAGCAGAGGTAAAAAAAATGCAAACGACAATGGCACGTTTCAATCTGGTACTCATCACTTATGTTGTGGGTGCCACAATGGCATACGCACACGGCCCCGCCGTGGTCGATGTGGACCCCGGTTCGCCACCCTGGGTGGTGCCGGCAGAGGAACTGGCGCGCGCCAATCCGCAAACTGATGATCCCGGTTCACTACAACGGGGTCACCAGATATTTGCCCGCCTGTGCATCAGCTGCCATGGTGAGGGGGGGCTTGGCGATGGACCGGCCGGTCAGGCGATGCAACCGCGCCCGAGCAATCTCGTTGCACATGGACCACACCATACCGATGGTGACCTGGCGTGGAAGATCCGGACCGGCCGTGGGCCGATGCCGGGCTTTACCACATTACTGACTGAGACACAGGTCTGGGACGTGGTGAATTATCTGCGCAGCCTGGCACCCGTGGCGGCCAGTAATACAGGTGAAGTCATACACCAGCAGCATCATCACTGAAACGAACCGTTACACTGGAGGACGTCATGAGCAGTACGACTTTTCACGGTGGCAGGGGCTATCGCCTGTTATGGGGCATGGCGTTCGTCTCACTACTAGCGGCGTGTAACGAACAGGCCACAAGCCCCGGCGCCACGCTGCCCGAGCGTGAGGCGATTTCGCGCAGTTATGACTTTGCCCAACTGCAACGGGGGAAACAACTGTTTCGACAAAACTGCGCCGTCTGTCATGGCGCCGAGGCGGAGGGGGCCGCGAACTGGCAGCAGCGCGATGCCGATGGCAAGTACCCACCACCCCCGCTAAATGGCACGGCCCATGCCTGGCATCACTCACACGCGCAGTTAAAGGACGTTATCAAAAAAGGCACCCTCCGTATTGGCGGGAACATGCCGCCCTGGGAAGACCGGCTCACCGAGGCGGAAATGGATGACATTATTTACTGGTTTCAGGCCAAGTGGTCCGATGAGATTTATGCGGCCTGGTATCGCAGTCACGTGGCTGCGAAAAAATAAGGCTACGACCAAATGAATGGAGATCGGTATGATGCACAGTGATAGTGGTTTTCACGGGATTTTTGGCTTTGGCCACTGGGCCGTTGGCCTACTCTTCTGGGTCGTCCTGATCGTGTTGATTGTCTGGGTGATCAAAATGATTTTTCGCGACAAGTAATAAGGGCTGCCTCCGGGGCGGATGGTGCTGGCCCGCGACACGGTAGCTAAGCGCCATGTGCCGGCATGCCGTTATACATGGTGAATACTCACACAAAAAGAGTCGCTATCGTATAAAGATAAAGCTGCTATGCTTTTACGGTAAGTCGTTTTATTCATGCCGGATTCGCAGGTTTGGTGAATATATTCGGTCCACTGGTGCGGCGAGGTCGAGCGAGATCTCGATACCCCCGCAGCCGTCCGGCGGTACTCAATCAACAACGGTTACTCCCTAGCATGGACTCAACCTCGCGCGGATATGCCATTGGCTTGGGCGGTATTGTCCGGTGCAAAGGCATTTCATCCGGCGGGACTCCAGAGTATTTGGCAACTGCGTGGCAAATTCACTAAGGCAAAGGAGGCACTAAAATGCGCAATTACAATTTCCTGACACGCACGCTGCTCATTGCGGGCAGTTTTTTTCTATTCTCAGCGGCCGCGATGGCAGACAAACATATGATGGATAGAGGGAGTTATGACCAGATGATGCAGGGCCGTGGTATGTGGGATGGCATGGGGACCGGCCACATGGGGATGATGGGCGGCGGTATGGGCCGTAACGGTATGGGGATGATGCAAGGGGGTGGCATGATGGGTGGTGGCATGTCACCGATGATGAATATGCTGGACCTGGATGAGGGTCAACGGACCCAGGTGCGTGCGCTGGCGCGTGAACACCGCAACAATCGTTTAAAGATGATGGGTGAGATGATGGATATTCAGGATGAAGTTGCCAGCGCCTATGACAAAGCCGAGCCGGATGCCAAGGCGATTGGCAAGGCCTACAGTAAAATGGCTGACAAGCGGCGTCAGATGATCGAACAGCAGGTAGAGATGCGTAATAAAATGCGCACGCTGCTGAACAAGGAGCAAAAGGAGCGCTTTGATTACATGCACCGTGGCGGCATGGGCATGATGCCTATGATGGGTGGTGGTATGGATATGATGGAATGAGAGATGATTACAGAGGTGTTTTGCTCCATTGCTATGCACAGTAATGGGGCGTGTATCAACTTATTTTATCACCGCAAAACTCAATCGCCTGCGTGGGCGATCATCCCCGTCTCGCCGTCGCGCATGTAGAGACCTCCGGTAACGATTCCAAAACATTTTTCTGGAGGCGGTGTTCCCTTGAATATCCGGGAAGGGTCGCCTGTGCATCGAGTGCCGTCGGCGCGCTTGTTTAGAATGAAATACGCTGTGTGGGTCTGCCATGGCACGATTGCTGACGACCACACAGGTTTCCAGGGTATGGCCCTATCCCGTAAAGCTTGAGCCTGGTGTTGTTGCACCCTCGGCCATTTGAGTTGTCTGATTTACTTTGCGGGGTGCCGCAAT
>JAWOIE010000199.1:0-27456 GCA_046484825.1 Gammaproteobacteria bacterium | reverse complement strand
TGCAGGACAAGGACGCCTGGACGCCACGGCGTCCTTGTCCTGCACCTGTAACGCCGCATTCAAACCCGCCAGCAGACCCTGAGCGGCGGCCTCTTCATAACCGGTGGTACCGTTGATCTGGCCGGCAAAGAACAGGCCGTCGATGTATTTTGTTTCCAGCGAGTGTTTCAGGTCCTGCGGGTCAAAAAAATCGTACTCGATGGCATACCCGGGGCGCGTAATCTGTGCCTGCTCAAAACCCTTCATGCTGCGTACCAGTT
The DNA here is from genome assembly GCA_046484825.1 of Gammaproteobacteria bacterium. Classification (GTDB taxonomy): domain Bacteria; phylum Pseudomonadota; class Gammaproteobacteria; order UBA6429; family Thiohalophilaceae; genus CAJYAN01. The sequence goes on along the minus strand of JAWOIE010000199.1, from coordinate 27,196 downwards.
CGTACTGCACATCAAAGGGCAGGGAGGTGGAGATACCGTTGGGGTAGACCTCAGTGGTGGTCAGGCCTTCGGGCTCGACAAAGATCTGGTGCGAGGTCTTATCGGCAAAGCGCACGACCTTGTCTTCAATGGAAGGACAATAGCGCGGGCCGACCCCCTCGATGACCCCACTATACATGGGCGAGCGATCCAGACCGCGGCGAATCACCTCATGGGTCTTTTCATTGGTGTGGGTGATGTAACAGGCGATCTGTCGCGGGTGTTCCTGCGCCGAGCCCATAAAGGAAAACACCGGCACCGGCTCGTCACCGGCCTGTGGCTCGAGGACGGAAAAGTCGATGGACTTGCCGTCGATACGCGGCGGCGTGCCCGTCTTGAGGCGTTCCACCCTGAAGGGCAGGGCGCGCAGGCGCTGTGACAGGGCATTGGCCGGCGGGTCACCAGCACGCCCGCCCTCGAAATTTTCCAGGCCGATGTGAATGCGGCCGCCGAGAAACGTGCCCACCGTCAGGACCACGGCGCGGGCCTTAAATTTCAGGCCCATTTGCGTGACCACGCCGACGACCCGATCCGCCTCCACCATCAGGTCATCCACGGCCTGCTGGAAGAGGGTCAGATTGGGGGTATTTTCCAGTACCGTGCGCACCGCCTGGCGGTAAAGGGCGCGATCCGCCTGTGCCCGCGTGGCCCGCACGGCGGGGCCCTTGCTGGCATTCAGGGTGCGAAACTGGATACCGGCCCGATCGGTGGCACGCGCCATGAGGCCACCGAGGGCATCGACCTCCCTGACCAGGTGGCCCTTGCCAATGCCGCCAATGGCGGGATTGCAGCTCATCTGGCCCAGGGTTTCGATGTTGTGCGTCAGCAACAGGGTGCGGACACCCATGCGCGCCGCCGCCAGGGCGGCCTCGGTACCGGCATGACCACCACCGACAACAATGACATCAAACTGATCCTGATAAAACACGGCGCACACTTTTGTAAAAGGGAAAGCCAGCCATTTTACGCGCTGGATGATGTTTAGCCAATGCGCAAACCGGCAAAAATAGGTGGCACATCCCTGTGCCAAATCGGTACCTGCTTAAGGTAAGGAGAGGAGTCTAGCGGCTTGCACGCGAAGCCAGTCTCAACATGGTGGCGCCGGCTGAGTGCGTCGCCCAGGACTTTTTGCAAGCAGTGCTAGTGACTGACGACCCGACGCTCGAACTCAAGCTGTTCCTGCACGTAGGCGGACAATGCCTCACGGGCGGCCGTCTCTGAGGCATAGGGTCCCTGGTCGTAACCCCGGCGCACGGTGAAATACCACTCATCATCGATGTTATAGATCCGTCCGACACTACGCTGATGGGGGGGTTGTGAGGCTTCACCATTTCGATTCAGATATAAACGCATGGGTATACTCCCTATGGGTCACGTCACTAACGCGAGGGCAAGTATAAGCATGGACCAGCGCGCGGCGCTGTAAGGAATCATGGAATGTGTCTGTAGGAAATATCCTACAAGCGAGGTCAATCACTCAGGAACGGAGGGGGTTCAGCACGCCGCAGGGTAATCAGGCTACCGCTGCGCTGGCGCATCTTACTGTGGCCGTTGCAGCTGCGCCTCCACCGCGTCGCGCCGGGCCTTGCCGACCAGTAACTCGATCAGGGTCAGGGCAAAATCCATGGCGGTCCCCGGGCCACGCGAGGTCACAATGCGACCATCGACCACTACGGCATCCTCGCAATAGTCGAGACCTTCGATGCTCCCTGGGTCAAGTGCGCCGGGGAAGCTGGTCGCCCGGCGGTGCTTCAACAGCCCGGCGCTGGCCAGCACCTTGGGCGCGGCACAAATCGCCGCCGTGTACCTGTTCTCCGCCGCCATGTGTTTGATCAACTTCTGGATGCGGGCATCCTCATTCAGGTAATCCGCTCCCGGCAGGCCGCCGGGCAGCACGACCATGTCGTATTCCTGTTGCAGGGCCTGATCCAGGTTCATATCGGGAAGCAAGCGCATGCCGCGGCTGGCGGTGACCGGGGTATCGTCCAGACCTGCCGTCACCACGTTGATGCCGGCACGGGTCAGCAGATCGGTAATGGTGATCGCCTCTAGTTCTTCACAACCCTGGGCGAGGGGGACAAGGACGTTTGCCATGTGAGTTTCTCTTTGTATTTATGCAAAATGTAATCGCTGGCCCTGACCATCTGAATGCCCTGCGCCTGCAGGAGCGGCAATCGCGCCTCGAGAGCCTCAAGGGTTTCACGGTAGGGATGACCAATGGCCAGGGCGTGGCCCTTGCGCTGGGCCCTGGCGATCAGGGTATCAATCTGCTGGTGGATGGCCTCGATGGATTTGCTGTTATCCAGAAAGACATCCCGGGTCGTGCTGGCAATGCCATTTTCACGCGCCTGTTGCAGGGCGACACTGGCACTGGTGGTGCGACTGTCAATAAAAAACAGATTGCCGCGCCGCGCCACTGCATGCATGAACGTCGCCATCATGGTCTCTTGCGCCGTGAGCAGACTGCCCATGTGATTGTTAATACCTTCGGCATGGGGCACCGCGGCGAGATTGGCGGCGAGTATCTGTTCCAGCTGTTCGGCACTGGTATCCGCTTGCAAGGCGCCGCGGCCGAGCTTGCGCTCACTTTGCGCCGCCATGGGCTGGTGCAACATCACCTGCTTGTGGCGCGCGTGCGCCTGTTGCGCCAGTAGTCGGGTGTGGGTAGCGTAGGGCAGCACGGCATAGGTCATGACGCCGGGAAGCTCAATGGCGCGCTGCCCCAGGGCCAGGTGTTCGCCGAGGTCATCGATAATAATGCTAATAACCGGCCCGGCATGCGCCAGCGGGGCTGCCAGCACGAGCACGAGCATGAATATCTTTGTGCGTGCTAGCTTCATCCTGCCCGGTATGCCGACGTTACCAGCAGGCTTAACGCTGACCCATCAAGTGAAGGCCCTTGAGCATGTTCAGTGCCTCGTACAGGGCATAATCGTCGCTGGCCAGGGTCACACGCGCCTCGGCCTGTTTGGCCTGTCGTTCCTTGTCGGTCTGCTGGGCGTCGCCATTTTCAAGATGCTTGTTCAGGTCCGCCTCTTTGACCCGCTCGTCTTTACCGTCCTGGCTGGCGGCGACCTTGAGGTTGTCCAGAGTGATATCCGGCTGGATCCCCTCGGCCTGGATGGAGCGATCATTGGGGGTATAGTAGCGCGCCGTGGTCAGTTTAATGGCGGACTCATTGCCCAGGGGCACGACCGTCTGCACCGAGCCCTTACCAAAAGAGGCTTCACCCATGATGATGGCGCGCTTGTGGTCCTGCAGGGCACCGGCGACGATCTCCGAGGCCGAGGCCGAACCACTGTTGATGAGCACCACCATGGGTGCACCCTTGAGCCAGTCGTTGGGGTTGGCCTGGTGTTTCATATCCGTGGACGACTGTCGGCCACGCACGCTGACGATCACGCCTTTTTCCAGAAAGGTATCCGAGACGGCCACGGCGGAATCCAGTAGCCCACCGGGGTTGTTGCGCAGGTCCAGCACGAGGCCGTTGAGACCTTGCTTGTTTTCTTCTTTCAGTTTGGTAATGGCCTCATGCAGGTCACGGCCGGTACGCTCCTGAAACTGACTAATGCGCACATAACCAAAACCCGGCGCCAGGGTACGGTGGCGAATACTCTTGACGCGGATCTTGTCGCGCACCACGGTCAGCACCAGGGGTTTGCTCTCGCCTTCGCGAATCACCGTCAGGTCAATGCTGGTGCCCGGACGGCCGCGCATGATCTTGACGGCTTCATCCAGGGTCATGCCCTTGACGGTTTTTTTGTCCAGCTTGATGATCAGGTCGCCCGCCTTGATGCCGGCGCGATCTGCCGGGGTATCGTCGATGGGGGAGACCACTTTGACAAAGCCGTCTTCCATGCCGACCACAATACCGAGACCACCAAATTCACCTGAGGTACCGACGCGCAGTTCCTTGAAGGATTCCTTATCCAGATAGCTGGAGTGTGGGTCCAGCCCGGTCAACATGCCGCGAATGGCATTTTCCAGCAGGGTCTTGTCTTCGACATCCTCGACGTAGTTTTCCTTAATCTTGCCAAACACCTCGCTCAGGGCGCGGATATCCTCGAGCGGCAGACTGCCGTTTTGCACTGGGCGCTCCGCCATAACGCCGTGACCAATGGCGAGCAACAGGCCGGTAAACAGGCCAAGGGCGACGAGTAAAAACTGACGGCTAAAATTCTTCATGGGCTTCATCTACAATTGGGTTGGAATATTAATAGTGCTTCTCACTGTCCGTGTCGGACGATACTACCGTAAATGTCCTGTTCAGGCATCCTTTTAGGCCTCGCGATCCCGCCGCTATTAACGGGTTATCGGCCTGAAACCGCTTAACTTTTACACCATTTTACCGGGTTTTGCGGTTTTCCCTTGTGGCGAATTTCAAAATACAGGGCCGCGTCCTGCTGGCCACCACTCTTGCCGACACTGCCGATGACCTCACCCGCCTCGACCCAGTCGCCAGTCTCTTTAAAGAGACTCTGGTTGTGGCCATAGAGACTCATGTAGCCCTCGCCATGGTCGACAATCACCAGCAGGCCATAGCCGCGCAACCAGTCCGCATAGGCAACCCGGCCATGGGAAATGGCCCTGACCTCCTTGCCCTCATCGGCCGTAATGAGCACCCCGTTCCAGCGCGCCTGCCCGGCCTCGCGCGACGTGCCAAACAGGGCCTTGAGCTGGCCGCGGGCGGGCCAGGCGAGCTGCCCCCGCAGGGCGCTGAAGACCGCGCGCTGGCCGCGATCGGTCAGGATATCCGGCATGGCCTCCTGAATGGCCTCAACGACCCGTTGTAACTGCTTTTCATCTTCCAGCCAGCGCGCCAGGGTTTCACTCTTGCTTTGCAGCTCACTGTTGAGCCGCGCCACTACCAGGGCGCGCGAACGGGAGGTCTGTTCCAGCGCCGTCTTTTCCGTTTGCTGTGACACCTGCAATTGGCGCAGGTGTTGCTGCTCTGTCTCAATATCCTGTTTCACTGCCGCCAGGCGGCTGATGGTATCGCGGGCAGTGGCAATCCGCTGGCTGCGGGCGCGATTGAAAAAATCGTAATAGGTCATGGCGCGGCCCACTGCCGACGGATCTTCCTGATTGAGCATTAACTTGAGAAATTCCTGCCGACCGATGGCGTAGGCGGCGCGCACCTGCTGCGCCAGCAGGGTTTGCTGCGTGCGCAACTCCCGTTGGTACTGCCGTTGCTGGGTTTTCAAATCGACCAGTCTGGCCGTGGCCTGACGTAACTGACGCGCGATCTTATTCAGGGCGTGGACACGCTCACCGATGTCGCTCTCCAGCTGGCGCAATTCCGCGCGCACCGAATCATGCAGGCTTTTGGTCTGATGTAGCTCATCGCGCAGGGCGTGGATTTTTTCGCGCAGCCGGTTCAGCTCCTGCGCGCGGGCCGCTGTCGCCGTGTCCGCCGCCGACAGCGGCAGGGACAACGTGGCCAACAGCACGGCCGGCAGCAATGCGGTGAAAAACGTTACGGAGAAGGATGTGCGCCAAGCCTGATTCATGCAGGCCAAGGGTAGCATGAAACGCTCAGACGGGACTTTGTTCGATCTCGTCCTGTGGCGGTACGACCAATGAACGACCATTCATCTCGGGAGGCAATTCCAGCCCCATCAAATCCAGCATGGTCGGGGCCACGTCCGACAGGGCACCGTTGGCGGACAACACGGCCGGGCGACCAATATATATAAGTGGCACCAGGTTGCTGGTATGCGCGGTATGAGGCTGACCGGTTTCCGGGTTGACCATTTGCTCAGCATTGCCGTGGTCCGCGGTGATCAGGGCCTCGCCGCCGACCTTCTGGATGCTCTCCACCACGCGAGCGAGGCAGGCGTCCAGGGCTTCGATGGCCTTGACGGTGGCCTTAAAGATGCCGGTATGCCCCACCATGTCGGGGTTGGCGTAATTGCAGATGATGGCGTCGTACTGACCACTCTCGATGGCCGCCACCAGTTTGTCCGTCAGCTCGGGGGCGTTCATTTCCGGTTGCAGGTCATAGGTGGCGACATTGGGCGAATTGACCAGGATACGGTCCTCGAACTCAAACGGTTCTTCGCGGCCGCCATTAAAGAAAAAGGTGACGTGGGCGTATTTCTCGGTCTCGGCGATACGCAACTGACGCAAGCCGAGATTGGAAATGTATTCGCCAAAGACGTTTTTGAGACGATCCGGCGGGTAGGCGACCGGCACATCAAAGTCGGCCTTGTACTCGGTGAGACTGACAAACATGCCCAGCTTCGGCACATAGCCACGCTCGAAGGCATCGAAGTCCGGCTCGATGAACGGCCGCGTGATCTGGCGGGCGCGGTCAGAGCGATAGTTCATAAACACCAGCACATCACCGTCTTCCATGCGCACCGGGGCCTCGCCCGGCGGGACAATGGCCGTCGCCTGAATAAACTCATCGGTCTCGCCACGGTTATAGGCCATGCCCAGGCCGGTCATGGCATCCACGGCCTGAAAGTCGGCCTGGCCCTGGGTGATCAGGTCATAGGCCTGTTGAATGCGCGGCCAGCGGTGGTCACGATCCATGGCAAAGTAACGGCCGATAATGGAGGCAAAACGCCCCTTGCCCAGCTCGGCAAACCTGGCTTCCATGGCCTTGATGGAATCCGAGGCGCTCTTGGGGGCGGTGTCCCGGCCATCGGTAAAGGCATGCACGTAGATTTTTTCCACGCCTTCCTTGACCGCCAGCTCGACCATGGCATGGATGTGCTCTTCGTGACTGTGGACGCCGCCGGTAGAGAGCAGGCCCAGGATATGCAGCGCCTTGCCCGAATCACGCGCCAGCGCGGCGGCATCCACCAGGGTCTGGTTGGTAAAAAACGAGCCTGTTTTGATGGAACGACTGACGCGGGTAAATTCCTGATAGACCACGCGGCCGGCGCCCAGATTGAGGTGGCCGACCTCGGAATTGCCCATCTGGTCCGCCGGCAGACCGACCTCGGCACCGGAACCGCGAATCAGCGTGTGTGGATACTGCTCCCACAGGCGATCCCAGGTGGGCTTGTGCGCCGCGGCAATGGCATTGGCTTCGAGATTCTCGGAGTATCCCCAGCCGTCGAGGACGATGAGGAGCATGGGGCGGACTGTGGCGTTCATAGAGTGTCTGTGCTTGCCTGCAAAGAAAAAGCTTAATTTAGACGAAGTCTAACCTATATAAGGGACGCTGATCAAAATTCAAACCGCATATCCCTGAGAACGGCACGGCCAATAACAATAAAAAGTTTCTGGTTTCTTAGTGACGGCACTTCTCAAGGGGTAGATTATTGTATAATGTTTTGTTAATAAAAGGCAGCGGTAATATAGACTGTCCATACCGATCCACTTACACAACCTCAGGTTGATATCGATGAACGAGACTGAACTTAGCGGCCTAATGACCCAGGATGAGGATATCGACCGCGCCTCACGCTCTCTCAAGGCCATGTCACACCCCCTGCGTTTAAAAATTCTCTGCACCCTGGGCGACCAGGAAATCAGTGTGCAGGATATTGTTGAACATGTGGGCACCTCGCAGAGCAACATCTCCCAGCATCTGGCCATCCTGCGTGACAAGGGCATTCTCGCCGCCCGCAAGGATGCCAACCGGGTGTATTACCGGGTGGGGGATTCACGCACCCTGCGACTCATTGGCATGATGCGCGAAGTCTTCTGCAACTCCGCACCCTAGCCTCCAGACCTCCCGGGTATCGGCAGCCTGGCCACTGCGGCTTGGTGCGCCTGCCCGGGATTCGCTAGAATGCGCGCAGGACCATCGCCGCTAACATCGTCCACCGCGCCGAACCTGTTGGTCGGCACTTTGTCTTAAAAAATTTATCATAGAGTTGAAGCATCACCATGGCGCAATATATTGAATTCGCGACAAATCACTGGATCCTCACCGCCGCCCTGCTGGTGATTATTTATCTGTTACTGCTTAGCTTTTTCGGTCAGCGTCTGCGTGGCTATCTGAGCGCCTCGCCCAGTGAGGCCACCATGATGATCAATCGTGAAGATGCCGTTGTGCTCGATGTGCGTGAGACCAATGAATATCAAAGCGGCCATATCGTCAATTCCGTCCACATCCCGCTCGCCTACCTCAAGGAACGCCTCGGCGAGCTGGACAAGCACAAGGGCAAACCGGTCATTGTTGCCTGTCGCTCCGGCCATCGTTCCGGGCAGGCCTGTTCGGTGCTGAAAAAGAACGGCTATGAAAATGTCTACAACCTGCGTGGCGGTGTCATGGCCTGGGAAGGCGCCAACCTGCCCCTGCAGAAGTAACCCAAGGACCTGCCAATGCCCAATGTTGTTATGTATGGAACCGCCTTTTGCCCCTATTGCCTGCGCGCCCGCCAGCTCCTCAAACACAAAGGTGTCGCCTACGAGGATATTCGCATTGATAAACAACCCGGCCTGCGCGAGGAAATGCAACAACGCAGCGGCCGCACCTCGGTACCACAGATCTTTATCGACGACGTTCATGTCGGCGGCTGTGATGACCTGTTCGACCTGGAACGCAAGGGCGAACTGGACCGGCACCTGGGCCTGACCGACTCCCTCGCATGAGCGACGCCCTGCACATTGTCTGTCCGTCCTGTGGGGGCATCAATCGGGTCCCGGCCGAGCGGCTCGGCGCCGGTGGCAAATGCGGCAAATGCAAACACCCCCTGTTTCAGGCGCAACCTGTCGAACTCACGGCCAGCACTTTTGATCAGCACCTGAACAAGTCCGACATTCCCCTGGTAGTGGATTTCTGGGCGCCGTGGTGCGGCCCCTGCAAGATGATGGCGCCGGTGTTTAGCCAGGCCGCGCAACAACTGGAACCGCAGGTGCGTCTCGCCAAGGTCAACACCGAAGTGGAACAGGCACTGGCCGCGCGTTTTGCCATTCGCAGTATCCCGACCCTGGCCCTGTTCAAAGGCGGCCGCGAAATTCAGCGCACGGCCGGCGCCATGGATTTAAACGCTCTGCTCCGCTGGGTACGCCAATCCCTCTGACGCCGGCGCATTAGTTTGTTACCATCAGCATTCACCACGCACACCAGCATACCCAGAAGGCAGTCATCATGAGCGACGACAAGCAACAACCCGCGGCGACGGAACAGCCCCAGCAACAATTCACCATTCACAAGATCTACACCAAGGACATTTCCTTTGAGGCGCCGCATGCGCCCGCCATCTTTAATGAAGAATGGCAGCCCGAGGTCAATCTGGAACTCAATTCACAGGGACGCTCCATTGGTGAAAATACCTATGAGGTAGTGCTGTCGCTGACCGTCACCACCAAAAACAAGGACAAGACGGCCTTCCTGGTCGAGGTGCAGCAGGCGGGGATTTTCGGCATCGCCGGCTTCGGCCCGCAGGACCTGTCGCACATGATCGGCAGCTTCTGCCCCAACATTCTCTTTCCCTATGCCCGCGAGGCCATTTCCGATCTGGTCACCCGCGGCGGCTTTCAGCCCCTGCTCCTGGCACCGGTCAATTTCGATGTCCTGTATAGCCAGCACCTGGAGCAGCAACAACAGGCGCCGGCCGCGGCCGCCGAGACCTCCGCCACCGACCCCGTCCACTAACCTTGCCATGGCAGGCCTGAGCACACACCCCATCGCCGTCCTGGGCGCCGGTTCCTGGGGCACGGCCCTGGCCATATTGCTGGCCCGCAACGGTTACCCGGTCCACCTCTGGGCGCATCACGCCGCGCACGCCGAGGACATGATCGACACGCGCCACAATGCGCGCTATCTGCCGGGCATACACTTTCCTGAGCTCCTGCAGGTCAGCGCGGACCTCGCCGAGGCAGTCTCACAGGCCAGCGATATTCTCGTCGTGGTACCCTCACACGCCTTTCGGCAGACCTTGCAGCAGATCAAACCACTGCTCAACGCCGAGCAACGCCTCGTCTGGGCCACCAAGGGCTTTGAACATGGCTCGTGCAAACTGCTGCATCAGGTGGCCCACGAGGAGCTCGATGACCTCATGCCCATGGCCGTGATTTCCGGACCCACCTTTGCCAAGGAAGTCGCCAGCGGCCTACCCGGCGCAGTGACCGTGGCCTCGAAAAACCCGGACTTCGCCACCGAGGTCGCCGCCATGCTGCACAGTGAACGATTTCGCGCCTATACCAGCGACGACGTGGTCGGGGTCGAGGTCGGCGGCGCGGTCAAGAACGCCCTGGCCATTGCCGCCGGCATCGCCGATGGCCTCGGCTTTGGCGCCAACACCCGTGCGGCGCTCATTACCCGCGGCCTGGCCGAGGTCATGCGCCTGGGTGTCGCCCTGGGCGGCCAGCGCGAGACCTTTATGGGTCTCGCCGGCCTCGGCGACCTGGTACTGACCTGCACCGACGACCAATCCCGCAATCGCCGCCTGGGACTGGCCCTGGGTCGGGGGGAGAACCAGGCGCAGGCCAAAGAGGTTATCGGCCAGGTGGTGGAGGGCGTCATCACCGCCCAGGAAGTGCATACCCTTGCACAACGGCAGGGGGTCGAAATGCCCATTGTCGAACAGGTCTATCGCGTACTTTATGAGAACGAGTCACCACGGGGGGCCGTCGACGCCCTGCTGGGACGCGACATCAAGCCCGAACTGGCCTGAGGCCTGCGGGCAAAGGCCTTTCCCGCAGGCAAAAAAAACCCGGTGCTCAGGGGGAGAGTACACCGGGTAAATCAACCACTCAGCTTGGGGGTGCTGAATGGGTATCTCCCGCAGGGAGTTAAAAGCGGGAGGTGCGTTAGCACTACACATAGGACTGGCGGGATCTGGGAAAGTTCTGCTGCGTTATAAAAAAATTTTGCGTATCGCCATTATCCATACGGCTTTTACGGATCCTCTGGGGGGGCGGCATTCTATAGGTCATCACAATCCCCAGGGATTTAAGCTTACCGTGGTACTCGAAAAGCCTGGTCAACCGAGGTGGTAGTTAGCGAAGTGTGCCGTATGGCTTTTCCAGACGCGTTTGCCGCGAGCCCTTTTAATGCGCCTCTTCCCAGTTATCGCCGACACCGACGTCAACGACCAGGGGGACTTTGAGCTCGGCCGCCTGACTCATTCTGTCCTGAATCATTTTACTGACCTTGTCGAGCTGTGCCTCGACCACTTCAAACACCAGTTCATCATGCACCTGCATGACCATGCGGGCATCATACTGGCCGCTACGCAATTCATGGTGGATAGCGATCATGGCGCGCTTGATAATATCCGCGGCGGTCCCCTGCATGGGCGCGTTGATGGCGGTGCGCTCGGCATACTGGCGGCGCTGGCCGTTGCGTGCATTGATGTCGGGTAAATACAGGCGACGGCCGAAGACCGTTTCCACATAGCCTTTGTCACGGGCGCTGTCGCGAATGTTATCCATAAACTGTTTCACGCCGGGGTAACGGGCAAAGTACAGGTCGATATAATTTTGCGCCTGCGTGCGATCCACATCCAGTTGTTTGGCGAGGCCAAAGGCGGACATGCCGTAGATCAAACCAAAGTTGATGGCCTTGGCGGAACGCCGCTGATCCTTGCTGACCTGTTCGAGGCTGACCCCAAACACCTCGGCGGCGGTGGCGCTGTGGATGTCGGCGCCTTCGCTAAAGGCGCGCAGCAGACTCTCATCGCCGGACAGGTGCGCCATAATGCGCAGCTCGACCTGCGAGTAATCCGCCGCCAGCATCTTGTATCCCGGCGGCGCAATAAAGGCGCGGCGGATGCGTCGCCCCTCTTCACTGCGCACCGGAATGTTTTGCAGATTCGGATCCGAGGAGGACAGGCGTCCCGTCGCCGCCACCGCCTGATGATAGGAGGTATGCACCCGTCCGGTATCGGCGGCGATCATCTCCGGCAGCTTGTCGGTATAGGTGGACTTGAGTTTGCTCAGGCTGCGATATTCTAAAATTGTCCGCGGCAGCTCATAGTCATTGGCCAGTTCCTGTAACACCGACTCGGCGGTGGAGGGCTGACCCTTGGGGGTCTTGCTCCGGACCGGCAGGCCCTGTTTTTCAAACAGGATTTTCTGTAACTGTGCCGGTGACCCCAGGTTAAAGACTTCGCCGGCCAGTTCGTGCGCCTGTTGTTCCAGTTGCGCAATCCGCCCGGCCAGTTGCCGGCTCTGCTTGGCCAGCATTTTGGTATCGATCAATACGCCGTGACGTTCCATGGACGACAGCACAGACACCAGCGGCACTTCAAGTTCGCTATAGACCTTGCGCAAGGACGCGACCTGCTCCAGTTGCGGCCACAGCACCTGATGCAGGCGCAGGGTAATGTCGGCGTCTTCGGCGGCGTAGGGGGCGGCCTGTTCGACGGCGACTTCGTTAAAGCTCAGTTGCTTCGCGCCCTTGCCGGCGACATCTTCAAAGTGAATGGTCTCGACGTTCAGGTGGCGCAGCGCCAGGGTGTCCATGTCATGCCGCGAGGAGGTGCTGTTGAGCACGTACGACTCCAGCATGGTGTCGTGGGCAATACCCTGCAAGTGAATATCGTAGTTGGCGAGGACGTTCATGTCGTACTTTAAATTCTGCCCGACTTTCTTCTGACGGTCGTCTTCCAAAAGCGGCTTTAACTGCCGGAGTACCGTGTCGCGGTCGAGTTGCGCTGGCGCACCGGCATAGTCATGCGCCAGCGGCACATAGGCGGCCTGACCCTGCCTGTCGGAAAAGGAGACGCCGACGATCTCGGCCTGCATGTAGTCCAGACTGGTGGTCTCGGTATCAAAGGCAAATAGCTCAGCTTTTTCTAAACGTTTTAGCCAGTCGTTAAACACGTCCTCAGTAAGCACGGTCGCGTATTGCGTTTCAATTTTTTCATCGCGACTGTCATCGACAGCGCTCGCACCGTTATCACTGACGTTGTCATCACCACTACCCAGTTGTTTAAGCCAGGTATTAAATTCATAACGACTGAAGAGCTCGCGGAGTTTTTCCTGATCCGGGGTGTTGCGGTTGAGGCTTTGCGGTGTCACCTCCAGCGGGACATCGCACTTAATGGTCACGAGTTCTCGTGACAGCGGTAATTGTTCCAGGGTGTCGCGCAGGTATTCACCGACCTTGCCCTTGAACTCGTCGGCACGCTGCATGATATTTTCCAGTGAGTCATATTCGGCCAGCCACTTCACCGCCGTCTTTGGTCCCACCTTGGGCACGCCGGGGACGTTGTCCGAGGTATCACCGATGAGCGCCAGATAATCGATTATACGTTCCGGTGGCACACCGAATTTTTCCACGACCCCGTCGCGGTCCAGATAGGAATCCGTCATGGTGTTGATCAGGTGAACGTGCGCATCCACCAGTTGCGCCATGTCCTTGTCGCCGGTGGAGATGATGGTGTCGATACCGGACGCCTCGGCCTGACGCGCCAGGGTGCCGATGACGTCATCGGCCTCGACCCCGGGCACGGCGATCAGGGGCAGGCCCATGGCGCGAATAATGTCGTGAATCGGCGGGATCTGCGCCGCCAGGTCGTCGGGCATGGGCGGGCGATTCGCCTTGTACTCCTTATACATGTCGTGGCGAAAGGTCTTGCCCCTGGCATCGAAGACCACGGCGATATGCTCCGGCTGATATTCACCGAGCAGGCGGCGCAGCATATTGATGACACCGTACATGGCGCCGGTGGCCTCGCCCTTGCTATTACTCAGGTTGGGCATAGCGTGATAGGCGCGAAACAGATAGGACGAACCATCGACGAGAATGAATGGGGCTTTTTTGGCTGACATAGGCGGACTGATAATTTCGGTTAAGTCGCTGGTCTGGCATCGACGCAGCGATTATGATGTTGGCCATGATTCTAACCGAAGCACCCGGCAGCCGATACTTGATACACCACAAAATTGCAGAAGAAACCCTCTATGGATGACAAGAACAGACACCCGGGCATGAACCCGATCAATGACACCAATCTCTCCCGTGAGTCGTGGAAGATCTTTCAGATCATGGCCGAGTTCGTCGAGGGCTTTGAGCGCCTGGCGCGCATCAAACCCTCAGTGAGTATTTTCGGCTCGGCACGCACCGCACCGGATCACCCCTATTATCTAAAGACCGTGGAGATCGCACGCACCCTGTCGGATGCCGGCTTCTCGGTCGTCAGCGGCGGCGGCCCCGGCATCATGGAGGCGGCCAACAAGGGCGCCTTCGAGGGCAAGTCGCCCAGTGTCGGTCTCAATATTCAGCTGCCGCACGAGCAGTCGGGCAATGAATATCAGGACATTCGCCTGACCTTTCGCCACTTTTTTTCCCGCAAGGTCATGTTCGTCAAGTACGCAGCGGCCTATGTCGTCATGCCCGGCGGGTTTGGTACACTGGACGAACTGGCGGAAATACTCACCCTGGTGCAAACCGGCAAGACCCGCCGCATCCCGATCATCCTGGTCCATGCGCCTTTCTGGACGGGCCTGATTGACTGGTTTAAAGACACCCTGGTCACGGAAAAGGTGATCAACCCCGAAGACCTGGACCTGATCCAGATCCTGGATAACCCCGAGGACATTCGCAATGCCATCTTCAGCCACTATGAACATCAGGGTTTTGAGCCTTCTGCCGAAGAGGCGGAGATTCTTCTCGATCTCTAGTCTGTTGCTCGCCGGCCTGCTACTGACGGCGCCGGCCATCGCGGCGGACAACGTCCCGCCGCCGCCCGACGACCTCCCCGGCCTGGACCCGAACCAGCCCATGCCAGAGGACACCGTTACCATTATTCGCCGCGAGTCCACGGTCATCGAGGAACACCGCATCAACGGCCAGTTGCGCTATGCCAAGGTCACGCCCAAAAGCGGCCCGCCCTATTATCTTTACGATAGTGACGGCGACGGGATCCTCGACAGCCGCCACAACGACCTCGACAATCCACCGATCCAGCGCTGGATCCTGTTTTCCTGGTAATTCCTTGCCTGCATGTCGGTCGATAGCACGATTGAAGCGAGACAGCTTGAGGTGCTGCAGGACGTTCGCGGCAACGCGACCGGCGGTGAAAACACCAGTGACTTTGTCACCACCCGGAGTGAGTATGTGCTCACTATCTTTGCGCACACCGACTTCGACCTGCGCCTCGTGGCGACCCCCGACGCCTGTGGATAACTTTGTGGACAATTTATTAAATTAGCCTCGGCTAATATTGTGCCTATGGGCTTGCCTTCGGCAGCGGCGCAAAGTTGGAATATAAAATCACTATTAAACAATAAGTTATGTTATTTTTACAGTACCAGAGCAAAGCGTGAAGTTAATACACCCAACTAATCAATACCTTAAGATTTTGTGTATAAGTGTTTTTATTTCCCTATTCAGGAATGGGAATGATGCAACGTAGTATTCGCCTGCTTGAGTCCCTTAGCGAGTATTCCGGTCGCCTGTTTGCCTGGCTGACCCTGTTCATGGTGCTGCTCACCTTTTTGGTGGTGGTGCTGCGCTATGCCTTTAATCTTGGCTGGATCGGCATGCAGGAGGCCATTACCTACCTGCACGCCATCACCTTCATGATGGGTGCTGCCTATACGCTGAAACACGACGGCCATGTGCGGGTGGACATTTTTTATCGCCGCTGGGGCAACCGCGGCCGCGCCCGGGTGGATTTTTTCGGCGGCCTGCTGCTGCTCATGCCGGTGTGCCTGTTTATCGCCGGGTCCAGCTGGTCCTATGTACTGACCTCCTGGTCGTATCTGGAAGGCTCGCCGGAAAGCGGCGGCCTGCCGTGGATCTACCTGCTCAAGACCTGCATGCTGCTCATGCCCGCCCTGCTGATCCTGCAGGGCCTGGCCCAGATCCTGAGCGCCTGGCGCCGCCTGCGCGGAGATATCCCCATCCGCGAAGACGACCAGGGCGTGGAGCTCTAGTATGGAGTGGCTCGCCATTGTCATGTTCGTGTTTGCCTGCCTGGTGCTGCTGGCGGGCTATCCGGTCGCCTTCAGCCTGGCGGGCAGCGCCCTGTTATTCGCCTTTGTCGGTGGGCTCACCGGCACCTTTGATGCCTCGTTTTTACAGGCCCTGCCCAATCGCCTCTACGGCATCATGACCAACACCACCCTCATCGCCGTCCCGTTGTTTGTCTTTATGGGGGTGATGCTGGAACGTTCCAAAGTGGCGGACAAATTGCTCGACACCATGTCCATGTTGTTCGGCCCCATGCGTGGCGGCCTGGGGATCTCGGTGGTGCTGGTGGGCATGTTGCTGGCGGCCAGTACCGGCATTGTCGGCGCGACCGTGGTGACCATGGGGCTGCTGTCGCTGCCCACCATGATGCGGCGCGGTTATGACGTCGGCACCGCCACCGGCACCATCTGCGCCGCCGGCACCCTGGGGCAGATCATCCCGCCCTCAATCATCCTGGTGATCCTCGGTGATGTGCTGTCCTCGGCCTATCAACAGGCGCAACTGGACATGGGGATATTCGCCCCGGAGACCGTCTCCGTGGGTGACCTGTTTGTCGGCGCCCTGGTCCCCGGTCTGCTGCTGGTGGGACTCTATATTATCTATCTCCTGCTGGTCGCCGTGTTCAGGCCGGCCAGTGTCCCGGCCCTGCCCAGGAGCGAGCGCGCCATCAGTCCCCGTGCCCTGCTGCTGCGCATTGTGCAGGCGCTGCTGCCACCCCTGGTATTGATCGTAGCGGTGCTGGGTTCCATTGTCGGCGGCATTGCCACCCCCACCGAGGCCGCCGCCGTCGGCGCCATGGGTGCCATCCTGCTGGCCACCGCGCAGCGCCAGTTCAATCTGCGCATGCTGCAACAGGTTATGCGCAGCACCCTGCAGATCACCAGCATGGTGTTTCTCATCTTTATAGGCGCCTCGATTTTCTCGCTGGTGTTTCGCGGCTTCGGCGGCGACGACCTGGTGCGCGACTTTCTCACCCAGCTGCCCGGCGGCGTCTTCACCGCCATGCTGGTGGTCATGCTGCTGATGTTCTTCCTGGGTTTCGTGCTCGACTTTATCGAGATCACCTTTGTGGTGGTGCCCATTGTCGCGCCGGTGCTGCTGGCCATGGGTCTCGACCCCATCTGGCTCGGGATCATGATTGCCATCAACCTGCAGACCTCATTTTTGACCCCGCCCTTCGGCTTTGCGCTGTTTTACCTGCGGGGCGTCGCCCCGCCAGCCATTCGCACCAGCCAGATCTACAGGGGCGTGATGCCGTTTATCGCCATCCAGCTGCTGGCCCTGGCCATGCTGGCGCAATGGCCCGCGCTGGCCACCTGGTTGCCGGCACTGGTCTATAATTGATTTGGGCAAGCCTGTAGCGCACCGCGTGTCCGCGACCACAACCGACAGCGGCCGCTACCTTGTTTACACGTAACCCTTAGAATCATCCCCCCCACGACCTGTGGACTAAACGCCCCGTTATGCGGGGTGTTTTTTTTAGGGGGTCAGGCGGCGCTGAATATCCAGGTCCTTTACAGGCCACCGGCATGCGCCGGGCGTCTTCGCTAGCGCATGCCTTACTGCATGCTTTGCGACAAAACTTACTATTTCTGTTGGCTATTAGCGCGAAGACAGCCCCGAACTGCATGTCTCTGATCCGCGGCGGATAAACACGCTCTGCTCTCGTACACCACTCGGTCGCTATAAAGATCGGCCGACGCGGCCCGATATACTAGGTACTGTTGTGTGGGTATTACCCATTTTTATGTGACGCAACAGTTAAGGAGCAACATGAAAGACCGCCGGATCACCCCGACACAGCAGGAAAAGCTGATGCGGGCAAACGATTTTATTGTTTCCAAGACCGACACCAGGGGGCGTATTACCTACGGTAATCGTATCTTTATCGAATTTTCCGGTTACAGCGAGACACAACTGCTGGGCAGTCAGCACAATATCATTCGCCACCCGGACATGCCGCGCGGCGTCTTTAAATTTCTCTGGGACAGCCTGGCAGCGGAAAAAGAGGTCTTTGCCTTTGTGAAAAATCTGGCCCGTGATGGCGCCTTTTACTGGGTATTTGCCAATGTCACGCCGTCGTATGATGAACAGGGCAAGGTCAATGGTTATTTTTCCGTGCGCCGCCAGCCCAACCGCGCCGCCGTCGCCACCATCAGCGGTCTCTATGCACAAATGCTGGCCGAGGAAAAAAAGGCCGGGCCGAAAGCCGCGTGCGAGGCCTCGCTGAATTTACTGGTCAATTTCTTGAATCAACAGAGTACAAGCTATGAAGAACTGGTCCTTACTCTCCAGTGTTAAGCTGATGCTATACCTTGCGGTGTTTTGCAGCGCCGCGCTCATTTCCTATCTGGTTCAATACCAGGAGTTTAGCCTGACCCATAGTATCGCCACGCTACTGGTGACACTGCTGGTGCCGCTGGCCTATCTCAGTCTGCACCAGCTGCGCCGACAGGTCGCCCTGCTGGAACAGATCGATGCCGTCGTTCAGAAGGTCAGTGCCGGTTACTTTGACAAGCGGGTCACCCATATCCCCGCCAACCCGCTGGCCGGTCGTATCGCCTGGAACCTCAACGACATGCTTGATCAGGTAGAAACCTTTTTTCGCGAGACCAACACCTCGTTTAAATATGTCGCCGAGAAAAAGACCTTTCGCCTGCCGCAGGCGGTGGGTCTGCATGGCAGCTTCCGCGCCACCCTGGGCAAACTCAGTGAATCTCTGGCCGAGATCATCGGCCATCAAAAACAGGGCACGCGCGCCTCACTGATGGGCCAGCTGGGCCAGCTCAATGCCGGCAATCTGCTCAACAATCTTAAACAGAACCAGCAGGACCTGCTCAACGTCAACACCAAGCTTACCGCTGTGGAGACCATCTCGCAGGACACGGTGGAAAAGGCCGAGCAGAGTCAGCAGGCCATCGCCGAGGTCATCAGCGCCCTGGACACCATGGTACAGATGATCAAGCAAATGGATCACACCATTCAGCAACTCGCCACCCACAGCGCCGAGGTCTCCAGCGCCATCAGCCTGATCACCAACATTGCCGAGCAGACCAACCTGCTGGCGCTGAATGCGGCCATCGAGGCCGCGCGCGCCGGTGAGGCGGGGCGCGGCTTTGCCGTGGTGGCCGATGAGGTGCGTAACCTGTCCAACACCACCAAAGAGGCAACACAGAAAATTGGCCCGGCCATTGAGGCCTTTACCCGTGAGTCGGCCCACATGCAGACCGACTCCGGCAAAATGAAAGACATGGCCGACGACACCAGCCACACCATTCATGCCTTTGGCCAGCGCTTTGCCGAGTTTGCCGGCAGCTCCGCCGAGGCCCTGCAAAAACTCCAGTACGTGCGCGATATCAGTTTTGCCTCGTTGGTAAAACTGGACCATATTATTTACAAACAAAACGCCTATCGCGCCATCGACCTCGGCGTGGATTCCGCCGAGGCCGAGGCCGTACGCGTCGACCACCATAATTGCCGTCTGGGTCAGTGGTATGAACACGGCGAGGGCCAGGAGCGCTTTAGCAAGGTGCGCAGCTATGGCGCCATGGAGACACCCCACCGCGCAGTGCATGAAGAAGTACTTCAGGCACTGGGCATGCTCAGCGAAACCGCACTGCATAGCGAAGCCGGGGTGGCGCAGGTCCTCGAGGCCTTCCAGCGCGCCGAGGCCGCCAGCCTCGGTGTGATTCAGACCATCGAAGCTATTGTCGAGGAAAAACACGCGGGCCAGGCGGGGTAGTACAGGGGCTCAGGCCAGCGGCCCGGACGACTTCTGGTGGGTGCTGTTTAAATTAGCCTGCGGCGTTACTGAGGCGGGCTTACCGCGCAAGGCGATTTCTGCCTGTCATAAAAGCTAGCCTTGTTTACTTATCGAGATAGTTCTTCACCAGTCATAGACACTGGACGCGTTATTTCCTTGCGCTGTATTCAGCACGGCAATGCATAAACGCTGACCTGTTCATCACCAACACTCCTCGTAGACAAAAGGTCTGCCCGGTCAGACCTTTTGTTTTCAGCCACTCAACAACCCTTTTCAATTTCCGATTTCCTGGCGACACGCCAAATGCTCCGCACAGGGCTTGACCCTGGAGTACACTTCAGGGTCTAGACTCCCTGTGTACGAGGTATCCCATGACAACCCTGACCATTGGCCAGGTGGCCAGACAGAGCGGCACCAGTGTGGAGGCGCTGCGTTATTACGAGCGCGAGGGCCTGTTGCCACGGCCGGCGCGCAGCGCGGCCGGTTACCGGCTCTATGCCGAGTCGGTCTTGCAACGGGTGCGTTTTATTCAGCGCGCCAAGCAGGTGGGCTTCACCCTGCGGGAGATAGAGGAACTGCTCTCATTACGCGCCGATCCGCACACCACCTGCGCCCAGGTAAAGCAACGCGCGGACAGGAAGGTCGCGGACATTGATGTCCGCATCCGTGAATTGCAGGCCATGCGGGCCGCGCTGCTGACGTTGGCCCGGCAATGTCCGGACGCGGGAGCAGGCAGCGACTGCCCGATACTGGATGCCCTGAATCAAGAGGAGATAGCACCATCATGAAGGTCGAACTGGTCTATGAACAGACCTGCCCGAATATCGCGGCCGCGCGCGAGCAACTGCGGCGCGCCTTTAGTGCCGCTGGCCTGGAGCCGCGGTGGCAGGAGTGGGATGTAGCGCGTGCCGATGCGCCCGCCTATACCCGGGGCTATGGCTCACCCACCATTCTGGTGAATGGTGTCGATATCACCGGCGAAGCGGCCACGCGTGATGATCTGTGTTGCCGCGTGTACGCCGACACCGACAGCCCCAACCTCGGCGTCCCGCCACTGGCACAAATCGCGGCGGCCTTACGCCAGGGCGCTACCACGCCAGAGTTAATCCCGGAAACGATCCAAGAACCGATCCCAGCACCGCCCGGAACACCGCCCCCCGCACGGCGCCTGTTCGCCCTCAATCTCAGTCTGCTGCCCGGCGTAGGCACGGCGCTTTTGCCCAAACTCACCTGTCCCGCCTGCTGGCCAGCCTATGCCGGTTTATGGAGTTCCCTCGGCCTGGGCTTTTTTGACTACACGCCCTACCTGTTGCCTGCGATGCTGGCCTTCATCGGCATCGCCCTCTTTGCCCTGGGCTTTCGCGCCCGGCAGCGACGCGGCTATGGCCCGCTACTACTGGGTAGCCTGGCCGCTGCGCCGTTACTAGCAAGTACCTTCTTTACCGACAGTGACGTGCTGATGTGGACGGCCCTGACCGTACTGGTTGGCGCCTCGCTCTGGAATACCTGGCCCCGTGCGGCCCAGCCTTCAGGCACCTGTTCCGCCTGTAGCCCAGCCCTTCATGCTCATGATGCAACAGCAAAGAGCGCAACCTACCCAGGCACATAACCAACTTGGCGGGTGCGGTTCTGGACACCCAGCAAATTCTTTACAGACATCAGCGACACGCCCAGGGGTTCAACATGGGAGGAGGATTTATCGCTGGACATCCGTCATCTCCCAGACACGTATCCTTTAGCATCGAAAAATTAATCTTTTTACCAGAATAGCCGCAACTTCCCCCGCCACGCCTGCTTGACAAAGGTAACACATAAGTTACCTTTATATAGATAGCATTTGTGGGTAATCTGATATGGCACTAACACGCCACTTTCGTGAAACAGTACAGGCAAGGGCACAACGTGATGCCCGCTTTCGTCGTGCCCTGCTGGAAGAGGCCGTCAATGAAATCCTGACTGGCGAACTGGCGGCGGGCAGGGGCTTATTACGCGATTATGTCAACGCGACAATTGGATTTGAAAAGCTGGCCGAAGAAGTCGGTAAGTCAGAAAAAAGCCTGCAACGTATGCTCGGACCTACCGGTAATCCCACGGCAGAGAACCTGGTAGCGATCCTGATGGTCTTGCAGGAACATGAGGCGGTACAGTTTAAGGTCAAGCTGAAGAAAGACGCGGCTTAGGCGGCATGTAATGGTTTTGACCCATGCCTTGAAGGATGTGGCGTAGCTTAAAAGTCAGTTTTGGTCATTATTGCGCGACCAGACAGAGCTTGCGAGGGGACCAGAACATGTGTAGCAAGTTTAGGGAATCCCTGATGATGCTCGAAGAGAATCTAGGGGCAGGAAGTACATGACGACTAGAACTTGTTCAGAAAATCCTTAATGTAATTCGAAAGGGGTTCTAAAGGGGAAACGGGGAGCGGTTCTTGAGTGAATGCGGTGTGTGAGATACCGGAGCAGGTAGTGGAGGTATTGGAATATGTGGTGGGTGGTGAGTATTAATTGTTTCAGGAATATTATCTGAAACTGTGTTCTTCCACCGTTATTGGGTAGATACAGAGGCACATATAAAAGATGGATAAACTTTCTGACTATTTAATCGATAAAATATGTAGTGGTGAAGCAATATTATTTCTTGGGGCTGGCGCGATAAAGGGGGCTAAATCCAAAGATGGTTTTGAGCCACCTGATGCGAACCAATTGAGAGATATTTTAAGTGATTCATTTTTAGGTGGGGCTAAAAAAAGTTGTTCACTAGCACAAGTTGCGGAATTTGCTAAAGATGATGCTGGCTTGCAGGCAGTACAATCAAAAATTAAAGAGCTTCTAGAGCCGATTGAACCCGCTGAGTTTCATAGCTTGATTGCAAAGTTTAAATGGCATTCAATTGTAACCACTAATTATGATCTGATTATTGAGAAGGTTTATAATAAAAACAGCTCCTCTATACAAAAACTTAAACCAGTTATTAGAGATGGCGATAATATTTATGAGAAATTAAAGATACCTGAAAACCTTATTTACTTAAAGTTGCATGGATCAATAACAGAAGTTAGTGACAATAAGTTGCCATTGATATTGGCTAGCGAAGAATATTCAAAACATAAAAATAATAGAACACGAATTTTTAATGCCTTTAATGAATGGGCAAGAGATTTCCCTGTTATATTCTGCGGATATAACATTTCCGATCCGAATATTCAGGATATATTATTTGATATTGGTGATAGAGCAATATCACGGCCCACTTATGCTGTTGTGCGGCCGGGATTAGATGATATTGATAAACGTTATTGGAGTTCACGGCGCTTTATTCCTATTCAATCTAGTTTTGAAGAATTTTTAAAATATCTTGATACTACGATCCCTAAAGATAAGCGGCTACTGGGTATATTAAAGAAGCAAGAAAGCTATACTTTTTCAAAATGGATAGCTTCACATGCAAGACCTTCTAACAAGTTAACCCAATATTTTAGTACTGATCTTGAACATTTATATCCCGGCATGCCTATGAAGGGCGTCGAAGCAAAAGAATTTTATAATGGCACAAGCAATGATTGGGGTGTGTTTGAGGCTGGGTTAGATATAAGAAGAAAAGTGATTGATGACATTCTTCTTGAAAGTGTTGTTGATGAGCCTAATACAATTGTACATGCAGTATTGGTAAAAGGTTTTGCAGGCAGTGGTAAAAGTGTGATTGTTAGGCGTACGGCTTGGGAGGCTGCGCATGATTTTGAAAAATTTGTCATAGGTATAAAGGATTATTCAACTATTAGAGAGGATTTACTGCTAGAGCTTTATAGTCTGATTAATGAAAGAATCTATATTGCAATAGATAATATTACAGGTCGCATACCTGAGATTATTCACTTGATTGAATTTTGTGAAAGGGAAAAAATAAGAATCACACTTTTCCTTTCTGCCAGAACAAACGAATGGAATATCTATGGTGAGGATCTAGATCCTGATATAAATTATGAAGTAGAAGCTAGAAACTTATCTGAAAATGAGATTGAGGGTTTGTTGGATAAGTTAAGTCAACACAAATGTTTGGGTGAGCTTGAGAGACTTTCTCGACCAGAGCAAGTCAACGCATTTCATTTGACTGCTGAACGACAGCTGCTTGTGGCACTGCATGAAGCTACATCAGGAAAACCATTTGAAGAAATTGTATATAATGAGTACCTTAACATCATCCCTGATGAAGCCAGGATTTTATACCTAGACATTTGTACTTTTCATAGATTGGGTGTGCCAGCAAGAGCGGGGTTGATATCACGAGTTTCCGGTATTAATTTCGAGGATTTTAATGCGAAATTTTTGAAGCCACTTGAACATGTGGTTCATGTCGAAAAGCATCCAGTATTCCGAGACTATACGTATAGAAGTCGACACCAATTAATAGCGGAGTTTGTATTTCAGCAAGCTTTAAAGAATCCTAACGATAAAGCAAACCAACTAATTCGCATTATTAAATATTTGAATGTTGATTTTAAAACAGATGAAGAAGCATTTTCACAAATATTGAAAGGAAAATATCTTGCGGGAATTTTCTCAAGCAAAGAATTAGCTGAACAGATATTTCTTGCAGCAGAAGAATCAAATGCAAGTTTGGCTCATATTAAGCATCAGAAAGCGATTTTAGAATTAAATCATCCGAATGGAGATATTTACGAGGCATTGGCATCTATTCAAAAATCTGAGGAGCTTTCAGATGGTCTGTCAATTCCAATTATTCATACAAAGTCGAGAATATTACGCCGATTAGCAAATGTATCAGATAAAGTTATAGAAAGAGATAAAAATAGAAGAACAGCAATTTCGTTACTTGAAAAAGTTAAAGACAGAGCGAAAAGTTCGCATGTGAGAAGTGCTTTAGTGCAGATATATATTGATGATATCGATGACAGACTAAAAAGAATGGGGGTTGCTACTTCAGACCAACTCACAGATCGTGTTATTACTGATTCAATAAAAGAGTGTGAAAAAGAAATTTATGAAGGGTTGCAACGTTTTCCGGAAGATGAACACTTGCTGACTTCAAAATCAAGATTGGCTGAAGTGTTGCGTGATAAGCCTGCAGCTATCGCTGCGCTTGAAAGGGCGTATTCTGCGAATCCCGGAAATGGTTTTATTGCATCCCGTCTGGCGCAGCAATACAGTGGTGACAACAAAAAAGCAACTGAGATTTTGCGTAAGAGTATTTCTGTTAACCCTTTAAACCCTGAGTCACATTTACAGCTTGCAATGATTTATATTGCTGATGATGAGGTAAGTAACTCAGATAAAATAATCGAACACTTAAGAAGAAGTTTTATAGATGGTGATACTAATTACGGCGCACAATTTTGGTATGCGCGGCATAATTTTTTATATGGTGATAGGTTTCTATCAAATAAGATATGTACACATCTCGGTAGAGTAAAACTACCATCAAACATAAAGCATAAAGTTCGGGGATTAGTACGAAATAAAGATGGAAAGATAATAAGATATAGAGGAAGGATAAAAAGTAAGCAGGAGAGTTTCTGTTTCGCATTTGTTGAATCAATAAAGGCAGATGTTTACTTTCATTTTAGAGCCTTTAATCAGGATGAATGGGATGTTCTACATGAAGGTTCAGATATTGAGTTTGATCTTGGGTTTACTATGAGAGGTGCGGCTGGAATTAACGCTATGCTGGTTGGTGAAAAATGGGATCAACAAAGTATTATTTAATCCAAAAATGACGCCCATAAGCGTTCTATGTCAAGCAGGAATTTTACAGAACATCCCTAACTCCCCCATGACTCCCCTGGTCTGCGCTTTTCGAGAAATGAGGGCCTTGATTAACTACCACATTCCGTTTATGGCTATCGGTCAACTTGACCCCTTAGCTAGACTCAGCAGGTAGACCCACCTTACCTCCCAAACGCTGGCGGACAGAAGAAAGTTTTATCTGACCTCATCTACTACTTATTCAACATTCCGGTTGAAGATTACGGCGTGGAGACGCTGACCGCCAGCAGCCTGATGATCACTGCCTCGACGCTTTATCCGATTGGAAGCGCTCTGTTACTCTAATGGCTGTAATGTGATATAAGTTTGCAGATCCCTTTTTATATTGAAGATAACGGCAATGCACTCAAGTCTCTATCTACTCATCACCATTAGCCTACTTGCCGGATTTTTCATGCGCCCGCTGCACCTGTTTGTCCTGGGCAAAGGCATCGCGGTGGTGAACCACATCGACAACAAACCCCTTGCTATCCTGCTGTTCTTTGGCTCCATGCTGACCGGCATGGCCGTCACCCTGGGCTCTATCTATTTGGCCCTGAAACTGGCCGGTTTCATCCCACTGGGGGAGTACCTGAATACCTTTATCGTATCATTCATTGTCGGCGGTGGCCTCTGGGTGCTTTATGCCAGAAAATTTAACCGTGCCTGCCCCATCGATCTGGGTGAGTAATCATGTTTAAAAGCCGTCCAGGCTGGAGGCCACTTACAGTTTATTAGCTATAACATATTTGATATGTTATTAACTCCTATCTTATTCCATTCGTATAGATCATTAGTGAACCCCAATTATGGCTGTCTTAATTTTTAAGATTCGATTTGTCCCAGAAGATGAAGTGCAGGAGGTTCGTGAATTATTACAGGATAACAATATTGATTTTTACGAAACTTCAGCAGGTACTTTTGGCATTTCAATGCCGGGCCTGTGGCTGAGAAACGAAGATCAGTTACAAGATGCCAGGCAACTGGTGGAGGAGTACCAACAGTTGCGCCAGCACAGAGCGCGGGAAGATTACGCATTACAGCAATCACAGGGCACTGCCAGGACTTTTGGGGATATGTTCCAGGAAGCTCCACTGCGCTACATAACGTTTATACTGGTAATACTCCTGATCTGTTACATAACGATTTTTGCGTTTTTTAAGATATAAAATAACGAATAGTTGGGGACTGAAAATCCCGCACAAAAATCGAGGTCGGTTGTCGGTAATGCCCTGATAAATTGCATGGTAGATAATCCCAGGCACGCATCTATAGTTTATTTGGAAATCTAAACTTGATGCATAGCAAAGGAGGCTACCATGTTAGAACCCCTTCATGAAAACGACCCCGGCTTTATCGTCGCCTGGCACAGCAAGCTCAAACATAAAGCGGGTAAAAATCGCAAAAAAGTCATGACCTGGGGTGAAGCCCAGCGCGAGGCGGAAAAGATGGGAATGGCGCATCCGGAAAATACTTACTGGGCCGAACACCTCCCGGAAGATTACAGCCATTAGTTAGGGAACCTCTAAAAAAGTCATTCTGGCGAAGGCCAGAACATCAGCACGTAGTGCGTTGAACGCCAAAGGCGGCCCGCAGGGTGAGCGAAGCGAATAATCCAGTACCGCTCTAATTTCCCTGGACTCCGGCCTTCGCCGGAGTGACGTAAAGGCACTTAATCAGAGCATCCTTAGCACAATCTTTTTAAGGTGAATGGGATCACTGCGGGCTAGCGCCAGGAGTCATTGTCACTTATTTGGTGATTTTTCTACCCGCAATTTTAACCAGGCACCCATAACTCCCTCATGCCTG